>JAGRLC010000151.1:0-2479 GCA_020441995.1 Rhodobiaceae bacterium
ACTACAACATCATCTACGACCTGGTTGATGACATCAAAGCCGCCATGTCCGGCCTGCTTGCGCCGGAACTGCGCGAAACCATGCTCGGCAACGCCGAAATCCTCGAGGTGTTCAACATCTCCAAGGTCGGCAAGGTGGCTGGCTGCCGCGTCACCGACGGTCACGTCGAGCGTGGCGTCGGTGTCCGCCTGCTGCGCGACAACGTCGTCATCCACGAAGGCAAGCTGTCGACGCTCAAGCGCTTCAAGGACGAAGTGCAGCGCGTCGAGGTCGGCCAGGAATGCGGCATGGGCTTCGAGAACTATCAGGACATGCGTCCCGGCGATGTGATCGAATGCTACCGCGTCGAGTCGATCGAGCGCAGCCTGTAATGCGCTGCCGGGCCTTGTGCCCGGCGGACATGACCGCTCCGGAGCATATGTGATGAATGCCGTAGTGCCGCGTTCTTCCAAACAGGGCCAGCGCCAGCTGCGCGTTGGCGAATTGTTGCGCCATGCGCTCGCTGAAGTTCTGCAGCGCGGCGAGATCAATGATCCTGTGCTGGAAAGCCATGTGGTGACTGTGCCGGAAGTGCGCGTCAGCCCGGATCTCAAGCACGCTTCAGCCTATGTCATGCCGCTTGGCGGGCGCGACGAGGCGGAAGTCATCGCGGCGCTGAACCGGCACCGCAAATATGTGCGCGGCCTGATGGCGCGCCGGGTGAATCTGAAGAACACCCCCGACATCACCTTTGTGCGCGACGACAGTTTCGATGCCGGGGCCCGCATGGACGCGCTGCTGGATTCGCCCGAAGTGCGCCGCGATACGCTGGACCCGCCGGAAGACAGTGACGCGTAGGACGCGCATGGTCCGGGGTCCCGTCCGGCGGCCTGTCACCCTCTGAGCGTCGGGTAATCCCATGCGGGCGCGAGGCGCAGCCGCGCCTCACGCAGATATTCGTGGTAGTCGCCGCGCATGGGTGTCACAAGCCGGCGCTCCAGGCTGGCGAGCAAACCATGGATCGCGGCGCATTCCGCCGTGCTTTCGAAACAGTCGCCGCCGGGCGTGGGGGTCTCGCCGTCCTCGCACCACCGCGACAGGAGATCGAACAGGACGAGCGCCTCGTCCGCGCTCAGATGGATGTCGGCGTCTTCGGGGGAAAAGGGTTTTTTGCTTGTCATGACGCGATATTTCCACCAGCTACCGGTTTTCCGCAACACGGCGCTGACCTGACGCGCCGGTCCTACACGTCACAATCTGGAAACTGCGACCATGTCCCGCAAACGCCGCAAGGCCACCGTTCACGGCTGGATCGCACTCGACAAGCCGCTGGGGCTATCGTCCAACGCGGCATTGGGCCGCCTCAAGCGGCTGTTCGATTGCCCGAAAGCAGGCCATGCCGGCACCCTCGATCCGCTGGCGACCGGCATGCTGCCCGTCGCTTTCGGCGAGGCGACGAAAACGGTTCCCTTCATCGTCGACGGCAGCAAGACCTATCGCTTCGAGGCGGTCTGGGGTGTGCGCACATCGACCGACGATCTTGAGGGCGAAGCGGTTGCAACCAGTGAGAAGCGCCCGGCGCTGTCAGAGATCGACGCCACGCTGCCGGCCTTCATCGGAACCATCCGCCAAGTGCCGCCGCAATATTCCGCGATCAAGATCGGCGGCGAGCGTGCCTACAAGCTGGCCCGTAGCGGGGAGGATGTCGAAATGCCGTCGCGCGAGGTCGAGATCCACGATCTTCGCCGCATTGATGATGGCGACGACAGGCTGGTTGAGCGCACAACCTTCGACTGCGATTGCGGCAAGGGGACTTACATTCGCGCCATTGCCCGTGACCTGGGCGAGGCGATGGGCTGCCACGCTCATGTCGGTATGTTGCGCCGCCTGCGTGTCGGCCCGTTCCACGAGGCCGCCATGGTGACGTTTGAGGAAATCGAGGCCGCGGCTGAAAAAGGCCCGCAAGCGCTCGCTTCTCTCGTCCAGCCGCTGGAGTCGGCTCTGACCGATATGCCCCGCGTTGAGGTCGGCTTCGATGATGCGGCAACCCTGCGCCGTGGCCAGCCAATTCTGCTGCGCGGCCGCGATGCGCCTGTCGTCCATGGCCCCGTCTGCGTCATGTGCGATGGCGTTGCCGTTGCCCTGGCGGAAGGCGCTGGCGGCCAGATTCATCCCCGCCGCGTGTTCCAGTACTGAAAAGCCGATTATGGCTGGCCAAACGGGGAAAAATCGGTCATAAGGGCGCCGCGTTTGCATCCCATATGAGGATGTGCCGCGCGACCGTGCTGGACGACATCCCGGCATGTGCCGCTGCTGCGGCTCTCAAAACCTCAAGATCCGGTCATGACAGAATTCTGCATGCCCGCCTGACGGTGGAACAGGGCCTGTTCTCTTAGTTTTGGAAAGGAAAGACGATGTCGATTACTGCTGAACGCAAGGCCGAGCTGATCAACGAGTACGCCAAGAAGTCCGGCGATACCGGTTCGGCTGAAGTGCAGGT
>JAGRLC010000151.1:2534-4035 GCA_020441995.1 Rhodobiaceae bacterium
TCGCGCCGCGGCCTTCTCAAGATGGTTTCGCAGCGCCGCCAGCTCCTCGACTATGTCCGCAAGAAGGACGAGGCGCGGTACAAGGACCTGATCGGCCGTCTCGGCATCCGCCGCTAAGGCCCGGGTCTTATAGAATTCGCCGGCGCGGCGGCGGTCTTCGCCAGCCGCGCCAGATTCCCCGACGCGCAGAGCGCCATGGGGGGATCGCCGGGCGCTTCGAGATGCCGGATCAATATCCGGCCCGAATGGATGAAGCGTCCGGCCGTCTTGCCCATGGCTCACTGTGCAGCGCCAGAAGATTAGCCGTGCCGGATCGTCCGGCGCGGGACTCGGCGCATATACACGGAGCTTGAAAGAGCAAGATGTTTGATATTCAACGCGAAGAAATCGATTGGGGCGGCCGTCCGCTGGTTCTGGAAACCGGCAAGGTTGCCCGCCAGGCAGACGGCGCCGTTCTGGCGACCTACGGCGAGACCACGGTGCTTGCCACAGTCGTCTCCGAGAAACAGCCCAAGGCCGGCTTCGACTTCTTCCCCCTCACCGTCAACTACCAGGAAAAGTTCTTCGCAGCCGGCCGCATTCCCGGCGGCTACTTCAAGCGCGAAGGCCGTCCCACCGAAAAGGAGACGCTGACCTCGCGTCTCATCGACCGTCCGATCCGCCCGCTCTTCGCCGAAGGCTACAAGTGCGACACGCAGGTCATCATCACGGTCCTCTCCCATGACATGGAAAACGATCCCGACGTTGTCGGCATGGTTGCCGCTTCCGCCGCACTGACGCTGTCCGGCGTGCCCTTCATGGGCCCGATCGGCGGTGCCCGCGTCGGCCGCATCAACGGCGAGTTCGTTCTCAACCCGACCATCGACCAGATGCCGGAGACCGAGCTTGACCTCGTTGTTGCCGGTACGGGCGATGCGGTCCTGATGGTTGAATCGGAAGCCAAGGAGCTTTCGGAAGACGACATGCTCGGCGCCGTCATGTTCGGCCACAAAGGCTTCCAGCCGGTCATCGACGCGATCATCAAGCTCGCCGAAAAGGCAGCCAAGGAGCCGCGCGAGCACACCGTCGCCGATCTCTCCGAAATCGCCGCCAAGGCCGCCGAGATCGCCGAGGCCGACCTGCGCGCCGCTTACAAGATCAAGGAAAAGACCGAGCGCAAGAACGCCATCGACGCCGCCAAGGCAAAGGTCACCGAGCATTTCTTCCCGGAAGGTAACGTGCCGGAAGACGGCCCGACCAAGGTTCAGGTCGGCGACGTTCTGAAGAAGCTCGAAGCCAAGATCGTGCGCTGGGGCATCCTTGATGACGGCGTCCGCATCGACGGCCGCAAGGTCGATCAGGTCCGCCCGATCGTTTCGGAAGCCGGCATCCTGCCGCGCACCCACGGTTCGGCCCTGTTCACCCGTGGCGAGACCCAGGCGATCGTCGTTGCGACGCTTGGCACCTCCGACGACGAGCAGTTCATCGACGCGCTTTCCGGCACCTACAAGGAAAGCTTCCT
>JAGRLC010000152.1 GCA_020441995.1 Rhodobiaceae bacterium
TCCACTTCTGGAGCTGGATGAAGCCCGGCGGTGGTGGCGACTCGCTTCCCGGATCGCTGGAAAAGGCGATTGCCTCCGACATCGGCTCCTTTGACGAGTTCCGCGGCAAGTTCATCGAGGCCGGCACGACGCAGTTCGGTTCCGGCTGGTGCTGGCTTGCGGTCAAGGGCGGCAAGCTCGAGATCATGAAAACGCCGAACGGCGAGAACCCGCTGGTTCACGGCGCGACTCCGATCCTCGGCTGCGATGTTTGGGAACACTCCTACTACATCGACTACCGCAACCGCCGTCCGGACTATCTGGCGGCTTTCGTCGACCATCTCATCAACTGGGAATACGTCGAGGAAATGTACCGCAAGGCAACCGCCTGATCCTGACGGAAGACAGATATTTCGAAGGGCGCGCCGGAACTCCGGTGCGCCCTTTGTCTTTGTGCAGCGCTTGCAAAGAGGCGCGCTACAGGCGCTCGCACCTGCTGGTGCGTGTTGAATAGCTATACAGCCCGGCAATCCGGTTGAGCCACGCGCGGCATGTCTGCTGCGAGCGGAAACACCTTTCTCCCGACCAGCCGCGCGGAGAGACATCGCTCGGGGCCGTTCCGCTATAGGTTCCCTTCCAGTTCGCGCCGGCCTGAACCGCGTCAGCGGTGCAGCGTCTGCCATCGTTGCGGGGGTCGGCGGAAACAGATCCTGCCGCGGCGGCGAGGCCAATGATCAAGCAGGGCGTCAGAAACCGGGTCATCAACAGCCATATAGCGATCCTGCGATCTCCAGCCAGACTTCGCACCCGCCGCTTCACGTCCATGTGATGGCTCTGTTGCGTTGAAGATGATCTCGATCAAATAATATTCTGGAATTAGAATATTTACTCCGGCCAGAACCAGCCGACGCTTGGAGCTGGCCGTTACAGAAACCGGAGATCGATATGCAGACCAACATGGGTTCCATCGACCGTATCCTGCGCGTTGTCGCAGGCTTTGCGCTTCTGGCTTTTGCCGTTTTCGGCCCCGCCGATATTTCGTGGAAATGGGTCGGCTATATCGGCATTGTGCCGCTGCTGACCGCATTGATCGGCTGGTGCCCCGCCTACTCGCTGATTGGCGTTAGCACCTGTCCGGCCAAAAAGGCCTGAGCAGGCCGCCTGCGGCAGCCTCGGCTGACGTGCTAGGCTTTTCCGGAATCGTAAACCGGGAGAGCGGCACGTGGCATTGGACAGGAGAGTCGGCGTTATCGGCGGAACCGGACAGCTCGGCGGCGCAATCGTGCGCGGCTGGCTCAGCAGCGGTGTTGTTGCGCCCGAAAACCTCTGGATCTCGAACCGTTCCGGGATAAACACCGCTTTCCCGGAGTGGGGTGGCATCACTTTCTGCACAGACAACCAGCAGCTTGCGGACACATGCGATGTCATCCTGCTGTCGGTGCCGCCGGCGCAGTTCGGCGCAGTTGATATCGATGCTGGCGATAGCCTCGTCATGTCCGTCATGGCCGGAGTCACGATCGAAGACATGGCCGGCAAGACCGGCGCGAAGCGCATCATCCGCTGCATGTCGAGTCCCGCCGCCGGCTTGAGACTGGCTTATTCGGTCTGGTGTGCGGGGGATGGCGTCACGGCTGAAGACCGGGAGGCGGCGCAACGCCTGCTCTCGGCTTGCGGTGTTGCCGACGAAGTGCCCGAGGAGCGCCAGATCGATCTCTTCACGGCAATGACCGGCCCGGTGCCCGGCTTTGTCGCGATGTATGCGAAATGCATGACCGACTATGCCGTGAACCGCGGCATCGATCCAGCTGTTGCGGACCGGGCGATCCGCCAGCTGTTTCTCGCCAGCGGCACGATCTTCGCTCACGAGAAGCCGACGCCCGCCGATCATGTGAAAGAGATGATCGACTATGCCGGAACGACTGCGGCGGGGCTTCTGGCGATGCGGAATTCCCCGCTCTACGACAGTATCGAAGCCGGTCTGGACGCTGCGGTCGAGAAGGCGCAATCAATCGCCAGGTGACTCTGACCTACGAGTGCGCCCAGTCCCAGTAGAGCTCGCGGGCGCGGGTGTAGATCGGGCCCGGCTGCAGGTTGCGGTCGTCGATCCGCCCGATCGGGCTGACTTTCAGATAATTGCCGCTTGAGAAAAGTTCGTCGGCCTCGGTCAGTTCCGGGTAGGCGATCGAGCGCTCGTGAACCTTGATCCCGTCTGCCCGCAGCAGCGCGATCACCCGCTGGCGTGTGATGCCGTTCAGGAACGTGCCGTTCGGGTAGGGGGTGTGCACCTCGCCGTCCTTGACCATGAACAGGTTTGCGGTGGCGAGTTCGGCGACATTGGAGAGCGAATCCAGCACCACCGCGTTGTCGAAGCCTTTCGCCTGTATCTCGCGCAGCGCCCGGCCCGAATTGGGATAGAGGCAGGCCGCCTTGGCGTTGACCGGCGCGGTTTCGATGGTCGGGCGGCGGAACGAGCACTTGGTGACTGAAATGCCGGTCGGGTCGTGCATCGGCGCTTCATAGATGGACAGGCAGAAGCGGGTCGATTCCGCTAGCGGGGGAACAGAGACGTAGCCGCCTTCCTCGGCCCAATACATCGGCTTGATATAGAGCGCGGTTTTGCCGTCGAACTTCGACAGGCCTTCCTGCACCAGTTCGAGAATTTCGCCTGTCTTCATGGTCGCGTTGAGGCCGAGTGCCTCGGCAGATTTCTGCACCCGCTCGCAATGGCGGTCGAGGTCGGGCGTTACGCCTTCGAAATAGCGCGCGCCGTCGAATACGCATGAACCCAGCCAGATCGCATGGGTGCGCGGGCCGATAATGCCGGGATTTCCTTCCAGCCACTCGCCATCGTACCAGTTCCAGGTCTTTGTCAGTTCGGCCATCTGTGAGCATCCTCCGCGTCGGTCGGGTCTCGACCCTTTTTTGTATCCAAAGCCCGTGCGCTTGCTGCGTCAACACAAACCCCGGCATTGCTGCCATTCATGCTGCATGTGCGAACAGGTCTGACGAATATTTGATTTGCGGCATGGCCTCTTATTGCAACCATTGCCTCGCGGCACCGTTGAACGGCACATGTTCATGCTGCCTTGCCGGTGTCATGCATTCATGCTCCGATACCCCCATAACGACTTGGAGAGGACAACCAATATGATCCGTAAAGCGACCGTTGCAGCAGGTGCTCTCATACTGGCTGCCGGCATTGCCGCCGCTTCCGCGAGTGATGATCCGATTGCCAGCCGCCAGGCGATGATGAAGAACACCGGCGCCTCGATCGGGGCCATAGCGAAGATGGCCAAGGGCGAAACCGAGTTCGACGCGACCGCGGCCAATCTCGCCATCCGGGCCATGAACAACGCGGCGATCGGCTTGCCGCATCTTTTCCCGGAAGGCTCCGAGACAGGCATGGACACCGAAGCCGCCCCGAAGATCTGGGAAGACATGGCCGGCTTCGTCGAGAAGGCCAAGGCGATGGAAGATGCAACCGCCAAGGCGATTGCAACGCCCGCGACGAGCCTCGATGAGCTTAAGGCCCAGCTCGGTGAAATCGGTGGCACCTGCAAGGGCTGCCACGACGACTACCGCATCAAGAAGAGCTGATCGCTTTTTGCGCAGTTCAGTTAAGACGAATAACCGGCGCTGAGGGGTAAGAGCGATGAAGCGGCTGTTCAGGCTGATTCTGATACTCGCGCTCGTCGGCGCCGGTGTTTTCTGGTGGCTGACCATGCCGCGTCCGCTGGATGCCTTGCCGGCAACCATGCAGGGCTACACGCCTGATGCGCAGAAGGGCGAGCTGGTTTTCTACGCCGGCGGCTGCTCGTCATGCCATGCCGCGCCGGGCTCCGACGACAAGAAGAGCCTCGCCGGTGGCGTGCGGCTTGAAAGCCCGTTCGGGGCTTTCATTGCTCCCAATATCTCGCCTGATCCGGAAGATGGCATCGGCGGATGGAGCGATCTCGATTTCGTCAACGCCATGACGAAGGGCATTTCTCCAGGCGGCAGCCACTTCTATCCGGCTTTCCCCTACACATCCTACCAGCGCATGAAGCTGCAGGATGTGCTCGATCTGAAAGCGTTCCTCGACACGCTGCCGAAGGTGGCGGGCAAGGCGCCCGATCACGAGGTCGGCTTTCCCTTCAACATCCGCCGTGGGCTTGGCCTTTGGAAGCTGCTCTATCTCGACGGCAAGCCGTTCCAGCCGGATCCGGACGCGACCGATCAGATCAATCGCGGCGCCTATCTCGTGAAGGGGCCGGGACACTGCGGCGAATGCCACACGCCACGCGATGTCTTCGGCGGTTTGCAGACCGACAAATGGCTCTCCGGCGCGCCGAACCCTGAGGGCAAAGGCATCGTTTCCAACATCACCCCGCACGAGCAGGGGCTGGCCTCATGGTCTGAGGAAGACATCGCCTATGCGCTGGAAACCGGCTTCACGCCGGAGTTCGACAGCCTCGGCGGATCGATGGGCGCGGTCGTCGGCAACATGTCGCATCTGCCCGCCGAAGACCGCGCAGCGATTGCCGCTTATCTCAAGTTCGTTCCGCCGCTTCCGAACGGCTACAAGACGCAGTCCGGGAAGTAGGCGCCGCCAGCCGCCGAGTTTATCCCTTCGCCAGTTCGTCGATGATACGCACCCACGAGCGGATGCCCTTGTGGAAGCTCGTAAGGTTGTATTTCTCGTTCGGCGAGTGCATTCCGTCGTCGTCGAGCGCGAAGCCGACAAGCAACGTATCCATCCCCAGAGCCTTTTTGAAATCGCCAACGATGGGGATCGAGCCACCCATGCCGATCATCATCGTATCCTTGTTCCACTCAGTCCTCAGCGCGCGGCGCGCCGCCGCCAGATGCGGGCTGTCGAGCGGAAGCGTGAGCGCCGCCGCACCGCCGCCATCGGGCGAGAACTCGACCTTGCAGTCGGCGGGGATGCGCTCGCGCACGAAGGTGCGGAAGTTCTTCACGATCTTGGCGGGGTTCTGCTCGCCGACGAGGCGGAAGGTCAGCTTGGCGCTGGCTACGGACGGAATGACGGTTTTTGAGCCGATACCGGTATAGCCACCGATGATGCCGTTCACTTCCGCCGTGGGACGCGCCCAGATCTGTTCCAGAACGCTGCGGCCCTTTTCGCCGGCGGGAACGCTCAGGCCCACCTCGCCGAGGAATTCAGCCTCGTCGAAACCAAGCGTCTCCCATTGCGCCTTGACCTCGGCGGGGACATCGCTGACGCCCTCATAGAAATCGGGAATGGTGACGCGTCCGTCCACGTCATGCAGGGCGGCGAGCACTTTCGAAAGCACGCGGATCGGGTTCATCGCCGGGCCGCCATACATGCCCGAATGCAGGTCGCGCGAAGGCCCGGTGACGAACACCTCGTCATGAACAAGGCCGCGCAGGCCCGTTGAGATGGCAGGGGTTTCCGGATCCCACATGCCGGTGTCGCAGACGAGCGCCACATCGGCTTTCAGTTCGTCCTTGTTCTCGGCGAAGAACGGTCCGATGCTTTTCGAGCCGCATTCCTCTTCGCCTTCCAGCATGATCGTGATCGGGATCGGCAGGCCGCCGGTGACGGCGATATAGGCGCGCGCCGCCTCCACGAAGGTCATCAACTGGCCTTTGTCGTCGCACGCGCCGCGCGCCACGATCTGCTTGCCTTTCGGGGTATCCTTGATGACCGGCTCGAACGGGCCGCTGGTCCATTTCTCCAGCGGGTCCGGCGGCTGCACATCGTAGTGGCCATAGAAGAGGACATGCGGTCCTGTGCCGCTTTCAGGCTTGGGTCCGCCATGGGCAACGACGATCGGGTGGCCGATGGTCTTGCGGCGCGAGGCATCGAAGCCAATCGATTTCAGGTCATCGACCAGATGGTCGGCGCAGGCGACGCACTCGTCTGCGAAGGCCGGGTCGGTCGAGACCGACTTGATGCGCAGCAGCTTGAACAGGCGTTCCAGACTCGCGTCGAGATCGGCATCGACCTTGGCGAGAACGGCTTCGATATCGGACATAAAGAACTCCGGGTCTAAAGCAATTCCAGGAAAACTGTGCGCGGTTTTCCGCCCTGAATTGCGTCAAAAATCAACGAAGAAGCGAGCCGAGCACGCCGCGCAGGATGGCGCGGCCAAGCTGGGTGCCGACGGAGCGGGCGACCGAACGCCCGGCGGACTTCAGCACCGCTTCGGTCAGCGTGTCGCTGCGGCTTGAACGCGACGAGCGCTTTGAGGAACGCTTCTCCGCTTCCTTTTCGCGTTTCGCCAGTTCCTTCTCGCGCGCCGCGCGCTCTTCCGCTTCCTTGGCTTCCTTGAGGCGTTTTTCGGCGCGTTCGGAGAGCACCTCGAAGGCGGATTCCCGGTCAATGGGCGTGTCGTACATGCCGCGGACCGGGCTGTCGTCCATGACGGCTTCGCGCTCCTTGAAATCGAGCGGGCCGATGCGTGAGGCCGGTGGACGGATCAGCGTGCGCTGGACGATGGAAGGCACGCCCTTCTTGCCAAGGGTGGAGACAAGCGCTTCGCCGACGCCAAGCTGGGTGATCGCTTCGGCGGTGTCGAATTCCGGGTTCTGGCGGAAGGTGTCGGCTGCCGTCTTCACCGCCTTCTGTTCGCGCGGGGTGTATGCGCGCAGTGCATGCTGGACACGGTTGCCGAGCTGGGCGAGCACGCTTTCGGGAATGTCGAGCGGGTTCTGGGTGACGAAATAGACGCCAACGCCCTTGGAGCGGATCAGGCGCACGACCTGCTCGATCTTGTCCATAAGGATCGGCGGCGCTTCGTCGAACAGCAAATGCGCTTCGTCGAAGAAGAAGACCAGCTTCGGCTTTTCCGGGTCGCCGACTTCCGGCAGTTCCTCGAAAAGCTCCGACATCAGGAAGAGCAGGAACATCGCGTAGAGACGCGGGCTCTGCATCAGCTTGTCGGCGGCGAGCACCGAGATGAAGCCGCGTCCGTCGCGGTCGATGCGCATAAGGTCGCGGATGTCGAGCGCCGGTTCGCCGAAGAACTCTTCGCCGCCCTGGTTTTCGAACACCAGCATCTTGCGCTGGATCGTGCCGATGGAGGCTTTCGAGACACTGCCGTATTCAGAGCGGATTTCGTCGGGCCGCTCCACCAGTTCCATCAGCAGGGCCTTGAGGTCTTTCAGGTCGACCAGCAGCAGGCCTTCGTCGTCGGCGATCTTGAAGGCGATGTTGAGCGCGCCCTCCTGCGCGTCGGACAGATCGAGCATGCGCGACAGCAGCAGCGGACCCATCTCGGTGACGGTGGTGCGGATCGGGTGGCCCTGTTCGCCGAACAGGTCCCAGAAGATGACAGGCGAGGGGCTGTACTCCATCTCGCCAAGCCCCACGTCCTGCGCGCGCTTGGTGATGAAATCCTTCGGCTCGCCAGTTTCAGCGATGCCGGAAAGATCGCCCTTGGCGTCGGCGCAGAAGACCGGGACGCCCTGCGCGGCAAAGCCTTCGGCCAGAATTTGCAGCGTCACCGTCTTGCCGGTGCCGGTGGCGCCGGTAACCAGCCCGTGCCGGTTGGCGAGTTTGAGGTCGAGGAACTGCTGTCCCTCCGGGCTGGCGCCGATCAGAACCGAATTTTCCTGCATGTTTTGGTCAATCCCCTTAGCCGCTGGGCTGATATCTTTTGTATGCCGCATCTTATAGGCGCTTCGCGGCTTGCCGGAAACCGTTGCTGTCATACCATTTATTCATCGGCCCATTGGTTGCGCGCGCTTTGCCGCGCATGCGATATACTCGGCGAAATATCAAAGCTCGAGAGCGGCCACAGCGTATATGAGGTTCAGCGGCGCGAGTGGCCGTGGACGCATGCACGTTTTCAGGAGGTTACCACCATGCTCGAAGATCTTGTGAGCCGCATCATGACGAAAGTCGGCGTCACCGAGGAGCAGGCGAAGAAATCCATCGAGATCATTCTCGGTTTCCTCAAGCAGGCCGGTCCCAAGGACAAGGTGGCCGAATTGTTTGAAAAGCTTCCCGGATCGGCGGAAATGGCCGGCAAGGACGCCGGCGGCGGCATGTTCGGTGGCGGCATGATGGCGGCCATGGGCGCCATGGGCCAGATGCAGGCCGCCGGTCTCGGCATGGGCGAAGTCCAGGGCGTCACCCGTGAAGTCGTCGGCTATGCCCGCGAGAATGCCGGCGACGACCTCGTCAATGATATCGTGAAGTCGATCCCGGGTATCAGTCAGTTCGTGTGAGGGTGGCGGTAATATGAGTGCGCTTGGTCTTGATGCAGGCAATCTGGCAGGCGGTTTTTCACCCGCCGGCGAACAGGACTGGCGCGCTGCGGTCGAAAAGGCGCTGAAAGGCGCCGACTTCGACAAGGTCCTGACAAAGACCACCCGCGACGGCTATAAAATCCAGCCGCTCTATCCGCAGACTGTCGAGGCGAAGGCCCGCCCCGCGCGCGCGGCAGCCGGGCCGTGGACGCTCTCCCAGCGTGTCGATCACCCTCATGACAGCGATGCGGCGCATTTGGCGCTCGCCGATCTGGAAGGCGGGGCCGATGGTCTCGTTCTGGTCGGAAAAGCTGGCGTTGGCGCGCGTGGCTTCGGCGCCGCCCCTTCAGCGCTGGCAACCCGCCTTGATGGCGTCATGCCGGAACTGGTCCGCATCCGTCTCGATGCGGGGACGGACACATCGGACCTGGCTGCCGAGCTTGCGGGCATCGCCGCGCGGCGCGGCGACGATGCGGGCGTACTTAGCGTCGATTTCGGTTTCGATCCGCTGGCGGCATATGCCGCAACCGGCGCCACGGCTCCGGCGCTTGAAAGCTGGGGCAAGGAACTTGCCGATCTGTCCAGGCATGGCTTTGCCGGAACGCTGATCACCGGCGACGGCCGCGCCGTGCATGACGCGGGCGGAACGCCTGCCCAGGAACTGGCCTACGTGTTGGCCACCCTGGTCGAAGCCCTGCGCGCCGGCGGCAAGGCCGGGCTCGATATGGCGGATATGTCCGGCCGTGCGCTGGCGATCCTTTCCGCTGATGCCGACATTTTCCCCGGCATCGCCAAGCTCCGCGCCATGCGCCTGCTCTGGGCCCGCGTGCTGGACGCTTCCAGTCTTCCTGAAGCGCCGCTGCGCATCGAAGCCGAAACCGCATGGCGGATGATGTCGCGGGCCGATCCATACGTGAACCTGCTGCGCGTCACCGCCGCCGTTTCCGCCGCCGGGCTTGGTGGCGCCGATGGCGTGACGGTCCTGCCGCATACGCTGGCGCTGGGCTTGCCGGATGGCTTCGCCCGCCGTGTCGCGCGCAATATCCAGAATGTGCTGACCGGTGAATCCAACCTCTACCGCGTCGCCGATCCCGCGGGCGGTTCCGGCTATATCGAGGCCGTGACGCAGGAAATGGCGGAGGCGGCCTGGAAGCTATTCCAGCGGATCGAGGCTGAGGGCGGCGCCATCGCGGCCATGACCTCGGACAGTTTCCCGAAGCAGGTTGCGGAAGCCCGCGCCGCGCTTGAAAAGGACATCGCGCGCCGCAAGGTGCCGCTGACCGGTGTTTCCGAGTTCCCCAACATTGCCGAGAAGACTCCTGCTGTGCTGATGCCTGCCCCCGAAGCCGGAGAGACGGGGCTGATGCCGGCCATGCGCGTTGCTGCGCTTTTTGAGGCCTTCCGCGACAGGGCCGATGCGGCGAAAGACCGCCCCACGGCATTTCTCGCGGCGATCGGCAATGTGCCCGACTTCAACGCGCGCGCCATGTTCGCCGCCAATGCGCTGGCCGCAGGCGGCATTGCCGCTAAGACCGGCGATGGCGGAACCGATGCGGCCGAGATCGCATCCGCCGCGCTGCAGTCCGGCAGCAAGCTCGCTGTTATCTGCTCATCCGACGCGCTCTACGCCGATCATGCGGTGGCGCTGGTGACCGCGCTGAAATCCGCCGGCGTGAGCGAAGTTTGGCTTGCAGGTCGCGGTGGCGAACAGGAGGCGGCGTTGAAAGGCGCGGGCGTCACGCGGTTCATCTACGCCGGATGTGATATTCTTGAGATGCTCGATGCCGCGCATGCGGCGTTCGGCGGTTAAGGAAGGGCTCAAGACGATGACCGGATTGCCCGATTTCACCAAGGTCGAGTTCGCCGCGAAGGCAACTGGCGCGGCGCCAAGTGCCGATGCCTGGGACACGCCCGAAGGGATTTCGATCCCCGCGCAATTCGGCGCGGGCGACCGCGACGGTCTCGACTTCCTGCAATCCTGGCCAGGCATCGCGCCATACCTGCGCGGCCCGTACCCGACCATGTACGTCCAGAAGCCGTGGACGATCCGCCAGTACGCCGGCTTCTCGACGGCTGAGGATTCCAACGCTTTCTACCGCCGCAACCTTGCCGCCGGTCAGAAGGGGCTTTCCATCGCCTTCGATCTTGCGACGCACCGGGGCTATGATTCCGACAATCCCCGCGTCATGGGCGATGTCGGCATGGCGGGTGTCGCAATCGATTCCATCTACGACATGCGCACCCTGTTCGACCGCAT
>JAGRLC010000153.1 GCA_020441995.1 Rhodobiaceae bacterium
CGGCGGCATCGCGGCCCTCGAACAGGATGACGATTTTCTCGCCGGTCTCGCGTACCCACTCCTGAACCTTCAGCAGTTCGATCTGCAGTTCGGCTTTGTGGTTCTCGTAGTCCTTGCGGCGAACCTTGTTCTTGTAGGGGTACTCCCCTGTTTCAAACAGGCGGCGGACAGACTCGCGATCATGGCGAAGCGCGGCAATGCGGTGTGCTGCTGGCGTTTCCGCCAGTTCCGGTATCGCGCCGGAATTCGCCGTTTCCACCACGCTGTTTACAGCACCGACACCGTCTTTCTCAGTTTCCGCCATCTCGCCCCCCGTTTGCGCGCGCCAAGTTTATAATGGCACGACTCGGCCATTCTCCTGCAAAATGCAGAAAACTTGCGTTGATGCGGGTCAATGGCCGCTCAGTCGCCGGTAATGATGCCTTAACGAAAAAAAATTCGCGACGTGCCCCTTACCCCCTTGCGTTGGGGAGCGAATTACATCATTTACAGCGCGCCCAAAGTCGCACGTGCCCATCGATGTCGGCACAAGGCGGGGACAACCCGCCGCTTCAGTCGGAAGAATGGCTCGAAGCTAGACATCCTCAAGCAACGACGGTGCGGGCTTTTTTGGTCTCTGCCGGCTGTTCCAAAAGCCGGGGTCACTGAAGAGGCACACCATCCTTGCCTGGCAGTGCGGCGCGGTTCTCCGCTCCAATCCAAAGGCTCAAATAACCGCCGGAATTGCGTTTCGCATGCCCGGTTATTGGCCCTGTCCCACGCTGATCGCGTGGACCGCGTGCGCGTCCAAAGCGCATGCCGTCCGCCATCAACCGGAGGGACGCAACTGCCGCGTGAGCCGGCAGAGAAGCGATTGGAGTTAAGAGCAATGGCAACGCAGCGCGTGATGGATTTCTTCGCAACCCGACGTCCCGAAGGCCCCTGCCTCGTCGTCGACCTCGATGTCGTTCGCGACAACTATTCAACCTATCGCAAGGCGCTGCCCGACTCGGCGATCTTCTACGCCGTTAAGGCCAACCCGGCACCGGAAATCCTGCGCCTGCTCGCCGAACTCGGCTCGAGCTTCGACACCGCATCCGTCGTCGAGATCGAAATGGCGCTCGATGCCGGCGCGACGCCCGACCGCATTTCCTTCGGCAACACCATCAAGAAAGAGCGCGACATTGCCCGCGCCTATGCGCTGGGTGTGCGCCTGTTCGCCGTCGATGCCTTCGAGGAAGTCGAGAAGATCGCCCGCGCCGCTCCCGGCGCCCGCGTCTTCTGCCGCGTGCTGACCTCCGGCGACGGCGCCGAATGGCCGCTGTCGCGCAAGTTCGGCTGCGATCCCGCCATGGCGATCGACGTGCTGCAA
Organism: Rhodobiaceae bacterium; assembly: GCA_020441995.1. Taxonomy (GTDB): domain Bacteria; phylum Pseudomonadota; class Alphaproteobacteria; order Rhizobiales; family Tepidamorphaceae; genus JACKJK01. The sequence goes on from JAGRLC010000153.1 coordinate 1,352, forward strand.
TACGCTCACAGCCTCGGCCTCGTCGCGGCCGGCGTTTCCTTCCACGTCGGTTCGCAGATGACCGACACCAACGCCTGGGATGCGGCGCTTGCCGATGCCTCGATGGTGTTCCGCGCTCTGGAAGCCCGCGGCATCGTGCTCACCCTCGTGAACATGGGCGGCGGTTTTCCGACCCGCTACCTGAAGGACATCCCGGCGGCCGAAGCCTATGGCGCCTCGATCCATTCCGCGCTGATCCGTCACTTCGGCAACCGTCTGCCGCGCACCATCATCGAGCCGGGCCGCGGC
>JAGRLC010000154.1 GCA_020441995.1 Rhodobiaceae bacterium
GTGCGCACCGCGCTGCAGGACGCAGCTTCGGTTGCCGGCCTGCTGATCACCACCGAGGCGATGGTTGCCGAGCTTCCGAAGAAGGAATCCGCGGCACCGGCAATGCCCGGCGGCGGCATGGGCGGCATGGACTTCTAAGTCCACCAGCCAGCAAGTGTTCGAAAAGGCGGCTTCGGCCGCCTTTTCTTTTGCCCGGAAGTCCATAAAGCCGCCCATCATCAAAAAGTCGCTGGACCGGCCAGGGCCGGTCCGGCAGGCGGCATGGACTTCTAAGTCCATCAGCCAGCAAGTGTTCGAAAAGGCGGCTTCGGCCGCCTTTTCTTTTGCGCACCAGCATTTCACCGCGCCCGTTCCGCATCAGACCGGAACCCGTTTCCCGACACTTCCCTTTTCCTGACTCAACCCTATTTGCCGTAACGTGTGGCTGAGCGCGCATTAATCGCCAAGCAGCCCTTCAAGAATTCCATCCGAATACCTTTTTCGAAAATTGCGTTAGCGGAAATGGCCGTTGTGCATCGTCGTCCAATCCGCGAACTGGACGGGAGACAGTCATGGTTACACTCAAGATCAATGGCGAAGAACGCAGCGTCGATGTCGACGGCGATACACCGCTATTGTGGGTCTTGCGCGACGAATTGAAATTGACCGGCACCAAGTTCGGATGCGGGCTAGCCCAGTGCGGCGCCTGCACGGTGCATGTGGACGGAACGCCGACGCGCTCCTGCCAGACCTTCGTCGGCGATATCCAGGATGCGGAAATCACAACAATCGAAGGCATGAACAATCCCGCGATGGCAGCCCTTCACAAGGCGTGGGTGGAGATGGACGTTCCCCAATGCGGCTACTGCCAGTCGGGCCAGTTGATGTCGGCGGCGGCGCTGTTGAGCGAAACGCCCACGCCCAGCGACGATGACATCGATGCCGCGATGGACGGCAACCTGTGCCGCTGTGCGACCTATGTACGCATCCGCGCCGCCATTCATCGCGCATCCGAACTCATGAATTCGTAAAGGGGTCCGCACATGTTCAAACATCTCATGCAGCGTCTCGATACGCGGATCGCGCCCTCGCGCCGCGGCTTTCTGAAATTCTCGCTCGGCGCGGGCGCAGGCCTTGTCGTCGGCGTGCATCTGCCGGCTCCCGCCAGTGCCGCTGCGGGCGGCGACAGCACCTGGTTCAATCCGTTTGTGTCGATCGCGCCGGATTCCACCGTCACCGTCTTCATCAAGCATCTCGACATGGGACAGGGCGTCTACACCGGCCTGACGTCGCTTGTTGCAGAGGAACTCAACGCGGCGCACGATCAGATGCGGGCCGAATTCGCACCCGCCGACGCGTCTCTCTACAACAATCTCACATGGGGCACAGTGCAGGGAACCGGCGGCTCGAGCTCGATCGCCAACGCTTACGAGCAATACCGCCGTGCCGGCGCTTTCACGCGCGATATGCTTCTCGGGGCCACGGGCAAGGAATGGAAAGTCCCCGTCGCCGAACTGACGATTGCCGATGGCGTGATTTCCCATTCAAGCGGCAAGTCCGCGACCTTCGGTGAGATGGCCGAGCTTGCCAACAAGCAGCCGGTTCCCGATCACTCGGTTCTGAAATCGAAGACCGATTTCAAGTTCATCGGCAAATCCTTTCCCCGCCTCGACACGGAAGCGAAGTCGACCGGGAAGGCTGTCTACACACAGGATCTTCATCTCGACGGCATGCTGACGGCGGTGATCGCGCACCCGCCGAAATTCGGTGCGAGCGTTGCGTCGTTCGATGACAGCGAAGCGATGAAGGTCAGGGGCGTGGACTCTGTCGTTCAGGTTCCGCAAGGGGTTGCCGTGATCGCATCCAGCACCTGGGCGGCGATCAAGGGCCGCGAGGCGCTGTCCGTCACCTGGGACGAAAGCAAGGCCGAGACGCGCGGCAGCGATGAGATCATCGCCGGCTTCAAGGCCGCGCTCGATGGAAAAGGAACGATGCTGCGCGAAGACGCGGGCATCGATGACGCGCTTTCCGGAGCAGCAACCGTGGTCGAGCGGGAATACACCTTCCCGTTCCTTGCGCATGCCGCGATGGAACCGATGAACGCCATCGTGCAGATTTCAGACGGCGGCGCGACACTGTGGACCGGTTCGCAGATCCAGACCGTCGATCAGGGAACCGTTGCGGCGATCGCCGGTGTCGATCCGGCAAACGTCCGGGTCGAAACCGTGTTCGCGGGCGGTTCGTTCGGCCGGCGCGCCTTGCCGAACGCCCAGCACAATGCCGAGGCGGCGGCCATCGCCAAGGCGCATGGCAAGGGTGTTCCCATCAAGCTTGTCTACACCCGCGAAGACGACATGCGCGGGGGCTACTACCGCCCCGTCGCCGTGCATCGCGTGCGCGCCGGGCTGGACGCCGGCGGCAATATCGTCGGCTGGGACCACAAGATCGCGACGCAGTCGATCCTGAAGGGCTCTCCCTTCGAGGGTATGCTTCAGGGCGGCCCCGACTTCACGATGTTCGAGGGCGCTTTCCCGCCGGTCTACGCCATTCCGGCGGCACGGTTCGAACTGTTCGAGGAGAAGACCGGCATACCGGTGTTGTGGTGGCGTTCGGTGGGCAGCACGCACACGGCCTATGTCATGGAAACGATGATCGACGAACTGGCCAAGGCAGCCGGCCAGGACCCCGTCGCATTCCGGCTGGCCCTGTTGAAGGATCACCCGCGCCATCGCGGTGTGCTCGAGCTTGCCGCGGAAAAAGCCGGCTGGAGCAATCCACCCGCCGAAGGGCGCTTCCGAGGCGTAGCTGTCCACGAGAGCTTCAACAGCTTCGTCGCCGAAGTTGCTGAAGTTTCGCTGCAGGACGGGCGCATCAAGGTCGAAAAGGTGACATGCGCGGTCGACTGCGGCGTGGCCGTCAATCCGGACATCGTCGCGGCCCAAATGGAAGGCGGTATCGGCTTCGGACTGGGGGCCGCGATGCGCGAGAAGCTCAATGTCGTTGGCGGCGAGGTCGAGGACGGAAACTTCGACACCTACACGCCGCTGCGCATTACCGACATGCCGCAGGTCGAGGTGCATATCGTGGCTTCCGAGGAAGCACCGACCGGCGTCGGCGAACCCGGCGTTCCGCCGATCGCGCCGGCTGTCGCCAATGCCTATGCGGCGGCATCCGGCAAGCGGATCACCAGCCTGCCGTTCGCGGACCACGACATCGTTTGACTGAAAAGGGCGGCTTCCGGGCCGCCCTTTTTGCATTCCGAAGGTATCTTGCGCGGCTTTCCCCCTGCCCTATCCTTAACCTGAGGGAAAGTCGTGGATGGGAGCTTAGGGCGATGTACCGCTGGTTTTCCGCCGTCTGTTTTGCAGCAATCGCGGCGATATCGCTTGGCGCTTGTCCCGCCGGGGCCCAGCAGCTTTCGCCCGAGGAAGAACCGATCAGCCAGTGCCTGGCCATCGCACGCGGCATCGGCGGCGTGCAATACGCGTCACTGGAACCCGTCGCGTTGGAAACCGGTGAGGTTTCCATCACCTATATCGGCCATTCGACATTCCGGCTCGAAACCGCCGGCGGCATCGTCATTGCCACCGACTATGCCGGTAATGCCGGCAGCGGGCGCGCGCCGGACGCGGTGACGATGAACATCGCTCACTCCAGCCACAACACCAGCTTTCCCGATCCCGCGATCACCCATGTGCTGAAAGGCTGGGGCGAGGACGGCGAACCCGCCCGCCACCGGCTCAAGCTCGGCGATGTCTATATCCGCAACGTCACCACCGACATCCGGGGCAGTTTCGAGGTCGGCGGCCGCCCCGACGCCAATTCGATCTTTATCTTCGAAGTGGCCGGCCTGTGCATCGGCCATCTCGGCCACCTGCACCATGAGCTGACGCCGGAACACCGGGCGAAGATCGGCCGGCTCGATGTCGTCTTCGTCCCCGTGGACGGCGGCTATACCATGGCTCAAGGGGCGATGATCGGTGTTCTGCAAGACCTGCGCGCCAGCATCGTTATTCCGATGCACGCCTTTGGCACCTATACCCTTCAACGTTTCGTCGAGGGGATGAAAGCCGGTTTCCGGGTGGAATTCAGCGACACGCCGACATTGACGGTTTCCCTGGCCAGCTTGCCGGACACGCCCTCGGTCGTGGTGCTTCCGGGATACTAGCTGTTCGCGCTTTCGCAACAGTGCAATCGGGAAAAACCGGTTTCGCGAACACCCGGCAAGCCCCATATCAGACCGACATTCAAGCTTGCCAGCAAGGGAGCACGCCATGGCCAGCGCTTTGCCCAACAGTCCCGTTGACGGCTTGCACCACGTCACGGCCATCGCCTCGGACCCGGCGGAGAACTTCCGCTTCTGGACCCGCGTTCTGGGCCAGAGGTTCGTGAAGAAGACGGTCAATTTCGACGATCCCGGCACCTATCACCTCTATTACGGCACGCGGGTCGGGGCGCCCGGCACGGCGATGACGTTCTTCCCGTTCCCCAGCGCTCCGCGCGGGCGGCATGGCATCGGCGAGACGGCCGCAACGCGCTTCTCCGTGCCGCCGGACAGTCTCGTCTTCTGGGCCGGCTGGCTTGAGAAAAACGGGGCACCTGTGCGCGAGGGCGAAAACCGCTTTGGCGACAAAAGCCTCGTCACCGCCGATCCGGATGGCACCGTGATCGCGCTGATCGAGCGCCAAGGCGACACGCGCGAGCCGTGGGAGACCGCGGACATCCATCCCGACCATGCGATCCGCGGTTTCGAGGGCGTCTCGCTCAGGCTGCAGGACGGAGCACGGACGCATGATGTCCTGACGCATGCGCTCGGATACCGGGAAGCAGGCAGCGAAGGACATGCGACACGCTATGTTTCCGCCGGTGGCAGCAATGCCGGAACCGTCGACCTGATCTCCGCGCCCGGCACGCCGCCGGCGCATAGCGGCGCGGGAAGCGTCCACCATGTCGCCTTCGCGGTGCCCGATGACAAGACGCATGCCCTGGCGCGCGAAATCGTGTCCGGCATGGGCATTCAGGTCACGCCGTTCATCGACCGCAACTACTTCCACTCGATCTATTTCCGCGAGCCCGGCGGCGTGCTGTTCGAGATCGCCACCAACAATCCCGGCTTCACCATGGACGAACCGGAAGAATCGCTCGGAGAGGACTTGAAACTTCCCCCCCAGCACGAGCATCTTCGCGCCCATCTGGAAGCGACGCTCAAGCCGCTTCCGCAATAGGGTTCAAGACGCGCTATGATCAAGGAACTGAGTGCCGCAGGCTATACATATGCCTATGAGCCGGCGAAGGATGGCAACCCGCTGACACTGCTGCTGCTGCATGGAACGGGGGGCGACCACACATCCTTCATCGGGCTTGGACGGCTGGTTTCGCCCGGCGCGGCACTGATCGCGTTGAAGGGCAATGTCAACGAGAACGGCCACCTGCGCTTCTTCAAGCGCCACGGTGAAGGCGTCTACGACATGGACGATCTCGCCATGCGCACGTTGCGCCTTGCCGACGCGATCCCGGACCTGCTCGCCGAACACGGCCGCGACCCGGCTTTTGCCGTTGGCGTTGGATATTCCAACGGTGCCAATCTGCTCGGAAATCTTCTGTACGAAAGCCCTGGCAGCCTCGCCGGCGCTGTCCTGATGCATCCGCTGCTGCCCTACGAGCCGCCGATGCGCGATCTCTCCGGCAAGCCGGTGCTGATCACTTACGGACGGCGCGATCCGGTCTCGCCGGCGGAACATGTCGATGAGATCATCTCCCGCCTGCGCGAACGCAAGGCGGATGTGAAGGCTGAACTGATGGAAGCCGGCCACGAGGTGCGGGAACCCGAACTGAAGGCGGTCGCGTCGTGGCTCGAAGAATTCGCTGCCGATGAAGACGACTGAATCTGGTCCGGCCAGGTAATCTTACCAAACTTACTTTACGTGAACATCGCCCTTCCCTAGACTTCCAAGCATATGGGGGGCGCCGGTTCATGCCGCGCAAATGTTGGGGCGCATTACATGCCGCATTTATTATTGCCGTGCTCGGTCCCGGGATTTTTGCGTCCCGGGCCAAGGCGGACGATTCCCTCCACGAACTGTTTTTCGGCACCGACGTCTCCGTCACAAGCCGCTTCGTCTATTCCGGCGCGATTGCCGCGCCCATGGGCGGGCTGGACCAGCCGGGCCTGCGCATTCGCGCCTATGGCGGGACGGGCGAATACAAGCTCGACGACGGGACGTGGGTAGACAAGCAGTCCGGCCACCTCTTGGCCGGGTGGGCGCACTGGCAGGGCGATCTGGGTCTCACCATCTACGCCGGCGTTGCCGCCGAACGTCATGACGCCCCCACGACCCAGTCGAAACATGGAACGAAGACCGGCGCCGCCGTGCTTGCCGAAGGCTGGTGGCGGGCCGACCCGCGGACCGTGGTTTCGGCAACAGCGGGATATGCCGATGTTTATGAGACCTTATCAGGACGCATCGGCGTCACGCATGAGATCACGGAGCGCTGGGGCGTTATCGCGGAACTGCGTGGCATCGACGATATCGACGGCCCCTATTGGGCAGCCGGCGCGGGCATCACGGCGCATGTCCGCGGCATCGACGCAGCGGTAATCGCGGGCGCGTCCGGCGACGATGACGATACGGGTTTTTCGCTCAGGGCGGAGATCAAGAGCCGGCGCTGAACTCCCGGATTTGCCTAGACTGAAATCCGCCCCTTCAGCGCGGCAATGCGCTGATGCGCCTCTTCGATGCGAGCGCGCTTGATGCGTCCGTCGGTGACGGCGGCCTTGACCGTCTCGATCATGCGGGACGGCAGATTGTCATCGGGCTTGGCGGAATTCGACAGCATGACAAGATCGTTGCCCGCCGCAATTGCGCGGACAACCGCTTCATCGAGCGAGTAGCGCGAGCGGATCGCGCCCATGTCCAGGTCATCGGTTATGACCGTGCCCCTGAAGCCAAGCTCGCCGCGCAGCACACCTTCGATCGCGGTATGCGACAGGGTCACCGGCTCATCGGTGTTTCCCGCGAAATCGCGGTGATAGAGATGCGCCGTCATCACAGCATCGGCCTCGCCCGCGCCAACGAGCTGCTCGAAGGGCTTCAGCTCGGCGCGCGACCATGTGTCGGTGATGTCGACGAAACCGTCGTGGCTGTCGCCACGCGAGGAGCCGTGGCCGGGAAAGTGCTTCAGCGAGCAGGCTAGCCCTTTCGCGCGATGGGCCTCGATGAAGGCGGTCGCATAGGCCGTCACGGTCTTGGGGTCCTTGCCCCAGGCGCGGCCCCATTTGCCGACAACCGGGTTGGTGGGATCAACCTCCATGTCGACGACGGGTGCGAGATTGAAATTGAACCCCGCCCCGCGCACATCGCCCGCCATGCCGGCATAAAGCGACCTGGCCTGTTTCGTGGACATGGTCTGCGCCACTTCGCGGGCGCGCGGAATGGAGGTGTAGCCGAGCTTCTTGCCAAGCCGCTGCACCGCGCCGCCTTCCTGATCGAGCATGATCAGTGGAAGCGAGCCGTTGCCGGCGGACTGAAACATCTGGGTCAGCGCGGCAACGCCGCCGCGCGACTTGAAATTATGGCCGAGGAACACCGCGCCGCCGGCCTGGCCGAGCGAAATCTGGCGCGCGAGGCGCTGCGCCCATGACGCCGAGCCGTCGGAGCCGAGAAACCCGAGCAGCAGCATGTTGCCGATCAGCGGGTCGAGGCCGGCAGCGGCGCGTGCGACGTGGGGCGCCGCGAGCGTAACGGCGGCGCCAGCCGCCAGGCCGAGGGAAAAACTGCGCCGCGAAATCTGCTTTGAAACGGTCATTGCGGTCCCGCTGGTTCGTTTGGCTCTAGCCGGTCAGTCCGAGCCGGGCGCCGATCCGCGCAACAAGCGGGTTCTCGGCGGTGAAAACATAATCCATCTTGCGCACCGAAACGTGCTGCGCGCCGCGCGCCTTCATCAGCCGCGTCAGCGCCCAGACATCGCCAGCCGCGCATTCGTAAACCAGAACACCGTCACGTGGCGCCATGATGGCATCAACGCCAAGCTGCTCGGTGGCGACGCCCTGCGCGTCCTGGGCGCTGCGCGGGAAAGCGAAAATCGCACGCACTTCGCATGTCGAACGGGCGTGTTCTTCCGCTGCGACGCGGTCGAGAATCTCGACGAACGCCGCCTTTGCGGACGCCGACCAATCGGCCCGCACCGAAGCGACGAGGTTGGCCTCGCTCTCCAGCATGACGCCGTCGCTCAGGATCTTCAGCGCGTTGGCGGCAAGCGTCGCGCCCGTCGTCGTGATGTCGACGATCAGGTCGGCGGCGCCCGAGGCGGGTGCGCCCTCGGTCGCGCCCAGGCTTTCGACGATACGGTAGTCGGTCACGCCCTTGTCGGCGAAGAAGGCGCGGGTCAGGTTGACGTATTTCGTCGCGACACGCAGCCGGCGGCCATGACGGGCGCGGAAGCTCTGCGCCACGTCGGCAAGGTCGGCCATGGTGTCAACATCGATCCACACCTGCGGCACCGCGACGACAACGCGGGCATGGCCGAAGCCGAGCGGCGTGACGAAGGCAAGCCGCTCGTCGGCATCGGGAATGTTCTCGCGGATCAGGTCCTCGCCGGTGACGCCGAGGTGGACATTGCCGCGCGCCAGTTCCCCCGCGATCTCAGACGCCGACAGGAACAGCACCTCGGCGTTATCGACGCCCTTGATGCGTCCGCGATAGTCGCGCACGCCGCGCGCGCGGGCGAACACCAGACCGGACCGGCCGAAAAACGCATCGGCGTTTTCCTGCAGTCGGCCCTTGGAAGGAACGGCGAGGATCAGGGTATCGGCCATCACACACCTCCCGCCTTGAAGGCGCGGTCGATCCAGATGGCGCAACCGACACCGGGAACCGGCACCGGGCTTCCAAGCAGGCCGAGCAGCGCATCGTAGCGCCCGCCGGCGACGATCGGACCGGTGTCCACGGCCTTGGCCGACGCCTCGAAGACGAAGCCGGAATAATAGTCGAGACGGCGTCCGAAGCTCGCCGAGAAGCGCATCACGTCGGTATCGATGCCGACCGCACGCAGCGCCTCCAGGCGCGCGTCGAAAGGCGCGAGCGCGGCGTCGGCGCGGATACCGGCCTCCTGCGACAGGGCGACGATCTGGTCGGCGGCTTCGGCGGGCGAGGCATCGATGCCCGCAAGCCGCGTCAGCAGATTGCGGGTTCCCGGCGTCAACGCCCCTGCGCCGGCAAGGCTTGCGCGCTCGATCAGCCGTTCGGCGATCTCGTCGGGCGTGCGTCCGCCAACCGGGGCGATGCCGGCGATATCGACCATCTCCATGACCAGCTTGCGCGCCGCCTCGGGATCGAGGCGGCCAAGCGTTCCGGCATAGACGGATGTGCCGCCGGCTTCCTCGCCGGCGCTGTCGAGCACACCCTTGATGCCGCCGGGGGTGCCGAAAGCGGCGCGCAGACGGCGCTGCCATGCGGCAGGCAGGTCGAGCGCTTCGGCAAAGCCCAAAAGAATAGTCGGATCACCGATGCTGATGGTCATCCCCTGCGCGCCAAGACCGCGCGCTGCGGCAACGCCGAGGGCGACGATGCGCGCGTCGGAGCTGGCTGTGTCCTGCGCGCCGAAGCTCTCGATACCGGCCTGGGTGAACTCATCGGGCTCATCGCTGCCGGGACGGTGACGGAACACCGGGCCGAGATAGCAGTAATCAGCCGCACGGGCGGGATCGCCGCTCGCGATGTGGTTGCGGCTGACGGGAATCGTCATGTCGGGGCGCAGGCACAGTTCGCGGCCAGCCGGGTCCTGCACCTGGAACAGGCGGCGGCGCAACTCCTCGCCCGACAGGTCGAGAAAAACCTCCGCCGGCTGAAGGATCGGCGGATCGACGCGGGCAAAGCCGCCGCTTTCCAGCGTGCGCATCATGCCGGCAAGGGCGTCCGAGCGCTGAAGCGATGTCATGCTCATGGCGTCGCCTCGCCCAGCTCACCAATACCGTGGGCGGAGAGGACCTTGCGGACCTCGACAACGAGATCGTCGCGCTTCACCTCGATCTGTGCTGCGAGGGATGCCTCTTTATAAGCGTCGTGGTCGGTGACTTCCCTGGCGATCTCGGCACCCTTGATCAGGTCCTTGATCAGCACGACGCCGTTTTCGCGTTCGCTGCTTCCCTGAATGACGACACAGGGGGAGCCGCGCTTGTCGGCATAGTCGAGCTGCTTGCCGAATTGCTTCGGATTGCCGAGAAAAAGCTCGGCACGCACGCCGGCATTGCGCAATTCGGCGACCATCGCCTGATATTCGGCGACCTGATCCTTGTCCATCACGGTGACGACGACGGGGCCGGTGGCCTGCGCATCGTCGAGCTTGCCGAGCGCTGCAAGCGCTGCCTGGAGACGGCTGACGCCGAGCGAGAAACCTGTCGCGGGGACAGGCTGACCCATGAAGCGGGCAACCAGCCCGTCATAGCGCCCGCCGCCGGCAACAGAGCCGTAACGCGCCTTCTCGCCCTTCTCGTTGACGGTCTCGAAGGTCAGTTCGGTCTCGAAGACCGGGCCGGTGTAATATTCAAGGCCACGAACGACGGTGTAGTCGATCTTCACGCGGTCAGCGTAACCGCCAGCTTCCACGAGCGCCGCAATCTCGTCGAGTTCAGCCTTGCCCTTCGCGCCCTGCTCGGAGACGGTTCCGTTCTCCAGATAATCGACCACGGTCGCGGCCTGCTCGTCGCCTAACCCCGCTCCCTTGGTGAAATCGCCGCTCTCGTCCTTGCGGCCTTCGCCCAGCAACTGGCGCACGCCACCGATGCCGAGGCGGTCGAGCTTGTCGATGGCGCGCAGAACAGTCAGGCGCTTTCCGGCGTGTTCATCGCCGCCAAGTCCGATGGCTTCCATGACACCGTCGAGCACCTTGCGGTTGTTGACGCGCACGACGTACTGGCCGGAAAGCCCAAGGGCTTCCATCACATCGGCCATCATCATACAGATTTCCGCGTCAGCCGCGACGGAGGCAGCACCAACAGTGTCGGCGTCGAACTGCATGAACT
>JAGRLC010000155.1 GCA_020441995.1 Rhodobiaceae bacterium
TTGCGCCGGGCCATCGCCTTGAAGCGCAGCTCCTCGTCGTGTGCGAACTTCTTCTCGAAGCCTTCCTCGCGCCTGTCGAAAGTGGTCATTTATGGCCTCCGCAAATGGCATGTGCTGCGCCGGGTGGCGCTGGCGTTATCATGAGTGCAGTCAATATCGGTTGCCTTGTGCGAAATCAACGCCACTTGATACGCGTCGGATAGCGATTTCCGTTGATCCATCATGATTGTGCGCCGCACCGCAATCGAGTAGGTTCCGCGCGAGTTTTCCGATTCCGGAAAAAAGCGCAATATCTGCTGTCAACTTCGCGAGTCGCAGAAGAACCCGCTTATGATCGGGCGGGCCGACAGGTTGCCGGGTGTCCGGTGACGAATGCAAGGATTTGAACCCATGAACCGCCGCCGCAAGATTTACGAAGGTAAGGCCAAGATTCTCTACGAAGGCCCGGAAGCCGGAACTCTGGTGCAGCACTTCAAGGATGACGCCACCGCCTTCAACGCCAAGAAGAAGGACGTGATCGAGGGCAAGGGCGTTCTCAACAACCGCATCAGCGAGCACATCTTCACCCATCTCAACGCGATCGGCGTTCCCACCCACTTCATCCGCCGCCTCAACATGCGCGAGCAGCTGATCCGTGAAGTCGAGATCATCCCGCTCGAAGTTGTGGTGCGTAATGTCGCCGCCGGCTCGCTGTCGCAGCGTCTAGGACTGGACGAAGGCACGCAGCTGCCGCGCTCCATCATCGAGTTCTATTACAAGAACGACGAGTTGAACGACCCGATGGTATCGGAAGAGCACATCACGGCGTTCGGATGGGCCGCACCGCAGGAAATCGACGACATCATGTCGCTGGCGATCCGCGTCAACGATTTCATGACCGGGCTCTTCCTGGGCTGCGGCATCCGCCTCGTCGATTTCAAGATCGAGTTCGGCCGTCTCTACGAGAACGACATGCTCCGTATCGTGCTCGCCGACGAGATCAGCCCCGATTCCTGCCGTCTGTGGGACATCGGTTCCGACGAGAAGCTGGACAAGGACCGCTTCCGCCGTGACATGGGCGGTCTGGTCGAGGCCTATACCGAAGTCGCCCGCCGGCTCGGAATCATGTCGGAAAACGAACCGATCGCGGCACGCGGCCCGGTTCTTGTTAAATAAAAGCTCTTGCGAAGTGATCAGGTAAGGACAGCCCAACGATGAAAGCCCGCGTGACCGTTACGCTGAAGAAAGGCGTGCTCGACCCCCAGGGCAAGGCGATCCATGGCGCGCTCGCGACACTCGGCTTCGATGGTGTCGAAGGCGTGCGCCAGGGCAAGCTGATCGAGATCGATCTCGACGAAACCAACCGCGAGGATGCCCGCCGCAAGGTCGAGGCGATGTGCGAGAAGCTGCTCGCCAACACGGTGATCGAAAACTACGCCATCGACCTGGTTTGAAGGCTGGATCCTGTTACGGGAGGCCGATATCGCCTGCCTTGAGCTCTATGAGCCGATCAACACGCTGAAACCCATCGCGGAAGATGTCTGGATCGTCGACGGGCCGGAAATCAGCATGGATTACCTGCTGGTCTTCAGCCTGCCTTTCACCACGCGCATGACGGTGATCCGGCTGCCCGATGGCGGCCTGTGGCTGCACTCGCCCACACCGCTTGACGATGGCCTGCGCGCCGAGATCGACGCACTCGGCCCCGTCGCCCATATCGTCGCCCCCAACCGTATTCACTACTGGTGGGCCGGCGACTGGAAAAAGGCTTACCCACAGGCCCGCTCATACGCCGCGCCGAAGGTGGCGCAGGAGGCCGCGAAGGCCGGACGCTTCGCCGATTTCGATGAAGAACTGACAGGCACAGCGCCTGCCGCATGGGCCGGAACGATCAGCCAGCTGGTGGCGCACGGCAGCTATCTGAGCGAGGCGGTGTTCTTTCACCGCGCTTCCCGCACGCTGGTATTGACCGACCTGATCGAGAATTTCGAAATGGACAAGGTGGGATGCCGATGGCTCAAGCCGATGCTGAGAATCGGCGGTGTGAGCGACCCCGACGGCACCATGCCACGCGATTTGCGCCTGACATTCCGTGCCCGGCGCGAGGAATTACGCACAAGCGTACAAAAGATGATCGAATGGAACCCGGAACGGCTTTTACTCAGCCATGGCCGGTGGTATGCGGAAGGCGCTGTCGGCGAGTTGCGCCGCGCATTCCGCTGGGTTTTCTAGAATTTGCTCGCCCCGCACCGCTTCTTCCGGAGGCCTGAATGAAGTCCGCCATCATCCTTTTCCCCGGCACCAACCGCGAACGCGACATGGCAGCCGCCTTGAAGCGCGCGACCGGAAATGCACCGCAGATCGTCTGGCATGGCGAAACCGAATTGCCGGACGTCGATCTGGTGGTGCTGCCCGGCGGCTTCTCCTACGGCGATTACCTGCGCTGCGGCGCCATCGCCGCAAATTCGCCGGTCATGCCGGAAGTCATCCGCCACGCGGAAAATGGCGGCTACCTGCTTGGCGTGTGCAACGGCTTCCAGATGCTGACCGAGACCGGTCTGCTGCCCGGCGCGCTGATGCGCAATGCGAACCTGAAATTCGTCTGCCGCGACGTGCATCTGAAAATCGAGAACACCCAGACGCCTTTCACCAGCGCTTATGCGCCCGGACAGGTCATCCGCGTTCCCGTCGCCCATGGCGATGGCAACTATTTCGCGGATGAGGACACGCTCGACCGGCTGGAAGGCGAAGGCCGCGTCGTCGTGCGCTATTGCGATCACAAGGGTGCGATCACCGGCGAAGCCAACCCGAACGGCTCCCAGCGCAGCATCGCCGGCATTCTCAACGAGAGCGGCAATGTGCTCGGCATGATGCCGCATCCTGAAGACATGACCGACGAACGCCAGGGCAGCCTGGACGGCATGGGCTTTTTCACCAGCGTCGGCACCGCTGCTTAAACGCTTACAAAACGGGCATCATGATCCCCAATCAGACCCCCATCACGCCGGAACTGGTCGCTGAACACGGCATCAAGCCTGAAGAGTACCAGCGCATTCTCGACCTGATCGGCCGCGAGCCGACGCTGACGGAACTCGGCATTTTCTCGGCCATGTGGAACGAGCATTGTTCCTACAAGTCCTCGAAAATCTGGCTGAAGACCCTGCCGACCAAGGGACCACAGGTCGTCTGCGGGCCCGGCGAGAACGCCGGCATCGTCGATATCGGCGACGGGCAGGTTTGCGTCTTCAAGATGGAAAGTCACAACCACCCCTCGTTCATCGAACCCTATCAGGGCGCGGCGACGGGCATGGGCGGCATTCTGCGCGACGTGTTCACCATG
>JAGRLC010000156.1 GCA_020441995.1 Rhodobiaceae bacterium
CGCATGCTCATGGTGCTGAAGCCCGAAAAGGAAGAAACCGCGCGCGCGATCTTCACCAAGTGGGGCCTCGATTTCTCCGTCGTCGGCGAAACAACCGACACCAAGCGCTTCCTGATCCGCCACAACGGCGAGACCATGGCCGACCTGCCGATCAAGGAACTTGGCGACGAGGCGCCGGAATACGACCGGCCCTATCTGCGCACCGAGGCGCCCGACGACCTGCCCGCGTCAGAGGTCGAAGCGCCGAAGGATTACACGCAAGCGCTGATGACCATCATCGGCGGCCCCAACAATTCCTCCCGCCGCTGGGTCTGGGAACAGTACGACCACCTCGTCATGGGTAATACCATGCAGCGCCCCGGCGGCGATGCCGCTGTTGTGCGCGTCGACAACGAGAGCACCAAGGGGCTCGCCTTCTCCGTCGACGTCAACCCGCGCTACTGCTTCGCGCACCCTTACGAGGGCGGCAAACAGGCGGTCGCGGAAGTCTGGCGCAACCTGACCGCCGTCGGCGCACAGCCGCTGGCGATCACCGACAACCTCAATTTCGGCAATCCCGAGCGCCCCGAGATCATGGGCCAGTTCGTCGGCTGCATCGAGGGCATCGGCGAAGCTTGCCGCGTGCTGGAATTCCCGGTCGTGTCCGGCAACGTGTCGCTCTACAACGAGACCAACGGCGTCGGCATTCTGCCGACACCGGCCATCGGCGGCGTTGGCCTGCTGCCCGACATCGACATCATGGCGACGATTGCCTTCAAGGCCGAAGGCGAGAGCGTCGTGCTTGTCGGCGGTCATGGCACGCATCTGGGCAGCAGCACCTATCTGCGCGATGTGCTGGGCCGCGAAGATGGTCCGCCGCCGCCTGTCAGCCTCGTCAACGAATTGAAGCACGGCGATTTCGTCCGCAGCGCCATCCGCCACGAGCGCGTTTCCGCCTGCCACGATATTTCCAATGGCGGTCTTGCTGTCGCGCTGGCCGAAATGGCCATGGCCAGCGGCATCGGCGCAGTTATCGACATGCCCGTTTCGCCGGACCTGCACGCAAAACTCTTCGGCGAAGATCAGGCCCGCTATGTTCTGACCGTACCGGGCGCGCATCTCGCCCGCGTCCTTGAGGATGCCGCCGCCCATGACGTTCCGGCGGAAATCATCGGCAAGACCGGAGGCCCGGCTCTTCGCATCGGAACGGCATTGTCAGTGTCGGTTGAAACCTTGCGGCATAGTCACGAGGCGTGGTTTCCCGCATATATGTCATAGAATTGTCACTTCCGCAGAAGCTCCACCTTGCTCCATACCCTTTTCCGACTGCTCAATGCCTACAGGTACAACTGGCCCTTCGGCTGGCTGATCGTGTACGCCGTTGCCTTAAGCGGATCGTTCTCGCTGGTTTTGCTGCTCATAACCGACCCGTCCACGTACGGCTATTACTATGCGGAGAACGGGCCTTCTGAAGTGCTTCAGACCTTATTGATCGCACTGACAGCGGTAACGGGTGCGATTGGCGGCTTGCGCAACAAGGAAGTCATCTGGCGCCTTTCCGGCATCATTCTCTGCTGTTTTGCAGTAGTTTTGCTGGTGCGCGAGATACCGAACTGCAGGGCCATGGGTGGCACTCTGTCGGTCTGTTTTTCCGAATTCCAGTCCATGTCCATGACGGCAATCGTGGTGGCCATAGCGGCGGTCTACGGCTTGTGGCAGCTGTACACCCATCCGGAAATCACGATCGCGGCGGCTCATCCCAGATATTGCTGGCCGATATTGCTGGTGGTTGGAATTGGGCTTGCATCTCAGGCCTTGGATATAGCCCGCGCGAAAGCTGCCGAGGAAAGCCTGGAAATAATCGCCTATTGCGTGATGGCCGCAGTAGGAATTGCCAACGCTTTCCTGCCCAAGCCCAAGCTTTGAACACATACCAAATTCCATCTCTTTTTTGAATTTACAGCCTGGTACCCAAATGGATTGGCGGCCTATATCATTACAGAGGAAAACGGCAGAAAGGGTCAGCTACCCATGGCGATGGAAGAAAGTGAAATCATCCGTCTGATAAAAACCGCACTTCCCGACGCCCAAGTGTCGATCCAGGACCTTGCGGGCGATGGCGACCACTACGCAGCAACAGTTGTGTCGGAAGCCTTCCGCGGAAAAAGCCGTGTGCAGCAGCACCAGATGGTCTATCAGGCGCTGCAGGGAAACATGGGCGGCGTTTTGCACGCCCTGGCTCTACAGACCAGCGCGCCTGAATAGGGGATAGATGGATTTCCGCGTCGTGCGTGTTATCTATTCCGTCAATTCACAGTTTTACCGCCGGACCTTGAATCCGGCCGAGAAAGGAAACCGGTCATGAATCCCGTCCACGAAATGATCGACAGCGAAGTGAAGGGCAATGACGTCCTGCTGTTCATGAAGGGCACGCCTGCCTTCCCGCAGTGCGGCTTTTCCGGCCAGGTCGTCCAGATCCTCGATTACCTCGGCGTTCCCTACAAGGGCGTCAACGTGCTCGACAACATGGAAATCCGCGAAGGCGTGAAAACCTATTCGAGCTGGCCGACGATCCCGCAGCTCTAC
>JAGRLC010000036.1 GCA_020441995.1 Rhodobiaceae bacterium
CGGCCGGCCATGTTGGTGGCGATCGTCACCGCGCCGGGAATGCCGGCCTGGGAAATGATCTGGGCTTCCTGCTCATGATAGCGAGCATTCAGGACGGCAAAAATCTTCTCGCCGGCCTTGCCCTGATCGCCGTCATAGAGAACCGAAAAGGCGTCCGGGTCGTCGAAGTTCTTCTGGCGGTAACCGCTTTTTTTCAGCATTTCCGCAAGCTGTTCGGATTTTTCGATCGAGGTCGTGCCGACAAGAATCGGTTGCCCGCGCGTCTTGCAGTCATCGATGAGCGCAAGGATCGCGTCGTATTTTTCCTTCTCGGTGCGATAGACCTCGTCGTCCTCGTCCGCGCGCGAAATCGGCTTGTTGGTCGGAATTTCGACCACGTCGAGCCCGTAGATGTCCATGAACTCCGACGCTTCCGTCAGCGCCGTGCCGGTCATGCCGGCGAGTTTCTCGTAGAGGCGGAAGTAATTCTGGAACGTGATCGAGGCCAGCGTCACGTTTTCGGGCTGGATCTGCACCCGCTCCTTGGCTTCCAGCGCCTGGTGCAGGCCTTCCGAATAGCGCCGGCCTTCCATCATGCGGCCGGTGAATTCGTCGATGATCATCACCTGGTTGTTGCGCACGATGTAATCACGGTCGCGCAGGAACAGCTTGTGGGCGCGCAAGGCCTGATTGACGTGGTGGACGTAGGTGACATTCTCCACATCGTAGAGCGAGCCCTGGATCAGGCCGGCTTCACCGAGCATGTTTTCCATCGCCTCGGTGCCGCTTTCGGTGAGAACCACCGAGCGCTGCTTCTCGTCGAGTTCGAAATGCTCTTCCGTCAGCTTCGGAATGTACTGGTCGATGGTCGTGTAGAGCTCGGAACGGTCCTCGACGGGCCCTGAAATGATCAGCGGCGTGCGCGCTTCGTCGATGAGAATGGAGTCCACTTCGTCGACAATCGCAAAATTGTGACCGCGCTGAACCATCTGATCCAGCTCGTACTTCATGTTGTCGCGCAGATAATCGAAGCCGAGTTCGTTGTTGGTCGCGTAGGTGACATCGCAGGCATAGGCCGCCTTGCGCTGTTCATCGTCGATGCCGTGGACGATGCAGCCAACGGTCAAACCAAGGAAGCGGTAGACCTGCCCCATCCACTCGGCGTCGCGGCTGGCGAGGTAGTCGTTGACGGTCACAACGTGCGTGCCCTTGCCGGACAAGGCATTGAGATAGATCGCAAGGGTGGCGACAAGCGTCTTGCCTTCACCGGTCTTCATCTCCGAAATCCGGCCCTCATGCTGGACCATGCCGCCGATGAGCTGAACGTCGAAATGGCGCTGTCCAAGGGTGCGAACGGCGGCTTCCCGTACGGTTGCGAAGGCTGGAACGAGCAAATCGTCCAGTTTTGCGCCCTCCGCGAGCTGTTTTCGGAATTCTTCCGTGCGCGCCCGCAAAGCGTCGTCGCTGAGCGCCTTGATCTCGGGTTCCAGTGCGTTTATCGCGTCCACACGGCTCTGATACGAGCGTACGGTTCGTTCGTTGGCGGTGCCGAAAATCTTTCCGGCGATCTTGCCCAAGCCCAGCATTCCGGGATCCTTGTTCTCAGGGTGCGTGATTGCAGCGAGCGCTTGCCCGGCGGCACTTTTTGTCCGCATCCGTTCCGGACGGGGCGGGTGCGGAGTGTCTCTCCTGTCTTGCCGGGGCGCGTTGCTGCCGGGAAAAGCGGCGGCGCGCCATCACGCGGAAAAGTCCTGAGCAGACTTAAGATTGCCATATCACCTTGTCAACGAGGTGCGGATACGCCAGCAATGGCATCATTAACGCGGGCGCGCAGGCTGACCGGGCTTACGCTCTTCCGCCTCACCTCCCGGTACGGTCTGCGATTTAGCGCAGACATAATCGGGTGACATGAAGAGGATATGATGACGAATTCCCCATTTCCGGCGCGCCGCATGCGGCATCTTGCAGCAGCCCTGCTGTTCTGCACCGCCCTCGTGCCGGCTGCCTCCGGCATCGTGAAGGCACAGGAGACCACCGCTGCCGCCGTCGACCCGAATGAAGTTGTGATCACCGTGAATGGTGTCGAAATCACCAATGCCGACGTGCAAATGGCTGTTGCCGAGATGACGGATGTTCTGCGGCAGGTGCCGCCGCAGCAGCATGGCGAGTACATCCTGTCGTTTCTGACCGATGTGACGCTGGTGTCGCAGGAGGCGGAGAAGGAAGGTTTTGCTGCAAACGAAGACTTCAAGCGGCAGCTGACATTCCTGCGTAACAAGGCGCTGGTGCAGGCCAAGTTGCAGGCTGTCGGCGAGGCCGCGGCCACGGAAGAGGCCATCAAGGCGCGCTACGAGGAAGCCATCAAGGATTTCCAGCCGCAGGAAGAAGTGCGCGCGCGCCACATCCTCGTAAAGACCGAAGAAGAGGCCAAGTCGATCAAGGCAGAGATCGATGGCGGCAAGTCTTTCGAGGATCTCGCGAAAGAGCATTCGACCGATGGATCGAGCCAGAATGGCGGCGACCTGGGCTACTTCACCAAGGACATGATGGTCGCGCCATTCGGCGAAACGGCCTTTGCCCTGGAAGTCGGCGAGGTTTCCGATCCGATCAAGACCCAGTTCGGCTGGCACATCATCAAGCTTGAAGACAAGCGGATGAGTTCTCCGCCGAAGCTGGAAGAGGTGCGCGCGGAGGTCGTCCGCAATCTCATCCAGACCGCAAGGCGCGATTACATCAAGAGCCTGCGCGAGGGTGCCGATATCGTTCGCAAGGACGAGAAGCCCGCGGAAGAGAAACCGGCCGAGTAATCGGCTATATTGAACATCCGGCCGGGCAAATTGTCCGGCCGGTTTTCCTTGGGGGCATGATCAGGAATGAGCGCAACGGTTTCACCACTGGCACCGAAGTCCTTTGCGGATCCCGAACCGGTGGAAGGCGTCCGCCTTGCGGTGGCGCAGGCCGGGATCAAGTACAAGGGACGGACCGACCTTCTGGTTGCCCTGTTTGATCCGGGAACTACGGTGGCCGGTGTTTTTACCACCTCCAAATGTCCCTCCGCCCCCGTCGAGTGGTGCCGCGAAGCCCTGAAGGGCGAGTCGGCGCGGGCACTGGTGGTCAATTCGGGCAATGCCAACGCGTTTACCGGCCTTAAGGGGCGCGAAACCGTTTCCGAGACCGCCAAGGCCGCCGCAAAGGCGGCAGGCTGCAAGAAGCGCGAGATTTTTCTGGCCTCCACCGGCGTGATCGGAGAGCCGCTGCCGCCTGCGAAGTTCACCGCCGTGCTGGACAAGGTCGTTGCCGATGCGGGTGCCGCGCGGCCCCTCGATGCCGCGCGCGCCATCATGACCACCGACACGTTCCCCAAGGTGCTGAGCCGGACAGTCAGGCTGGGGGATACCGATGTCACCATCACCGGCATCGCCAAGGGTGCAGGCATGATCGCGCCCGACATGGCGACGATGCTGTCCTTCGTTTTCACCGATGCGCCGATCAAGGCGCAGGTGTTGCAGGGGATGCTGTCGAAGGCGGTGAAGGGGTCTTTCAACGCCATCACCGTCGATAGCGACACATCGACCAGCGACACGCTCATGATCTTTGCGACGGGGGCTGCCGCAAAGCGTGGCGCGCCGAAAATCAAGGAAGCTTCCGACCGCAGGCTCGCGGCCTTCAAGAAGGCCCTGAAAGGGCTGCTGACCGATCTTGCGCACCAGGTGGTGCGCGATGGCGAGGGCGCGCGCAAGTTCGTGCAGATCGATGTGACGGGCGCCAAATCCGCCGCTTCGGCCAAGCGCATCGCGCTGTCGATCGCCAATTCACCACTGGTGAAGACCGCGATTGCGGGCGAGGACGCCAATTGGGGCCGTATCGTCATGGCGGTCGGCAAGGCCGGAGAACCCGCTGACCGGGACAGGCTGGCGATCCGGTTCGGCGATCTCCTCGTTGCGGAAAAAGGCGAGCGGGTTGCCGGTTACAGCGAAGAGGAGGCCTCCGCCTACATGAAGCGCGAAGACATCGTGATCAGCGTCGATCTCGGACTTGGGCGGGGCAAGGGACGGGTGTGGACCTGCGATCTCACCAAGGAATATGTCGCTATCAATGGCGACTACCGGAGCTGACCCGCTTGAGCGCAAACGTTCTTCTGGTCGCCGCTTGCGCGCTTGTCGATGCCGACGGGCGCGTCCTGCTGGCGCAAAGGCCCGAGGGCAAGCCCATGGCGGGCCTTTGGGAATTCCCCGGAGGCAAGATCGAAGCCGGTGAAACACCGGAGGCGTCGCTTATCCGCGAGCTCAAGGAGGAGCTTGGAATCGACGTGACGGCCTCCTGTCTGGCGCCTTTGACTTTCGCCAGTCACGCTTACGAAAAATTTCATCTCCTGATGCCATTGTTCATCTGCCGCCGCTGGAACGGCCAGATCGTGGCGCGCGAAGGCCAGACCCTGAAATGGGTCCGGCCGGTTCGCTTGTCCGATTATCCGATGCCACCGGCTGATGTGCCGCTGATACCGGTGCTGCGCGACCTGCTCTAGCTCGCGCCAGCCGTATCGGCAGGAAGTTGGGAGCAGAGCATGAGCACGGATCAGGCACAGAAACTTGGAACCGCTTTACGCAGCCGGGCGAAAGCTCTTGCCGGTGACTGTTCCGGCGCGACCTCTATCGAATACGCCCTGATCGCCACGGGTATCGCCGCAGCGATTGCCACCGTGGTCTTGAACCTCGGAGAACCGGTCAAGGCCAAGTATGACGGCGTCTACGAAGGCCTTGCGAACGGTGGCCAGGGCGGCGGCTGAGCCGATTTCGGGTGTCCAGCCCGGCAAGCCTAGGGCTTACTTCCAGTTAATCTGCTGCTTGAACTGGCTCAGGAGCAGGCTCCAGATTTTGAACGTGTCTTCAAAATTCGAGCGCGAGACACCATCCTTGTCGAGATTGATGTCGAGGCGGATGATCGGGTCGCCTTCTTTCGTCAGCGAAGCCTTCGCATAGCGTTTGCGCGAGTTCCAATCCGTAATGATGTCCTGAGACCGGGGTTCACGGACATCGAAACCGGCCTGAAGCTGAATGGAATCACAACCCAGATTCTTGTCGTCGCAGCCGTAGAAATAGATGCTGAAATTGACACCTTCGGTGCTGCTGGAGATCTTCGGTTTGCCCTTGGAGTCCGTCTTCATTTCGGCGCGATAGCCCATGTCGCGAATGGCTGCCGCAACGGCTTCCGGATTGTCCGCGGTCAGGTTATCGGCGCAGGCAAAATTGCTGGCGGCGGCCATGATCGAAGCGGCAAGAGCAAGACGGACGATCATTCATATTCCTCCATGAGTAAGAATTACCGTTGGGTGAGTTTAGAATACCAATACGTGTAATGACAAACGCAGTATGTGTTATTTCCGTGACGGTTTTTCCCCGGCGGGTATTTCCGTTGTGCCAAGTGCATCCGCGAGGCGGGCCTGTGCGCTGCCGGGTCTCAGCGGCTTCTGCTGGCTTTCGTGCGGCGCCCAGCCGCTCAGGTGGATGATCTCGACGGTTGCGCGGATGCGTCCGTCGGGATCGCTGAAGCGCTCCGCATAGATCTCCGCCGCGCGCATCATAATATCCCGGCGCATGGGCTTGCGATCGCGGCCAATGAGCGCGTTGGTGCCGCCCATGGCGCGCAGGTCGCGCATCAGACCGAACACGGAATCGTAGCGCACCGTGGCCGGCTCCAGGTCCACAACAGGCAAGGCGAATCCAGCCCGCTGCAGCAGCGCGCCAAGATCTCGAATATCGGCAAACGGGCTGATGCGCGGCGCGGCGCCACCGGTAAGCTCGGCATCAGCCGCCAGCAGCGACTGGCGCAGTTCGGTAAGCGTGTTGCCGCCGGGAATTGCCGCGATGAACAGTCCGTCCGGTTTCAGCGCGCGGCGGATCTGGACAAGGCTGCCGGGCAGGTCGTTGATCCAGTGCAGGCTCAGCGCCGAGACGATCAGATCAAGGGATTCCGGGGCGAAGGGGATGAATTCCTCGTCGCAGACAATCGCGGCGTCATGGGTTTGAGGAAGAAGCCGGAGATCAGGCGTTGCCGTGACGACGGCGCCGACACGGTCCAGCCGCCTCAATTCATCCGCCATGACTGGCGAACGGGCGCCGAGATCGACAGCGAGAGGAAAATCGCGCAGCGTCGCGTTCAGGCGCTCCGCGATGTCTTCCGCGGCCCTGCGCAGCAGAAAATCGGCGCCTGCGAAGCTGTCGCGGGCGCGCAATCTGCGCCGAAGCAGCAGGCCGCGGTCAAAGAGTTGCATCGGTTCGTCGTTCATTTCACTCTTCTGGTAGCCTCACTATGCGATTTTGAACAGGGCGCTTGCCGGATGTCATTTGCAGAGAGCGGATATCAGGGAAGGTTCCGGCGTATCGGCGGCATGGTTGCCGATATGCTGCTGCCGCCGCTTTGCCTTGGTTGCGGTGAAGCCGTTGTCAGCCATGGCGGCGTTTGCGCGTCCTGCTGGCGCGGGCTGACCTTCATCGAGCCGCCGGTTTGCCCGGTCTTGGGGACACCGCTGCCGCCGGGCTCGCCGGATGGCACGCTCAGCGCCGCCGCGATCGCCGCGCCGCCGCCTTTCGCGCGGCTCAGGGCTCCATGCCGCTACGATCGTACGGCGCGGCGGCTGGTGACGGCGTTCAAATATGGCGACCGGCTGGAATCGGCATCCCTGCTGACGCGGCTGATGGTACGGGCCGGACATGAATGCATCGGGGCAAGCGATATCTGCGTGCCGGTGCCGCTGCACTGGTCGCGGCTATTGGCCCGGCGCTACAATCAGGCGGCGGAAATGTCGCGCGCGATCTGCGCGGCAACCGGGCTTGATTATGTGCCGCACGCCTTGCGGCGCATCCGCGCAACGAAGCATCAGGTGGGCTTGAAGCAGCTGGAACGCGCGCTGAATGTCACCGGGGCTTTCTCCGTTCCCGAACATGTCCGGCACCAGATTTTGGGGAAACGCGTGCTGCTGGTGGACGACGTTTACACGACCGGCGCCACGGTGACGGCGGCGGCGCGGGCGTTAAGGCGTTTCGGTGCCGGGGAAGTGAATGTGCTTGTCTTCGCGCGGGTATTGGACGAAGTGTGAATTTGCCCCAGATTAAATGGCAAAGTTCCTCCCGTTCACGGATTTACGCATGAAAGAAGTGACAATCTATACCCAGGCGCTGTGTGGCTATTGCACGGCGGCAAAGCGCCTGTTGGAGCGCAAGGGCGCGCAATTCACCGAGATCGATGTTACATACGACCCCAAGGAGCGCGCGGCGATGCGCGAACGCACCGGGGGGCGCAATTCGACGCCGCAGATTTTCATCGGCGACACCCATGTCGGCGGTTGCGACGATCTTTATGCGCTCGACGAGCGCGGCGGTCTCGACCCGCTGCTTGGCGATTAAGCTGCGAACGGAAGGCAAGCGATCCCATGAGCAAATTTCAGGCGGCCTGCGTACAGCTTTGCGGCGGGCGTGATGTCACCAGCAATTTCGATGCGGCCGAAGCGCTGATCCGCGAAGCCGCGAAAAGCGGTGCCGACTACATCCAGACGCCCGAACAGACCGGCATCATGGAACTCAATCCGAAGGTTCTGTTCTCGACCATCGTTGCGGAAGAGGACGATGCCGGTGTCAAGCGGTTTGCGGCGCTTGCCAAGGAACTCGGCGTTTGGCTGCACATCGGGTCGCTGGCAATCCGGCTGAGCGACAGTGAAGCGGCGAACCGCGCTTATGTGTTTTCGCCGGAAGGCGGGATCGCCGCGCGTTATGACAAGATCCACATGTTCGATGTCGATCTGCCGAGCGGCGAGACCTACCGGGAATCCAAGACCTACAAGCCCGGCGGCAAGGCGGTGACGGTCGATCTGCCTTGGCTGCGGCTTGGGCTCAGCATCTGCTACGACCTGCGGTTTGCCTATCTCTACCGCACGCTGGCCCATGCGGGCGCGGCGATGCTTGCCATTCCCGCCGCCTTCACCAAGGTGACCGGCGAGGCGCACTGGCACGTTTTGCAGCGGGCGCGCGCTATCGAAACCGGCTGTTTCGTCGTTTCCGCCGCGCAAGGGGGGCATCATGAGAATGGCCGCGATACCTACGGCCATTCACTGATCATTGACCCCTGGGGCCGGATACTGGCGGAAGCCGGCACCGCACCCGGCGTGATCATGGTCGAGATCGACACGGCATTGGTGGACGAAGCGCGCTCGCGTATTCCCGCCCTCACCCATGACCGGGCCATCACGCTTGAAGCGTCCGCTGGCGAACGCTCACGGAGGGCATCTTGATTCGCTACGCGCTTTGCTGCGGCAACGGTCATGATTTCGAGGCCTGGTTTTCGGGCTCCGCGGATTTCGACGCGCAGGCCGCGCGCGGCCTTGTGGGCTGCGCGGTCTGCGGGTCTACCGATGTTCACAAAGCCTTGATGGCGCCCTCGGTGAAACGCACCGACAGGGGGCGCGGTTCTCAGGAAATCTCAAACGACGCACCGGAAGTTTCCGCGCAATATCCCGTTGCGGCGGCTGCGGGGCCGGGCATGCCGGAACAGGTCCGCGACGCGCTGCGCCAGCTCCGCAAGGCTGTTGTCGAGAATTCCGATTACGTCGGTCCCGGCTTTGTAGAGGAAGCGCGCAAGATCCATTACGGCGAAGCGCCTGTTCGCGGCATCTACGGCGAGGCATCGGCAGACGATACAAGGGCGCTGGAGGAAGAGGGGATCGAGGTCTATCCGCTTCCCCACCTGCCCGAGGACCAGAACTGACTGATCAGGGCAGATGGTTCAGTGCTCGCGGATGGCCGCGGCCAGTTCGGCGGCGAATGTTTCACCTTCAACGCCCGAATAGGGTTTTGCCGCAACCTTGCCCCAGACGGGGGCAGGCCAGGCGGGGTCGTGTTCGAAACGGGCGATGACGTGCACGTGCAGCTGCCGCACGACATTGCCCAGTGCGGCGACATTCAGCTTGTGACATCCGGTAAGTGATTTCAGCGCCCGCGACACCGCATCGGCTTCCAGCGCAAGTGTGGCGCGGTCGGCGGGTTCCAGATCGATCAGATCCGCCATCTCCCCACGCTGCGGCACGAGGATCGCCCACGGATAATTTGCGTCATTCATCAGCCGCACCGTGCACAGCCGCATGTCTGTAACGGGCAGTGTGTCGGCTTCAAGTTGCGGATCGAGCGTGAACATGTCTCTCAAGCCGGTTTTGCGGCGAGGATCATGTAGTTGACGTCCATGTCGCGCGATGGCCGCCATTCGTCTCTCAGCACATTATAGAAGACGCCGGTACGGTCGATTGCGCGCATGCTGTTGCTTTCGAATGCCTCGTCGAGTTCCGACGGGGTGACGAACTTGTCCCAGCTGTGGGTGCCTTTCGGCAGCCATCCCAGAACGTATTCGGCGCCGACGATTGCCAGCGCGAAGGCTTTCGCGGTCCTGTTGATGGTGGCGATGAACATCAGCCCGCCGGGCTTCACCATCGAACAGCAGGCTTCCATGAATAGGTTTACGTCGGCGACATGCTCCACCACTTCGAGATTGAGAACGATGTCGAATTTTTCTCCCGCTCCCGCCAGCGCCTCCGCCGTCGTCTCGCGGTAATCCACGGGCACGCCGGATTCTTCACTGTGAATCTTCGCGACCTCGATATTGGTGCGCGAGGCGTCCGCGGCGATGACTTCGGCGCCGAGGCGCGCCATCGGTTCGGAAATCAAACCGCCGCCGCAGCCGATGTCGAGGATGCGCAAGCCCTCGAAGGGTTTCCCCGACTGCGGATCGCGGCTGAAATGCTGGCAGGCCTGGTCGCGGATATAGGCGAGGCGGACCGGATTGAACTTGTGCAGCACGCCGAATTTGCCGGCAGGATTCCACCATTCGCGCGACAGGGCCGAGAAACGGGCGATCTCCGCGTCGTCGATGGTTGTGCGTTCTGGGGCGGCCTGGGTCATGGATGGTGTTGTGGTCCTGTTGCGTTGAGGATTGCAAGCGATTAAGTAGGCGCCGCAATACGGGGCGTCCATCCCGGAAGGGTGAGGCACTCCACCGCAATCCACTCCTGAAGTCTATCCGGGAACCCGTAGCATGGGGCGCCTTGTTCTGAAATTCGGCGGAACGTCCGTCGCCGACCTGGATCGCATCCGCAATGTCGCGCGGCATGTGAAGCGAGAGGTCGATGCCGGCCATGAGGTGGCCGTGGTCGTTTCCGCCATGGCGGGCGAGACCAACAAGCTGGTCGGTTTCTGCCGTGACGCCTCGCCGCTGCACGATGCGCGCGAATATGACGCCATCGTCGCCTCCGGCGAGCAGGTTACTTCGGGCCTGCTGGCAATTGCGCTTCAGACCATGGGCGTGAATGCGCGGTCATGGCTTGGCTGGCAGATTCCGATCAGGACGGATGGAGCCCATGGGGCCGCTCGCATCGAGTCGATCGACTGCCCGCTGCTTATTGAGCGCATCGGCAGCGGCCAGGTGGCGGTGATCGCGGGTTTCCAGGGGATCGGTCCCGACAACCGCATCACGACGCTGGGGCGCGGCGGCTCCGATACGAGTGCTGTGGCGGTCGCGGCCGCCATCGGCGCCGACCGTTGCGATATCTATACCGATGTCGATGGCGTTTACACGACCGATCCGCGTATCGTGCCCAAGGCGCAGCGGCTGGAGAAGATCGCTTACGAGGAAATGCTCGAGATGGCGTCGCTCGGCGCAAAGGTGCTGCAGGTGCGTTCGGTCGAGATGGCGATGGTTCACGGCGTGCGGACATTCGTTCGGTCGTCCTTCGACGATCCCGAGTCTCCGGCTATTGTAGGCGCAAACGAGCCCGTCGGAACGCTGATTTGTGATGAGGATGAGATCGTGGAAAAGAACACGGTGACCGGTATCGCCTATTCCAAGGACGAGGCGCAGATCACGCTGAGGCGCGTTCAGGACAAGCCCGGTGTGGCGGCAGCCGTCTTCGGA
This sequence comes from Rhodobiaceae bacterium, assembly GCA_020441995.1. Classification (GTDB taxonomy): domain Bacteria; phylum Pseudomonadota; class Alphaproteobacteria; order Rhizobiales; family Tepidamorphaceae; genus JACKJK01. The sequence goes on from JAGRLC010000036.1 coordinate 10,930, forward strand.
CCGCTGGCGGACGCCAATATCAATGTCGATATGATCGTCCAGAATGTCGGCGAGGACGGCAGCGAGACCGACATCACGTTCACGGTGCCCGAGGCCGATTACAAGAAGGCGCTGGATACCATCGAGAAGCAGCGCGGCGAGATCGAATATGCCGCCCTGCAAGGCGAGACGGATGTCGTCAAGGTTTCGGTGATCGGTATCGGCATGCGGTCCCATGCCGGCGTTGCCGCGGATGCTTTCAGGGCGCTTGCGCAGCGCAATATCAATATTCGCGCCATTACAACTTCGGAAATCAAGATTTCCGTGCTGATCGATGCGGCCTTCACTGAACTTGCGGTGCGCACTCTGCATTCGCTATACGGGCTGGACACGCAATAGATACGGCTTGCGCGTTATTGCGGCGCCGGTTCAAATGATCCGGCGGCCGCGAGCGCGGTCGTGCGCATTTGACATGAGGCCCGGAGCGGATGCGGAGCTCGATAGGCGGACCACGCGTAATGCTGCGCCGCCTGCGCGAGGTGATGGCCGAGCAGGTCAGCGCGCAAGAGCGGCTGGATCGCATTGTCGTGCTTGTCGCGGCCAACATGGTCGCGGAAGTGTGTTCCGTCTACGTGATGCGCGGCGACGGCACTCTGGAGCTCTTCGCTACCGAAGGTCTTAAAGCCGAAGCCGTTCACAAGACCTCGATGCGGCTCGGCCAGGGCCTTGTTGGTGTCATAGCGCGCGAGGCGCAGCCGCTCAACCTGCCCGACGCCCAGAACCATCCGGCCTTCGCCTATTTCCCGGAAACAGGCGAAGAGATTTATCACTCCTTCCTTGGTGTTCCCATTCTTCGCGGCGGACAGACGCTTGGCGTCATCGTCGTGCAGAACATGGCCCGGCGCACTTACTCGGAGGAAGAGGTCGAGGCGCTTCAGACGATATCGATCGTTCTCGCCGAAATGATCTCCGCCGGAGAGTTGCAGACCCTCGCCAAGCCCGGGACCGAGCTTGCCCTGCAGCGGCCGCAGCGCATGAGCGGGCGTTCCTTCGCGGACGGGATAGCGCTCGGGCATGCGGTTCTTCACGAGCCGCGCGTCGAGGTTAAAAAACTGATTGCCGAGGATGCGGGCACAGAGCTTGCCCGTCTCGACAAGGCGCTTGAGTCGCTCAGAAGCTCCGTCGACGATCTGATCCAGCATCCCGGCCTTGGCGAGGGCGGCGGCGATCATGTCGATGTTCTGGAAAGCTACAGGATGTTCGCCCGCGACCGTGGCTGGGCCAGGCGTATTCGCGAGGCGATCAATACCGGCCTGACGGCGGAAGCCGCTGTCGAGCGCGTGCAAAACGAAACCCGTGCCCAGCTTGTGCGCCAGACCGACCCTTACATTCGAGAGCGGCTGCACGACCTCGACGATCTTGCCAACCGTCTGCTGCGCGAGCTGGTGGGGTGGAGCGGCCATCCCGGCAGCGGTGAATTGCCGAAGGATGCAATCGTCATTGCCCGCAACATGGGGCCCGCCGAACTTCTCGACTACAACCGCGAGAAACTTCGCGCGCTTGTGCTCGAGGAAGGGTCGGCGACTGCGCATGTGACGATCGTTGCGCGCGCGCTCGGCATCCCTTGCGTCGGCCAGATCGACAGCGTTCTCGACCTGCTCAAACACGGCGATCCGGTCATTGTCGACGGCACCACCGGCGAGGTGCATCTGCGTCCGGCGTCGGATGTTGAAAACGCCTATGTCGACAAGGTGCGTATGCGCGCCAAGCGCCAGGAACGTTTCCAGCAGTTGCGCGATACGCCGGCAGTGACCCGGGACGGCGTGGCGATGACGCTGATGATGAATGCCGGGCTGACGGTCGACCTTCCGCATCTGGAAGAGACCGGCGCCGCGGGCATCGGCCTGTTCCGCACCGAGCTGCAATTCATGCTGGCGTCGTCCTATCCGCGCATTGGCGAGCAGGAGGCTTTTTACAAAACCATCCTCGATGCGGCCGGGGATAAGCCTGTGGTCTTCCGCTCGCTCGATGTCGGCGGAGACAAGATTCTTCCCTACATGCGCCAGGCGGAAGAACCGAACCCGGCGCTTGGCTGGCGCGCGATCCGCATATCCCTCGACAGGCCCGCCTTGCTCAAGGCGCAAATGCGCGCGCTGCTGCGCGCCGCGTCCGGGCGTGAATTGTCGATCATGTTCCCGATGATTTCGGAAGTCGGGGAATTCGACCAGGCGCGCGCGATCGTTGATGCCGAGGCCGAGCGGCTGAAATCGTTCGGCCATGAGCTGCCCAGTTCGGTAAAGCTCGGCGTCATGGTCGAGGTGCCGGCACTGATCTGGCAGATGAACGAGCTTGCGGATAAAGCGGACTTCCTGTCGATTGGCAGCAACGACCTGTTCCAGTTCCTCTATGCCGTCGACCGTGAGAACGCACGCCTTGCAAACCGCTTCGATCCATTGTGTGTGCCGGTCATGCGGGCTTTGAAGGACATTTGCGATGCGGCGGGCAGAAATAATATTCCACTGAGTCTGTGCGGCGAGCTGGCATCGCATCCGCTGACGGCGATGGCGCTGGCGGCGGTGGGCTTGCGCACCATTTCCATGTCCGCCGCCGCGGTCGGGCCGGTTAAGGCGATGCTGCAATCGCTTGACGTTGGCAAGGCCAGCGCGTTCATCGAAAGCAGGCTGGCGGATGTTTCCTGTGATCTGCGCAAGGCGCTGATCGGGTTCGCGGAAGAAAACGGCGTTGAGATCGACGAGTGATTTTTGCCGGATTTCCGGCGGTCGGGAGAAATAATGCGCGAGGACCATCTCAAGGCAATCGTCGCCAAGTTCGAAGGGATCGACAAGGGGCTTGCCAATACGGCTGAGCCGGAAGAGATCGTGCGGCTGTCGCGCGAACGCGCCAAACTCGAACCGCTGGTCAATGTGATCCGCAACCGTGACGCCGCGATCTCCGAGCGCGAGGGGCTCGAGGCCATCCTCGAGGATGCTTCCACCGACGACGACATGAGCGAACTGGCCGCTGCCGAGGCGGAGGAGCTGGACGAGCGGATCGAGGATCTCGACCAGCAATTGAAAGTTCTGCTGCTGCCGCGCGACGACGCCGACGACAACAGCGCCATCGTGGAAATCCGCGCCGGTACGGGCGGCGACGAGGCGGCGCTCTTTGCTGGCGATCTTGCGCGTATGTACCAGCGCTATGCCGAGGCCAAGGGCTGGACTGTCAGCATCTTGTCCGCGAGTGAAACGGGTCTTGGCGGATACAAGGAATTGATCCTCGACATATCCGGACAGGGGGTTTACGCGCGGCTTAAATTCGAGTCCGGCGTACACCGCGTTCAGCGCGTGCCGGAGACCGAAGGCGGCGGGCGCATTCACACATCCGCCGCGACGGTGGCGGTCTTGCCGCAGGCCCAAGACGTCGATATCGAAATCAGGCAGGAAGACATCCGTATCGATACGATGCGTGCGTCAGGTGCCGGTGGCCAGCACGTCAACACCACGGATTCCGCTGTCCGAATCACCCATATCCCGACGGGTATCGTGGTGACTTCGTCTGAAAAGTCGCAGCACCAGAACCGGGCGCAGGCGATGAAGGTGCTGCGGGCGCGGCTGTTCGAGATGGAACGCGACCGGCAGGATTCAGAACGCTCGGCCGCGCGCAAGAGCCAGGTGGGAACCGGAGACCGGTCCGAGCGCATCCGCACCTACAACTTCCCGCAAGGGCGCGTCAGCGATCACCGCATCAATCTGACGCTCTACAAGCTCGACCAGATCCTCGCCGGCGAGGCGCTGGACGAGGTGATCGATGCGCTGATCTCCGAAGATCAGGCGCAGCGGCTTGCCGCAGCCGAGGCTTCAGAGGTCATGCCGACGGCATGAGCATGGCGGCAACCGTGCAGGAAGCGGTCCGTGCCGTTGCCCGACAGCTCGCCGCCGCCGGGGTTGAAACATCCGGCCTCGACGCGCGTCTTATCGTCATGAGCGCTGCCGGCATGACCCACGAGGACCTGCTGCGCGAACCGGGCCGCATCCTTACAGCGGACGAGGCCGGAACGGTTTCCCGCCACGCCGCGCGCAGGGCGGCGCGCGAACCGCTGGCGCGCATCTTCGGACACTGGACCTTCTGCGGGCTGGATTTCCGGCTCTCCGCGGAAACGCTGGTTCCGCGCCCGGAAACGGAGATGGTTGTCGAGAGAGGGATCGGGCTTCTTGCAGGCGTCGAGACACCCAGAATTGCGGATGCGGGAACCGGCAGCGGCTGCATTCTGCTAAGCCTTCTTCATGCGCTTCCCGCGGCATCCGGCGTCGGAACGGACCGGAGCGCGGGTGCCATCGAGACCGCAGGGGGCAATGCCGAGGCGCTCGGTCTTGCCGGGCGCGCGCAATTTGCCGTGGCGAACTGGTTGGATGGTGTTGCCGGGGCTTTCGATCTTGTCGTTTCAAATCCACCTTATATCGAAAGCGGCGATATAGCGGGGCTTGAACCCGAGGTGCGGTTACACGACCCTCTTGCCGCGCTCGATGGCGGCGGCGACGGTTTCGATGCCTACCGGGCGCTGATCCCGCAGGCCACAGCGCGGCTGAAGTCCGGCGGATGGCTCGTTCTGGAAACCGGCAGCGGTCAACACAAAATGGTCACTTACCTGTTGCAGAATGCCGGTCTTGCCAATATCGGAGACGATTACGATATCGCCGGGCATGAGCGGGTTATTCGGGCTCAGAAGGCCTGAATTATGTCAACAGGAGACTTGACCGGCTGAAGAAACCGCTTGGAATACGTAAACGAAGCGGATAATGTCCAGAATACGAAGCGGGGAATGCGCCTGATTGGGCTGCAGCCGCTGATCTCCGGGAAGCTCGGCGACGGGCATCCGGACACTCACAGAAACCTCTTGGAATGACCGGCTGCAGGTGCGGTTGGGTTCCGGGTTTGAGCAGGCAGCGCGCCATAAACTTGTCGGGGAAACAGGCTGGCTTGCAGCTAATTTGTTCAGCGCCGGGCACGACGTCTTGAGTGTTGCCCGCGCAAGTGATGGCGCCGTGCCGGCGCGTCTTGCCTGTGGGGGCCGCGGGCGGGGGAAAAGGATCGAGAAACGGTTGGAGCGTGGCTGCCGGGTTTATTCCGGCGCCGGGAAATATCCCGGTGTGTGACGCCCCTTGGATTCGCCGGAACGCCGATGGCTCGATGGGCCTGCGGCTTTGGCGGCGAAAAGAGATTTGTGTGGCAGAAAGAGTGACACCACGATGAGAGGACAGAACAAGAGAATGCGCGGCCGGGGCGGTGGCGGTGGTAACAACCGCAAGCAGCCCAATCCGCTGACCCGCAGTTACGAAAGTAACGGGCCGGACGTGAAGGTCCGCGGGACAGCCGCGCATGTCGCCGAGAAGTACCAGCAGCTGGCGCGCGATGCGCAAGCTTCCGGTGACCGGGTGGCGGCGGAGAATTACCTGCAGCACGCAGAACATTACCTCCGCATCATTGCCGCGGCGCAGGCGCAACAGCAGGCCGCGCAGCAGGAAGCCGGTGGCGATCAGCCGAACCGGCGCGACAATGATCAGCGAGATCAGCGCGAACGCGGCAACAGCCGGCGCGATGACAACAGGGATGGCGAGGACCGCGCGGCAAGCGAAACCTCGAGCGCGCCAGCCGCCAACGGCAAAGCCGATGGCGAAGGTGACGAGGACATGGGCCTGCCTGCATTCCTGCGCAATGCGACCCGTTCGACAGCAGCGGAAGGGGAAGAGGCAACCGATTCCTCCGATGCCGAGGACGAAAAGGCGGCCAAGCCCGCAACTCCCCGCCGCCGCCGCCGGCCAGCCGCGTCAGCCGAACGCAAGGAAAGCTCCGATGCGGAGCGTTCGGAATCATCCTCCGAACCGGTTGCGGAAGCCGCTGATAACGCCTGACGCTTTACAGCAATTCGCCATGAACAAGCCCGTACAGGCCCGGCCTGTACGGGCTTTTTCGTTTGCGGCGTGGCCACCCCTTTTGTTGCCCTGATGCAACACCTATATCTGTTGGGAGCCCAATTGAGACGGGGCTCGCAATCACGTTTCGCTGCGCGGGAAACCGGCAGCAGGGCGGCACGTGCGGCGCTTCGCAAAGAAGGCCAGAGTGATCCGCGCCAGATGGAGACATGACATGAATTTCGAGAATTACACCGAACGCGCGCGCGGCTTCGTCCAGTCGGCACAGAGCCTGGCGCTTCGCGAAAACCATCAGCAATTCCTGCCCGAACATCTGCTTAAAGTTCTGCTGGACGACCCGGAGGGGCTCGCCGCGCGCCTGATCGAGCGCGCCGGAGGGCGAGCCAAGGACGCGCTTCAGGCGGTTGAGATGAAACTCGCCAAGCTGCCGAAGGTGCAGGGCGCGGGTGGCCAGCTTTACCTGTCGCCTCAGGTTGCGCGTGTATTCGACACGGCGGACCAGGCCGCCAAGAAAGCCGGCGACAGTTTCGTCACGGTCGAGCGGCTGCTGCTTGCGCTGGCGATCGAGAAGCAGGCCGACACATCAAAGTTGCTAGGCGATGCCGGCGTCACGGCGCAGGGTCTGAACACGGCGATCAACGAGGTGCGCAAGGGCCGCACGGCGGATACCGAATCGGCCGAGAGCGGTTATGACGCGCTGAAGAAATATGCCCGCGACCTGACCGAGGACGCCAGGCAGGGCCGGCTCGATCCCGTTATCGGGCGCGAAGAGGAAATCCGCCGCACGATTCAGGTGCTGGCGCGACGCACCAAGAACAACCCCGTGCT
>JAGRLC010000157.1 GCA_020441995.1 Rhodobiaceae bacterium
GGCATGCGCCACTTCCGCCACTGATCCGGGATAATCGAATGCTGATCACGACCACCAACACCGTCGAGGGCCGCAGAATCACCGAATATGGCGGTATCGTCACCGGTGAGGCGATCCTCGGCGCCAACATCTTCCGCGATTTCTTCGCCTCCATCCGCGACATCGTCGGCGGACGCTCCGGCGCCTATGAAAAGGTGCTGAAGGAAGCCCGCGAGACGGCGCTTGCGGAGATGGCGGCGGAAGCCTCCGCCCGCGGCTGCAATGCCGTGATCGGCGTCGATCTCGATTATGAAAACGTGGGCGCCGACGGCGGCGGCATGCTGATGGTATCGGCCAGCGGAACCGCGGTTCGCATTGAATAGACGGCGGCAGCCAATCGTCTATTCGGCCCGCGCCGCCGGATAGGGCGTCGTGGCCAGCAGAGCGGCGCCGGCAACGAAGAAGACGATGATGACCGCCATCCCGAGCCGGGCAGAGCCCGACATCGCCGTCAGCGTCGCAACGAGGAACGGCGCGAGGAACGACGTGGCGCGCCCGCACAGCGCGTAGAGCCCGAAATAGCGGCCCGCGTCACCGGCGGAGACACTGCGCGCCAGATAGGACCGAGACGAGGCCTGAACCGGACCGAAGGCAAGGCCGACCAGAAGCCCGAAGCCGATATAGGCTTTCTCCGCCGCCGTGCCGAACAGTCCGCCGCTATCCGCCGTGCCGAGATCGATGAGGCCGAACAGCGTATATCCCGGGCCGGTGGAAACAATGCCGACAGTCGCAGCGATCAGCATGAAAAGCGCGATCATGACCACGCGCTTGGAGCCTGTACGCATATCGATACGGCCCGCGGCAAGGTTCCCGAAAATGGCGACGACATTGAGGATGATGCCGTAGAGGCCGATCTCGATGATTGCCCAGCCGAACATGCCGGCCGCGAACGCGCCACCGAGAAGAAGCAGCGCCGCCACGCCATCCTGATAGATCATCCGCGCCAGCAGGAATCGGAAGATACCGGACGCCTTCCGAACTTCGCCCAGCGTGGAGCGCAATTCGGCAAGGCCGCTGCGGACCGCCGGCCCGATCCGCCGCGTCCGCTGCGCGTCCGGCGTGAAAAGCATCAGCGGAGCCAGGAAAACCAGATACCAGACCGCTGCCAGCGGCCCGGTGATCCGGTCGCCTTCGAACTGTGCGGGGTCAAGCCCGAACAGAGGCTTGAGACCGAGAATCGTCAGGCCCGTATCCGGCGATCCGGCCATCAGCACCACCACTAGGATGAGCACGATCATGCCGCCGAGATACCCCAGTCCCCAGGCGGCATTGGAGATCCGCCCGAGCCGCTCGCGCGATACAAGCCTGGGCAGCATCGAATCGTTGAAGACGATGGAAAATTCCGCGGCCATCGTGGCAAGCGAGAACAATACCAGCGGCCAGAGTACGGACCCGCCCGGAACACTCCACCACAGCAACGACAGCGATATGATCTGGATGACGGCAAAGCCCGCGATCCACGGTTTGCGCGGACCCGCCGCATCGGCAATCGAGCCCAATACGGGAGACATGACCGCGATGACAATGCCGGCGGCTGCCGCCGCGTAGCCCCACAGCGCCTGCCCCTGGGCCGGGTTTTCGGCGATCCGGGAGACGAAATAGGGGCCGAAGACGAAGGTCGTCACCACCGTGAAGAACGGCTGCGCGGCCCAGTCGAACATCATCCAGCCGGCAAGACCGAGCCTGCCGGGTCTCTCACCCCGTGCCGGGGAGCCATCGGTTACCGTCATGCAATGGCACCCTGGTCCAGAGCGTGTTCAGGAAAAGCGCCAAGCGGTTTTCCGCCCGGAACACGCGGCCAAACAAAACTTGGAGCATGTGTTTTAGTCCATAAACCCGACATGCTCGAATGACGATCAGTCGCGGGCGAGATCCGAGAACAGCCCTGCGGCAACCGCAACCTTGGACACCGTCAGATCCGACTGCAGCAGATCGTCGAGCGACGACCTGACCCGTTCGATAACGGCGCCATGGGCATCTTTCCAGTCCGCAATCGCCGCCGCCCCCTTCTTGCCGCCGGCGACAAGCTGGGCCACGAGACGGCGCTGCGAAATCGAGATGGCATCGATTGTACGGCTCAGCGCGATACGGTCGTAGTAGTCATCGAGGCTGAGCGCCTGGGCCTGGTTGATGAGCGGGCCGACCGAGAACATTTCGCTGATGGCGTAGAATGTCTCCGCCGCCGCCTTCAGGTTCGCGCTGGTCTCGTCCGCAATACGGATAATGTCCGGTGCGCGCGCGAGGAACATCAGACCGGCCATGTCGGTGGCCAGGTCTTCCGGAACATTCGCGGCAATCAGCTCGTCCTTGCGGCGCTGCATCATTTTCACGAAGACCGGTGGCATCAGCTTCTCAAGCGACTTTCCAACGGTGGAAATGCCGTCCTGGAAATGCGCCACTTTGCCGGCAAGCCCGCCGGTGGTGTCCTCGTTGCGCAGGAACCAGACGACACTCGATGTCAGCAGGTCGCTGATCTCGGCATAGAGCTCAAGCTGCAGCTCGCCGCTGATCTTATTGTCGAGCTGATCGATACGGGTGTTGAGCTCCGTCATCTGGAAGCCGTCGCGCGCCAGCGCGAAAGCACCGGAGATTTCGTCGACATTGGCGCCGGTCTCGTCGCGCACCCGCACGAGGAAGGTCGGCCCGCCACGGTTGATCATGCTGTTCGACAGCATGGTGGCGATGATCTCACGGCGCAGCCTGTGGCCGTGAATGGCGTCGGGATAGGTCTTGGTCAGCGCCGGTGGGAAATAACGGCCAAGCTCACGCCCGAGGTAGGGATCGTCGGGAATGGTGCTGCCAAGCAATGCCTCGTAGAGATCAATCTTGGCATAGGCGAGCAGCACGGCGTTTTCCGGACGCGTCAGTCCCATGCCTTTCTCGGCCATCTCGCTGATCTTCGCGTCATCGGGCAGATCCTCCACCTCGCGGTCGAGTTTGCCACGCCGTTCGAGGTCACGCATCAGCCGTTGCGCAAATCCGAGATTCTCGTGCGCCCGCCGCTCCACAAGGCTGAGCGCCAGCGTCTGCAGATAGTTGTTGCGCAAACACAGGGCCGCGACATCGGGCGTCATGGAGGCAAGAAACTTGTTGCGGTCGGGAATCGTCAGCTTGCCGGCACGCACGACCGAACCCAGCGCGATCTTGATGTTGACCTCAAGGTCGGAGGAATTTACGCCGGCGGAATTGTCGATGGCATCGGAGTTCACCCGCCCGCCCTTGCGCGCAAACAGGATTCGCGCCGGCTGGGTCATGCCGAGATTGGCGCCCTCGCCGACGGCTTTGACCCGCAAGTCGTTTGTGGTGATGCGGATCGCGTCGTTGGCGCGATCGCCGACCTCGTCGTCGGTCTCATCGGGAGTGCGAACATAGGTGCCGATGCCGCCGAACCAGAGCAGGTCGGCCTTGGCCGACAGTATGGCTTTCATCACCTGCTGCGGCGTGGCGGTATCCCCGCTCAAGCCAAGCAGCGATTTCATCTCCGCCGATAGCGGGATTGCCTTGTCGGAACGTGAAAAGACACCGCCGCCCTTGGAAATCAGCTTGGCGTCGTAATCCTTCCAGCTTGAACGCGGCAGCTCGAAAAGCCGCTTGCGCTCGGCAAAGCTCCTGGCCGGATCGGGATCCGGATCGATGAAGATGTCGCGGTGATCGAAGGCGGCAAGCAGGCGGATTTTTTCCGACAGCAGCATGCCGTTGCCGANNTGCCGAACACGTCGCCGGACATGTCACCGACACCGACCACCGTGAAGGGCTGGGTCTGGATGTCGATGTCCATTTCGCGGAAGTGCCGCTTCACGGCCTCCCATGCGCCGCGCGCGGTGATACCCATCTTCTTGTGGTCGTAGCCCGCCGAGCCGCCGGACGCGAAAGCGTCGCCGAGCCAGAAATCGTGCCCTTCGGAAATGCCATTGGCGATATCGGAGAATGTCGCCGTTCCCTTGTCGGCGGCGACAACGAGATAGGGATCGTCGCCATCGTGCCGCACAACCTGCTGCGGCGGGATAACTTCATCGTCCTCGATGTTGTCGGTGATATCGAGCATGCTGCCGACGAACATCTTGTAGCAGGCGATACCTTCGGCCTGCACGGTTTCGCGGTCGGCGCCAGCCGGCATCTGCTTGGGAAAGAACCCGCCTTTCGAGCCGACCGGAACGATAACGGCGTTCTTGACCTGCTGCGCCTTGACGAGGCCCAGAACCTCGGTGCGGAAATCCTGCGGCCGGTCGGACCAGCGCAAGCCCCCGCGCGCAATTTCGCCGAAGCGCAGATGAACGCCTTCGACACGCGGCGAATAGACGAATATTTCCTTCAGCGGGCGCGGTTCGGGCATCTCCTCGACATTGCGGCTCGAGATCTTGAACGCAATGGTTTCCGGCGGCTCGCCATGCACGTCGGTCTGGTAGAAATTGGTCCGCAGCATCGCGCGGATGAGATTGGCAAACCGCCGCACAATCCGGTCGTCATCGAGGCTGGGAACGCTTTCCAGCGCTTCCTCGATTGCTTTCATCGCGGCCCTTTCGGCCTTCTCGCGCGCCTTGCCGACCTGGAGATCGCGCTCGGAGCCAATCTGGAACCGCGCGTGGAACAGGTTGACGAGACTGGCCGCGATGGCCGAGTGACGCAGCAGCGATTCCCACATGTAATCCTGAGAATAGGGAATGCGGATCTGCCTGAGATAACGGCTCACCGCCCGCAGCATGGCAACGTCGCGCCAGGCAATACCGGCGCGGATCACGAGCCCGTTGTAGCCGTCATTCTCGGCAAAGCCCTGCATGATTGCCAGGAAGGCATCGGTCAGCAGTCCGCCATACATTTCAAGGTCGGCGGCATTTCCGTCCGCCCGTTCCAGGATCATCTCGTGCAGATGAACCTGCTCGCTTTCGCCATCGCGCACGGGCTCGATCTGGAATGAACGTTCGGAAATGACCCTGAAGCCCATGTTCTCCAGAACAGGTACCCGCTGCGACAGCGGGATCGGGTTGCCCATGTTGAAGACCCGCAGCGCCAGCTGCGATGCTTTGCCTGAAACATCCGGCAGGAAGCGGATCGCCAGCGGATGGCCCGGCGTGAGCTGGTCCATGATCGCAATATCATCGACCGCCTCGGCTGCCGGGAACGTCTCCTGATAGGCAACGGAAAAAGCCGCGCCATAACGCGCGCTGATCTCCTGCGCTTCCAGCGGCTCATGCTGGCTGGCCAGCGCATCGCTCAAGGCATCGCTCCAGGTGCGCGCAATCTGCCCGACCCTGGCTTCAAGCTCCTCCTGGCTTGGATTGGGCGTTTCGCCCTCGCTGCGCCCGATAATGTAGTGGACGCGCGCAAGCGTGCCTTCCGGGAAGGCCGGATAATAGGCTGAAATTCGCCCGGCATAGACGTCGGCAAGGTACTCGCCGACTTTCTTGCGGACTTCGGAATTGTAGCGGTCGCGGGGAACGTAAACGATAACGGATACGAAACGATCAAACTTGTCGGCGCGCGACAGAACGCGGATTCGCGGGCGCTCCGACAGATTGTGAATGGCGATCGCGAACTGATAGAGCGTCTCGACGTCGATCTGGAACAGTTCATCGCGCGGGAACGTGTCCAGAACGTTCTGCAAGCCCTTGCCGGAATGCCCGGAAGGGTCGAAACCGGCCATTTCCATGACCTGCGCCGCCTTGCGCCGCACATAGGGGATCGACGGCACCGACTTGTGATAGGCGGTCGAGGTATAAAGCCCGATAATGCGCAGCTCGCCGACAAGCGTGCCTTTGTCGTCGAATTTCTTGATGCCGATGTAATCGAGATAGACCCGGCGGTGCACCGTCGACTTGACGTTCGCCTTGGTGACGATCAGCGGCACCGGCTGCATCAGGAATGCGCGGATTTCCGGCGTATAGGTAACGAACTCGCGCCCCCTGCGCAGCACCTTCACGTTCGGATCGCGCAGCAGGCCAAGTCCCGCCGCCTTTCCCGATCCCACCCGCTCCAGCCGCGCTTCCTCGCCGCTTCCGATGAAATCATACTGGCGCGTGCCAAGCAGCGTGAAGTTGTTGTCGCGCAGCCACTCGAGGAACTGCACGGCTTCTGCAATGTCCTCGACCGGAATCGGCGGCGGATTTTCGCGGTATTCGCGAATCGCATCGTCGAGATGCGTAAGCATCGGCTTCCAGTCCTCGACGCAATGGCGCACGTCGTCGAAGATATGCTGAAGCGCCTTGGCCAGATCCTTGCGCAAGAGATCGGAATCGATCCGCTCGACATGGATCTGAATGTAGCTCTCGGGCCCGCCGACGGGGTTTTCCGTGGTGCGCCAGTTGCCGGAAACGTCCTTCAGCTTGCCCTTGGCATCGCGCGACACATCGATGACCGGATGCAGCACCATCCGCAGTTCCAGCCCGCGCTCGTTGAGTTCGGCCATCGCCGAATCGAGCAGGAACGGCATGTTTTCGTTGACAACATCGACAACGGTCACCCGTTCGAGCGCCCCGCCTTCGCTGGGTGAATCGGGATTACTGACCAGAACCGTCGTAGTGCCGGGCCTGTGTGTGCCCGCCAGCGCGAACGTGTCTTCGGCAAGCTTTGCGAGTTCCGCCTCGGTATAGGCGGAGAGATCCTCGAGCGGCGCGCCCGAATAGAGCGTGCGCGCGAAATTCTGCATGGACTTTGCCGACTTTCCGCTTCCGCCCAGCGCATCGACCACAGCATCTATCAGTGCGCGTTTCCGGTCTTCATCACGGTCCGGCATAGCCTCCCCCTTCTTGTCGAATCCGGCCGCCGCCGGAAACCCCAGGAATTTTTCCGTCATGTCCTGCGCACCGCTAAGCCGCTGGCGACGGTTGTTGTCGTTAGATGTCAGTCTTGCGCGTTCGATGCGCAGTTGTCGAGATGGTCTTGCCGCACCGGCGTGTCCATGATGGTCTGCGGTCAGCACAAACATGTGACGGCAAAGGGAGAAACGGCGATGACTGAATCTGACGGTAAAAAAGCGGTGATCGCCCTCGATCTTGCAGCCGAGGGCCCACTGACCGAGCGGCAGGAGGCCTATTTCGCCAAGTGCGAGGAGAAGCTCGGCATGATTCCGAACGTGCTGAAGGCCTATGCCTTCTCGCCGGTCAAGCTGCAGGCCTTCGCTGACATGTACAATGACCTGATGCTGGGCGATTCAGCGCTTTCCAAGCTGGAACGCGAGATGATCGCCGTCGTCGTGTCATCCGTGAACCGCTGTTATTACTGCCTCACGGCCCATGGCGCCGCGGTGCGGCAATTGTCCGGCGATCCGGAACTGGGCGAACTCATGGTGATGAACTGGCGCGCAGCCGACCTCGACGCCCGCCAGACCGCGATGCTCGCCTTCGCATGGAAACTCACCCGCGAACCCGAAGCCATCGTTGAGACCGACCGTCAGGCCTTGCGCGATGCCGGCTTCAGCGACCGCGACATCTGGGATATCGCCTCGGTCGTCGGCTTCTTCAACATGTCGAACCGCGTCGCGGCTGCAACCGACATGCGCCCGAACGGCGAATATCACGCCATGGCGCGCTGAATATTACGCGGCATTCCGGGCGCTCTGGATGGCGCTCCACACCGTCTCCGGCGTGGCCGGCATATCGATATGGGTGATGCCGTATTCGCGGTGCAGCGCATCGACCACAGCATTGATGACCGCAGGCGAAGCGCCAATGGCGCCGGCCTCGCCGGCACCCTTGAGACCCAGCGGATTGGTCTTGCACGGCACGTTGCGGGTCGAAAACGCGATAGCGGGAAAATCATCGGCGCGCGGCAGGCAGTAATCCGTCAGCGACGCCGTTACCAGCTGGCCGCTGTCGTCATAGACGGTCCGCTCCATCAGCGCCTGACCGAGCCCTTGCGCGATGCCGCCGTGAATCTGGCCTTCGAGCATGATGGGGTTCAGCGTAACGCCGAAATCATCGACGACGGTGTATTTCACCACTTCGGTCACGCCGGTTTCCGGATCGACCTCGACCTCGATCACATGCATGCCGTTGGGAAATGTCGGCGCCTCGGGCATACGGCCTTCGGTGATGTCGAAAGGTTCCGGCGACGAAGCGGCAATCTCGCCGAAGGACATTGACCGGTCGGTTCCCGCGATGCGCGCGCCGTCCTCGAAAAGCTCGATGTCGACAACGGACGCCTCAAGCTTCTCGGCTGCGTGTTTGCGGATTTTTTCAGCCAGCTTGTCGCCGCCGGTCTTCACCGCCGTGCCGCCAACGGGGATCGAGCGCGACCCGCCGGTGCCCATGCCGTATTTCACCTGGTCCGTGTCGCCCTGCACCACCCGCACCTTGTCCGGATCGATGCTCAGGGCTTCCGAAGCAAGCTGGGCATAGGCCGTGTGGTGGCCCTGGCCGTTCGATTGTGTGCCGATATAGATGGTCAGAACGCCATCCTTGCCGAGCGACAGACGCGCGCGTTCTTCGCCACCGCCCGAACAGGCCTCGATATAAAGCGCGTGGCCAAGACCGCGCAGCTTGCCGCGTTTCTTCGTTTCCCGCAGCCGGGCCTTGAAGCCTTTCACATCCGCCGTTTCGAAAGCCTGTTCGTGCAGTGCCTTGAACTCGCCGCTGTCATAGGTCCGTCCGACCTTCGTGGTGTGCGGCAGGGCGGATGGCGGGATGTAGTTGCGCTTGCGCAGAGCCGCGGGGTCCATGCCGAAATCGCGCGCCGCCTTGTCGATCAGCCGCTCGATGACATAGGCCGCCTCGGGGCGCCCGGCGCCGCGATAGGCATCACAGGGCGAACTGTTGGTGTAGACGCCGCGCACCCGCACGCCGATCTCGGGGATGCGGTAAACGCCGGCGATCAGCGCCGACCCGTTGGTCGGAACGAAGGCCGCCAGCTGCGACATGTAACCGCCGAGATTGGCCAGCGTATCGACCTCCAGCGCGACAATCTTGCCACGGTCGTCGAAACCCATCTTCGCCTTGGTGATGTGATCGCGGCCATGATAGTCGGCGAGGAAATGGTCCGACCTGTCGGCGATCCAGGCAACCTTGCGGCCCGTCTTCTCCGCCGCGATCAGCACCAGCGCGTATTCGCGGTAGCAGAAATACTTTGTGCCGAATCCGCCGCCCACATCCGGCGTAATGATATGAAATCTGTCGTTCGGCAGGTTGAACACCATACTGGCCAGAACGTTGATAACCAGATGCACGCCCTGTGAGCTGACTTCCAGCACATAGCGCCCGGTTTCAGGTTCAATCGACCCGATGGCGCCGCGCGTTTCCATGAAATTGGTGACGACCCGGTTGTTGATAAGCTCGATCTCGGCCACTTGCGTGGCCGTCTTCATCGCTTCGCGCGCGGCTGGCACATCGCCGCCATACCAGTCAAACGCGATATTGCCCGCCGCGTTTTCGTGGATGACAGGGGCGCCTTCGGCCACCGCCGACCTGAGATCGGCGGCGACATCCAGCGCCGTGTAGTCGATCATCAGCGCTTCGACCGCATCGCGCGCCTGCGCCTCTGTTTCGGCGACCACCATGGCAACGCTGTCGCCGACATATCGGACACGCGACTTCGGCAGCACCGGGAACTCCGGCACCACGATCTTCGAACCGTCGTGGTTGAGCGGCACATTGATGCTCGGCAGCGAATTGAGGTGTGCGGTGTCCTCAGCCGTGATCACCGCCAGCACGCCGGGCATGGCGCGAACGTCATCGGCGTTTGTGATCTCGAAATCCGCATGGGCATACTGCGACCGCACCATGATCGCCCGCGCCGTGTCCGGCGGAACGGTGTCGGCCAGGTAACGGCCCTTTCCAGTGATGAATGCGGGATCTTCCTTGCGCCGGAGCGACGCGCCAATGCCGAATTTCATGTGTCCGTCGTCTTGATTTGCCGGGCAGGCCAACGCCGTGCCGGTGGGATATCAGGTGGGCTTTGGACCAAAATGGTCCAGTAGCGCTTTCCGGGCAAGTCATGTCATGGCTCGCAAATCCGCATGGCTCGCGAGCGATACTAAAAAATCTGGATTCAACCCGAACCGGAGCGCGACTGCGCGACCGGCCAACTTTTTGGCCGCCTCATCGGAGGCGTTGAGCTTCAGCGAAACTGCCGTGAGATAAATAAATGGAGCGGGCGATGAGATTCGAACTCACGACCCCAACCTTGGCAAGGTTGTGCTCTACCCCTGAGCTACGCCCGCGTCCTGTGCGCCGGAAAATCGGGTAAGGCCTGACGGGCAGGCGCTCCCGGCGCGAAGCGGCTGCCTATATGGCGCAAGCCGTTTCGGAATGCAACAGCCTTGAATCGATATCGGCCAACACCGGTTGCGGCTTGCCGGACGGGGCATTAGAACGCGCCCACGAACGCCAAACCCTTAAACTTCCGGAAATTTCATGACCGAGACCGAAACCGACCCCTCCGCAGGCTTGCCGACAAGTCCCGAGGCCCTGTTCGAAAAACTGGGCGGACTCGGCATCGAAACGCGAACGGTGACGCATCCGCCGCTGTTCACGGTCCAGGATTCGCAAAGCCTGCGCGGCGAGATCGCCGGCGGTCATATCAAGAATCTCTTCGTCAAGGACAAGAAGGGCAAGGTTTTCCTTGTGGTCGTTGAAGAGGACGCAACCGTCGACCTGAAGGTGATTCACACCCTGATCGGCGGATCGGGGCGGGTCTCTTTCGGCAAACCCGAACTGCTGATGGAATTGCTGGGCCTGCGCCCCGGCTCGGTCAGCCCCTTCGGGCTGATCAATGACACCGGCGGCATCGTCACCTGCATTCTTGACGAAAGCCTGATGCGTCACGATGTGCTCAATTGCCACCCGCTGGTCAACACGATGACCACGTCGATCAATCGCGACGACCTTGTCCGGTTCATCGAATCGACCGGACACAAAGCGAACATCGTCGCGGTCAGCAGCGGCAATTGAACGCAGGATCAGCGCTACGGCCTTCCCCGGATGCGTTGGCGCGCCATTTGGTGCTAGGTCGTGCTACCCCAAAAATGTGCTATTCATGGCGCAGGATATTTGCGCGGCGCGATGCGCATTGAAAATCGAGAGTACGGATTACCATGAGCCTGAGTGACGGAATGATCGGCTCGGCCCCGCAAGTGGCGGCCAGCGACGATGTGATCAAGGACACGACAACCGAAACCTTCATGGCCGATGTCGTCGAGGCATCGGGCGAAGTTCCGGTTCTGGTGGATTTCTGGGCGCCCTGGTGCGGACCGTGCAAGGCGCTGACCCCGATGCTGGAAAGCGCCGTGCGCGCGGCAAAGGGCGCGGTGAAGCTGGTCAAGATGAACATCGACGAGCATCCGCAGATCGCCGGCCAGCTCGGCGTGCAGTCGATCCCGGCCGTCTTTGCCTTCAAGCAGGGCCGCCCGGTCGACGGTTTCATGGGGGCGCTTCCCGAAGGCCAGCTCAAGGCGTTCATCAGCCGCCTGCTTGGCGATGCGGCGCCCGGCGCGGATTTGAAGGAAGTCCTTGAAGCCGCCGATGGCGCGCTGGTGGAGGGCCGCGCCGAAGAAGCCGCTTCAATCTATGCGTCCGTTATCCAGCAGGACCAGGAAAACCTGCATGCCATCGCCGGCCTCGCCAAGGCCCTTGTCGAGATGGGCGATGTGGCGCAAGCGCGTGAAGTCATCGCGCAGGCGCCGGAAGGCGCGCAAGGCAATGCCGCGATCGTCAGTGCGATTTCGGCGATCGAACTGGCCGAAAAAGCCGCCGAACTGGGTGACGTGGCGGAGTTCATGGCCAGGCTCGACGCCAATCCGGCCGACCATCAGGCCCGCTTCGATCTCGCCATGGCGCTGAACGCGCGCGGCGAGCGCGAGGCCGCGGCGCGTGAACTGATCGAGATCGTCCGCCGTAGCAGGGAATGGAACGACGACGGCGCGCGCAAGCAGCTCTTGCAGTTCTTCGAGGTCTGGGGACCGAAAGACGAAGCAACACAGGAAGGCCGCAGGCTCCTTTCCGCGGTCCTTTTTTCCTGAACAGCCAAGCACCGGCAAAAAGAGAAGAGATGGGTATCAACAAGCCATATTCAGCACCAACCGAGATTCCGGGCGAGATTCCCGTTTTCCCGCTTTCAGGCGCCCTTCTGCTGCCACGCAGCGAGATTCCGCTCAACATTTTCGAGCCGCGCTATCTGGCGATGATCGACGCGGCGCTGGCCGGGAACCGTCTGATCGGCATGGTGCAGCCGGAAACCGGAGCAATGGCCGCACCCAACGTGCCGGATCTTGCCCGTGTCGGCTGTGCCGGCCGCATCACCGCCTATCAGGAAACCGGCGATGGCCGTGTGCTGATCAACCTTACGGGCATCTCGCGCTTCGACATCACAGGCGAAGTGACCGCCGATACCCCTTACCGGGTTTGCAGCATCAATGCCGCGCCTTACGCGCGCGACTTTGATGCGCCCGACGGCGATGAGGGAATCGACCGGCCACGGCTGATCGAAACACTGGAAGCCTATCTCGAAGCCAACGATCTTGACGCCGACTGGGACGACATCGATCAGATGTCGAGCGAATTGCTCGTCAACCTACTGTCGATGATGAGCCCCTATGGCCCGCGCGAGAAACAGGCCCTGCTCGAAGCGCATGACATCCAGGAGCGTTCCGAGATGCTGATCGCCATCACGGAGCGTGTCCTGATGACGGAAACCAACGGCGAAACGCTGCAATAGGCTTTTACGGCGAAGCGGAGACGGAGCACCGATGCCTGACAACCACGAGCCCGCATCACACGGCAAGCCGCACCGCGCGGCAGGCAGCATGGACCCGAAACTGCTGGAAATCCTCGTCTGTCCGCTGACCAAGACCGTGCTCGAATACGACCCGCAGGCGCAGGAGCTGATCAGCCGCGCCGCCAAGCTTGCCTATCCGATCCGCGACGGCATTCC
>JAGRLC010000158.1 GCA_020441995.1 Rhodobiaceae bacterium
GCTGCTTCTTCCACTACATCTCGTTCCCGGACGAGGAGACGATGCGCGCCATTGTCGACGTGCACTTCCCGGGCCTGAAGGGACGGTTGCTGAACGAGGCGCTGAGCCTGTTTTTCGAAGTGCGCGAAGTGCCCGGCCTGAAGAAGAAGCCTTCAACCTCGGAGCTGCTCGACTGGATCAAGCTGCTGCTCAGCGAGGACGTCGATCCGCAGGTGCTGCGCGAGCGCGACCCGCGGAAAGCGATCCCGCCGCTGCATGGCGCGCTTCTCAAGAACGAGCAGGATGTGCATCTTTTCGAGCGCCTGGCCTTCATGGCCCGGCGCGGTCAGAACTAGTCTCACAAAATGGCTGACGGCACGCACGGCATCGGCACATTCGACTACGTGATCGTCGGCGCGGGTACAGCCGGATGCGTGCTCGCCAACCGCCTCAGCGAAGACCCGGGCACGACTGTTGCGCTGCTGGAAGCCGGCGGCAGCGACAACTACCACTGGATCCACATCCCCGTCGGCTATNNNTGCATCGGCAATCCGCGCACCGACTGGGGCTTCAAGACAACGCCGCAGAAGGGCCTGAACGGCCGCGCCATAGGTTATCCGCGCGGGCGCGTGCTCGGCGGCTGCTCTTCCATCAACGGCATGCTCTACCTGCGCGGCCAGGCCGCCGACTACGACCACTGGCGCCAACTCGGCAATGTCGGCTGGGCGTGGGACGACGTACTGCCCTATTTCATCAAATCGGAAGACTATTACGCCGGTGCCGGCGAAATGCACGGCAGCGGCGGCGAATGGCGCGTTGAGGAACAACGCCTGCACTGGGAAGTGCTCGATGCTTTCCGCGACGCCTGCATCGCAGCCGGCATTCCCGCCACCGATGATTTCAATCGCGGCGACAATTTCGGCGTCGGCTATTTCAAGGTGAACCAGAAGGCCGGCTGGCGCTGGAGCGCGGCGAAAGGCTTTCTGAAGCCGGCGCGGCAGCGCCCCAACCTCAAGGTCATCACTCACGCTCAGGCCGAACGCATCCTGTTCGAGGGAAAACGCGCCACCGGCATCCGCTTCGATCACAACGGCGAAAGTCGGACGATCACGGCGCGCCGCGAGGTTCTGCTCGCCTCGGGGGCCGTTGGCACCCCGCAACTGATGCAACTGTCCGGCGTCGGCCCCGGTGGCCTTCTTCAGCAACACGGTATCAACGTGCTGCATGACGCGCCGGATGTCGGCGGCAATCTTCAGGACCACTTGCAAATCCGCTGCGCCTACAAGGTGCATGGCGTGAAGACGCTCAACACCCTCGCCAACTCGCTCTGGGGCAAGGCGATGATCGGGCTCGAATACGCGCTGTTCAGGTCCGGCCCGATGTCGATGGCACCGAGTCAACTCTGCGCCTTCGCGAAGTCGTCCGGCCGCGTCGCGACGCCGGACCTGGAATATCACGTCCAGCCGCTGTCGCTGGATGCCTTCGGCCAGCCGCCGCACCCCTTCCCGGCCATCACGGCAAGCGTCTGCAACTTGCGGCCCGAGAGTCGCGGCACAATCCGCATCGCCTCGCCCGACCCGAAGGCGCATCCCGATATCGACCCGAACTATCTCGACACCGAAGGAGACCGTCAGGTGGCCGCCGCCGGCATCCGCCTGACCCGCAAAATCGTCAGTCAGGAGCCGATGCAGCGCTATCGCCCCGAGGAGTTCAAGCCCGGCCCACAGGCCGAAACGGACGCCGATCTGGCGAAGGCCGCCGGCGACATCGGCACCACGATCTTCCATCCCGTCGGCACCTGCCGAATGGGTACCGACGACAAGGCCGTGGTCGATCCGTCGCTCAAGGTGAAGGGGCTGGATGCGCTTCGCGTGATCGACGCTTCGGTCATGCCGGCCATCACATCGGGCAACACCAATTCGCCGGTGATCATGATCGCCGAGGCTGCCGCCGACCGCATCCGGGCGGGCAACTGAAGCGGACACATCAGTTGAATCTGAATCAGAGTCTCAAGCGGTTGAACCACTTCAACCTGAATCAGATTGCCAACCAGTTGAATCGGATTTTCATCAGGTGAGAAGCATCGCCTAACCGATTCTGGCGACTCGCGTTTTCCCGCGCGGTTGAATCAAACTCGCAAGCCATCAGGCGCCGCGTTTTTCTTCCCACCAATCCAGAGCTTGAAGCCGCCAGTATTCAAGCTGCGTGGCAATGCGCCCCGCATATCCACCGCCCCAAAGCGCGCGATAAGGCGCGAACAAGCGGATGCGGTCGTCGGCTCCGGTGATCGCGTCGGCCACGACTTCCCCGCCCATGGCGGTGGTATTGAGGCCGTGTCCGCCGAAGGCCGTGCAGGACCAAAGACCGGGACGAAGCGCTCCCAGGATCGGCATCTTGTGACGGCAATAGCCCATCAGCCCGGTCCACACATAGTCGATTTTAACCGGTGCCAATTGCGGGTAGATACGCTCGATATCGGCGCGCATGGTTGCCGCAAGATCGTCCGGCTGGCTGACCCGCGTGGTGATCCGGCCGCCCCACAACAGACGATCGCCATCGACGATGCGGTAGTAGTCGCCGGCGCGCCGCGTATCCGAAACGGTGCCCCGCCAAACAATCGCCTCATGCAGCTTTTCGCCCATCGGCTCGGTGGTCACGACATAGGTTGCGACCGGAACGATGGCGCGGCTCAGCGCCGGTAAAACGGACTTACCCTCGCCGCTCGCCGCGACATTGCAGGCAAGCACCACATGCTCCGCCGTCACGCTCGCCTCTGGCGTTGCCACCTTCCATCCAGCACCGGCTTTCACCAGCGACACCGCCGGCGTGTTCTCATGAACCGCCACACCCTTGGCTGAACAATCCGCGGCCAGTGCGCGGGCAAGGTTCAGCGTGTGCACATGAAAACCGTTACGGTCTTCCATCGCGCAGGTGTAGGCCTGCGTCCTGAGTTGATCGCGCACTTTCTCGCGCGGCCAGAAAACCATGTTCTGCCCGAGCGTCTCGTTGAGAAAATCGATGCGCTTCTCCAGGGCCCCGCCATCGTCATAGCGCAGCACCTTGAGCCGACCCATGACCGGGTCGATGCCGGCGCCGGGATGGGCATTGCAGAAATCGAGAACGCTCGCCCGTCCCTTGTCGGACATCGCGAAGAGCTCGCGGCCATGCTCGCGCCCGAGCTTGCGCTCCAGCTCATCCAGCCCTTGCGCGAAACCGGTCGACACGAAACCGCCATTGCGCCCGGAGGCCGCACGGCCGACTTCACCGCCTTCCAGCAGCACGACCGCCTTGCCGGCAGCCGCCAGCCGCCTTGCGGCCCAAAGGCCGGCAAAGCCGCCGCCGATCACAGCGACATCGCATTGCGTATCGCGCGTCAGCGCCTCACCACCCGCCCACGGCCTTGCCGTGGCGGTGTAGAAGCTGTCAGCGTCGGGAAAACCTGATGGGTGTGTTCTGGCGTTCATGGACGCTGTGATAGAGCAAGCCCGCGCAAAGACGAAGCGTGATTCCGCCGCAACAGATATGAGGTCCGCGCATGCCAAAACTCGTTTTGATGCGACACGCGAAATCGGCCTGGGATACACCCGGCCTTGCCGATTTCGACCGTCCCCTGGCGCCGCGCGGCCTTCGTACGATGCCGCGCGTCATGCATGCGCTGGCGCAGGCCGGTCTCGCGCCCGGCCACATTATCTGCTCAACTGCATTGCGCACCCGGCAGACGCTGGCCCTTGCCATGGAGCACTGGACGGACGATATCCGCATCGACATGACACGCGCCGTTTACGAAGCCGACGCCAATACCCTGCTCGACCTTGCCCGCAGCGCCATCACAGGCGGGGCGCCGCAGACGCTTGCGATCATCGGCCACAATCCGGCGATGGAAGACCTCGCGGCCGCGCTTGCGGGCCCGGGCTCCGACGAAGCCGCCCTGGATCGCATCAAGACCAAGTACCCTACAGCCGCCGTTGCCATTTTCGACGGCGAATGGTCCGGCCTGAAACCCGGCGGCATGCGGCTGGAACGTTTCATCGTGCCGCGCGAACTTCCCGAGATGTGAGCCGATTGGTCAATTTCACCGACATAGCAGAAGAAGCCCGCCTCGCTGCGCTTTCCCTCGCCGATTATGCCTCTGATATGGTCGATCCGACCGTGCGCCTCGGCGTCACCGGTCTGTCGCGCGCCGGCAAGACGGTGTTCATCACCAGCCTCGTCCACAATCTGACCAGGGGCGGGCGCCTGCCGCTGTTTTCCGCGCAGGCCAGCGGCCGCATCGCTTCCGCCACCCTGTCGCCGCAGCCCGACGACGCCGTGCCGCGCTTCGAATATGAAACGCATCTTTCCGCGCTCACAGGCGGCGGCAAACCCGATACGCGACACTGGCCGGATTCGACCCGCCACATCTCCGAACTGCGGGTGACGCTGAACTTCGAATCCGAAACCTTCCTCGGGCGCAATCTCGGGCGCGGGCGGCTCAACCTCGATATCGTCGATTATCCCGGCGAATGGCTGCTCGACCTGCC
>JAGRLC010000037.1:0-7935 GCA_020441995.1 Rhodobiaceae bacterium
CCGTGATGACGGCCTGCGTCACCGGCTGGCCGAGGAAGGATTCAGCCGTCTCCTTCATCTTCTGAAGAATGAAGGCGGAAACCTGCGACGGCGAGTAGTCCTTGTCGTGCGACTTGACCCATGCGTCGCCATTGTCCGCCTTGACGATCTCGTAAGGCACGAGACCCTTGTCCTTCTGCGTCATCGGGTCGTCGTAGGGACGGCCGATCAGGCGCTTGATGGCGAATAGCGTGTTGGAAGGGTTGGTGACAGCCTGGCGCTTCGCCGGCTGGCCGACGAGGCGTTCTCCATCTTCGGAAAATGCCACCATGGAAGGCGTCGTGCGCGCGCCTTCGGAATTCTCGATAACCTTTGCGTCCTTGCCGTCCATGACGGCGACGCAGGAATTGGTTGTGCCGAGGTCGATGCCAATGACCTTGCCCATGATTAAAACTCCCAGTCGTTCGGCGGGTCGCGTCCGGCCCTGTAAGGCGCCTTGCACGGAACGTGCGGTTTGCGGCCCCCTTGGGGTTGCAGGAAAACAGCTCCATGGCCCGCAGGCTTGATCGCCTTGTCGGCGATAACGGTCCAACAGGTCAAGGAGACTTGAGCGCTATATAAGAAGCGTCGCCTTATGCTGCAAGGCAATAGGAGATGAAGAATCCAAGAGAGTTAGGCATGATCGAACCGATTCCCGGCCTCAGGTGGTATCCCGGCTATCTTGACGCTGACGCACAGGCTTCGTTCGTCGAGGCGATCCGCGATGTGGTGCGATCCGCGCAGCTGTTCACGCCGGTCATGCCGAAAACGGCCAGGCCGTTCTCGGTGCGGATGACCAATTGCGGCCCGCTCGGCTGGGTTTCCGATCGCGACGGTTACCGCTACCAGCCCAACCATCCGCAAACCGGCAAGCCCTGGCCGGAGATGCCCGGGGCCTTTCTGGATCTGTGGCGTGATGTCTCCGGCCATGACCAAGCACCCCAGGCCTGCTTGGTCAATTACTATGAGCCGCAGGCGCGCATGGGCCTGCATGTCGATCGCGACGAGAAGGATTTCGATGCGCCCGTCGTTTCCGTTTCGCTCGGCGACACATGCGTCTTCCGCCATGGCGGGACGGGGCGAAAAGACCCGACGCGCTCGTTCAGGCTTCAATCCGGCGATGTGCTGGTTCTGGGCGGCCCGGCGCGCCTGATCCATCACGGGGTCGACCGCATATTGCCGGGCACATCGACGCTTTTGCCTTCGCCGGGCCGGATCAACCTGACGCTGCGGCGCGTTGATCCGCCTGACGGAAATGTGGTCTAGCGCCTGTTTTTATGACGCAATCGCGTAAATTTCGTTCAAACACCTGCTTCAACACAGGCATAACCCCCTCGCGCAATCGTTGTTACGATGCCAAGGTGGCCAGACCCGCAATAATGCATGAATCGCGCGGAAACCGCGTCCACTCCACCCGTTGCCCGGGAGTTTCCCCATGAATGCGCCCGCTTCCCTCCAGGAACGCTACCTCGACCTGCTCGAGGCGCATATTGCCCAACCCGCACACGACCCGCAGGCCAATGCGGTCAAACAGCTGGCCTATGACATTTCACGTGAGCTGGAGGCGGGAACGGTCTCCACGTCCGATCTGGACGGGCTGGCGAAGACATTGTCCGACCAGGCGCTCGTGGCCCGTGCGGGCCGGCTGTCGGCATACATGGAATCGGGTTCGTCGAAAGAGGCGCTTGCGCGCTTTGACCGCATGGTGCGCGCCTCTGCCATGGGCGACGGCGGCAAGCCGGTTCCTTTCGAAGCGTTCTGCGCGCGCTGGCAGCGCTCCGCTTTCGGTTTCGTGCTGACCGCGCACCCGACCTTCTCGATGTCGGACAAGTTGCGCGCCATCATTGCCGAGCTGGCGACCCACGAGGCCGGATCGCCGGAATACGGCGCAGCGCTCGAAGCGCTTAAGGACGAGCCGCACCAGCCCGAAGCCGAGCAGACGCTTCTGCGTGAACATGTCAGCGCCCAAAGCGCGCTGAAACGCATGGCCGCCGCCCTCGACATCCTGCATCGCCAGCTCGTCGGGATAGCCCGCGACCTTTATCCGCTGCAGTGGGCCGCCTTCCGCCCCGAGCTTTCCACGCTCGCGTCCTGGGTCGGCTACGACCTGGACGGACGCTCGGACATCGGCTGGTCCGATTCAATCCGTTTCCGTCTGCGCGAGAAGGCCGATCAGCTTGAAGCCTATGCCGCCCGCGTCGGCGCGATCATTGAAAAAGGCCCCGATGGCAAGAATGTCGCCAAGAGGCTGGAGAAGCTCAAGGACAAGCTGGAAAGGGCCGCTGCCAGCGCCCAGGCGGAAGCCGGGGCCTTCCAGGGGGACATGGCCGACGAGAAAGCCTTCGCCGCCGCCGCCAACAGGCTCACGGATCCCGATCCCGACCGTATTCTCGACACGAAGGATATCCGCGATGAACTGCACGAGCTGATCATCGCCGAAACCTCCGAGGATGCGCGCATGGAGCTTATCGTGCTGCATGCGGCAATCGCGACACGCGGGCTCGGCACCGGTCATATTCACATGCGCATCAACGCGGTCCAGGTGCACAACGCCCTTCGCGCGCATCTTGGCTGGACGGGGCAGGGCGCGCTCGACGGCCGCCTGCCGCTGTCAAACCTGACGAAAGAAATCGCCGCGACCAAGCCGTCGGCGATCAATTTCGCCTCGCTTGAGAACGAGCAGACCACGGCGCTGCGGCAGATGATGCTGGTCGCACGTTTCCTGACCTGCATCGACCGCGACACGGTGATCCGTTATCTGATCGCGGAATGCGAGCAGCCGCTGACGGCGGTCGCGGTGCTCTATTTCGCCCGTCTGTTCGGCGTCGACGATCACATCGACATCTCGCCGCTGTTCGAAACGCCCGATGCGCTGGAGCGCGGAAACCGGCTGATCGAACAGTTGATCGAGAACGAGGCGTTCCGTACGCATCTCGAAAGGCGCGGCCGTATTGCGATCCAGACCGGGTTTTCCGATGCCGGCCGCTTCATCGGCCAGATCCCCGCTTCCCTCGCGATCGAACGGTTGCAAATCCAGATGGCGCGCCTGATCGAGAAATCAGGCCTCAAGAATGTGGAAGCGCTGATCTTCGACACCCATGGCGAATCGCTTGGCCGCGGCAGCCATCCAGGTTCCCTGACCCATCGCCAGCATCACATCATGACGCCGTGGGCGCGCAGCTGGTTCAGGCGGCTGTCGATCCCGCTCAAGCATGAGTCGAGCTTTCAGGGCACCGACGGCTTCCTGCTGTTCGAGACCGATGACATGGCTTTGCGCAGCGTGTCGGGGATTCTGGTTGCCGAAAACAGCTGGACGGTGAACGAGAAAGATCCGTTCTATACCGACATCGCCTTCACCTGGGATTTCTACCGCGCGCTGCGCAGCTATCAGACGGCGCTTTACAACGATCCCGATTATGGTTCGGCGGTCTTCGCCTTTGCCGGAAACCTGCTTTTCGCGACCGGGTCACGCAAGGCGCGCCGGGCCAGCGAAAGCGGCGGCGGGCGCTCGGATCTCTCGCGTCTGCGCGCCATTCCGCACAATGCCACGCTTCAGCAGCTGGGTTTCCTGCCCAATGTCGTAACGGGCTTCGGCTCGGCGGCGGTGCATGAATTCGACCGCTTTGCCGATCTTTGCCGCCGTTCGCCGCGCGCGACGGCGCTGGTGAAGATGATCGCTTTTGCCCGCAGGCAGTCGAGCCTGACGGCGTTTGCCGCGCAGGCAACCATCCTCGATGCCGGATTCTGGATCGCCCGCGCCGATGCCGGCGGGCCGGGACCGCAGCGCGGTGCCTGTCTTACGCTTGCCGAACGGCTGGCGGAAAACGGAACGGCCTTCGCCTTTGCCCGTTTCCACAATCGCCTGCGGACGGATCTTCTGCATCTGGAAGCGCTGCTTGCCGAGCTGGGCTCCGGGGTCAATCCGCTGGCCGATGAATCGCGCCGTGCGCTTTATCTGCTTCACGCGGTGCGTATTGCGCTGATGATGCACGTCATGCTGCGCGCCGCCGATCTGCCGCCGTTCGCCGCCCGCAACGATTTCTCGCGCGAGGTCGTGCTCGACTTGCTGATCCAGATGCGGGTGCCCGAGGCCGTCGACCTGATTGCCGAAACCTTCCCGCGCCGCGAGGACACCGGTTCATCTGTTCCCATGCACGAGAAGGCGGATTTCGGCTCCGATCGCGACAGCGGCTACCCGCACATCCACGATCACATCATTGCGCCGATCTCCAATGTCTACGCCATGATGCGCAGGATCGGTATCGGCCTGTCGCACCGATTCGGGGCGTACGGCTGAGCAACTCCGGATCGGCGAATTCGAAACCGGCCATTCACACCGTCTTGTCGATGTGTTCCTGATTGGCGGCGCCTGCGTCCGCATTGTTCTTGTCGCTGGTGCTCTGGGCCGGCTCAGGTGCGGCTTCCGGCTTCGGTGCGGCCTTCGGCCCGCCTCTGGATACCCCGACCATAGACGGGCGAAGCACGCGTTCGCCGATCGTGTAGCCGTCCTGGGTGACCTGAAGCACGGTGCCCGCCGGGACGCTTTCGTCGGGAATTTCGAAAATCGCCTGATGCATGTTGGGGTCGAACTTCGCGTTTTGCGCCGGGATCTGCTTGACGCCATGGCGTTCAAGCTGGCGCACCAGCTCGCCTTTGGTCAGGTGGACGCCTTCGCGCATCTGTTCGAAGGCGATCTTCGCGCTCTCGCCGTCGTCCGGCTTCATGGTTTCAAGCGCACGCTGAAGATTGTCGGCAACCACGAGAATGTCGCGGGCGAATGATGCGATGGCGTATTGACCGGCATCGCGCACCTCGCGCTCGGTGCGTTTGCGCAGGTTTTCCATTTCCGCGGCCGTGCGCAGAAGCCGGTCTTTCAACTCGGCGTTTTCCTGCGCAAGCGCGGCCGCCGCCGCGGCGGCGGCTTCCATGTCCGGGCCGGCTCCCGCTCCGTTTTCCACGGTGTCTTGATCGGCCATCGCTTCTTCGGCGCCAGTCTTGTTTGCGTCGTCCTTGCTCATACTCTTTGGTCCCGTTGTCTTTGGCGGCACGCATCGCAACGCGCGTCACGCCCTAAAGCTCCGGGCAGGCAAGCCTGCGGAGCGGTCCGTGACGCGGATATCAGGGCTTTGGACGTGAAAATCAACCCGCCTTTGCCGGTTGACCGGTCAGGACCTAGCCATCGCCGAGAATTCGACCGACCAGTTTGGCGGTATAGTCCACCATCGGAACAATACGCGCGTAGTTGAGCCGTGTCGGTCCGATGACGCCGAGCACGCCGACAATGCTCTGGTCACGGTCGCGGTAGGGCGCAAGCACCACCGAGGAACCCGACAGCGAGAACAGCTTGTTCTCCGAGCCGATGAAGATGCGTACGCCTTCGCCGACCTCGGCGAGGCCGAGAAGCTCGACGATGTCGTTCTTGCGCTCCAGGTCGGCGAGCAGCAACTGAACCCGTTCAAGGTCCTCAAGAGCACTCAGGTCTTCCAGCAGGTTCGCCTGCCCGCGCACGATCAGGGTTTGCGGACTGCCGTCCTGCTTCGTGCCGAGGCTGGCGAGACCCGCCTCGATGACCCGCTCGGTGAGCTGTTCCACCTGGTTGCGCGCGGCCTCGCGCGCTTTCTCCATGTCGCGGCGCGCTTCCGCCAGCGTTTTGCCGCGCATATGCGCGTTGAGGTAATTGGCGGCTTCAACGAGGCTGTCGGCGGGCACGCCCTCGGGCAGGTCCATGAGCCGGTTTTCCACCGCGCCCGAATCACCCACCAGCACGACAAGGCATTTGCGCGGATCAAGCCTGACGAACTCGACGTGCCGCACCTTGAGATCGTTCTTGGTGGCCAGCACCACGGCGGCGCTGCGCGACAGGCCGGACAGGAGGTCGCCGGCCTCGGTGAGCACATGTTCGAAGGAACGCTGCTGGCCGGCGGCAACCTGCGCTTCGATATTCTGCCGCTCGGCTTCGGTCAGCTCGCCGAACTGCATCAGCGCATCGACGAAGAAGCGCAGCCCCAGTTCCGTTGGAAGCCGCCCGGCGGATGTATGGGGCGCAAAGATCAGCCCGAGCGCTTCGAGATCCGCCATGACGTTGCGGATCGAGGCGGGCGACAGGTTGATCGACGACAGCGCCCGGCTCAGGTTGCGTGAGCCGACCGGGGAACCGGTTTCCAGATAGCTTTCGACAATCTGCCGGAAAATCTCGCGCGAACGCTCTCCGAGCTTGGCAAGCTCGGATTTTACCTCTTCCAGCCGGGGTTCCGGCTCCTGTTGTCCGGGCACGACGGAGCGGAGATGTGTTATGCGGTCCATGATGTGATTATGTTCGTCGCGCCGGGCCATCCGTCAAGGTTGAAACGCGTGCGCGCATTTGGGCAGCCTGATGCCCGTGGTGCCTAAGGCACCCTTTGCGCTTGGGCCGCGAACCGGCTACAGAGCGCAGCAAGACATCAAGCCATTTCATATCAGCAGGGGATGCATCATCATGCGCCCGTCCGAACGTTCTCCCGATTCCATGCGCGCGGTTTCCATCGAGTGCGGCGTCGCCAAGCATGCCGAAGGATCGTGCATCATCCGCTTCGGCGACACCCATGTGCTGTGCACGGCTTCGCTCGAGGAGCGTCTGCCGCCGTGGCTGCGCGGACAGGGGCGCGGCTGGGTGACGGCTGAATACGGCATGCTGCCGCGCGCCACCCATGACCGCTCGCAGCGCGAGGCCGCCCGCGGCAAGCAGGGCGGGCGAACCATGGAAATCCAGCGCCTCATCGGGCGCTCGCTGCGCGCCGTCTGCGATCTGAAGCTGCTCGGCGAGCGCCAGATCACCGTCGATTGCGACGTGCTGCAGGCCGATGGCGGTACGCGTACCGCCTCGATCACCGGCGGCTGGGTGGCCTTGGCCCAGTGCGTCGCCTGGATGCGCGAGCGCAACATGATCGACCTGAATCCGCTGACCGATCATGTCGCGGCGATCTCCTGCGGCATATACAAGGGCACCCCGGTGCTCGATCTCGACTACGCCGAGGATTCATCAGCCGAAACGGACGCCAATTTCGTCATGACCGGTGCCGGCGGTCTGGTCGAGATCCAGGCAACGGCGGAAAAAACGCCGTTCAGCCAGAGCGAGTTCCTGGATCTTTTGTCGCTCGCCTCGAAAGGCGTCGGCGAGCTGGTCGAAATGCAGAAAAAGGCGCTCGCCTGAATGCGCGCCGTCCCCGGAAAAATCGTCGTTGCCAGCCACAACGAAGGCAAGGTGCGCGAAATCCGCGACCTGCTGGGCCCGCTTGGCTGCGAGATTGTCTCGGCGGCGGAACTCGATCTTCCCGAACCGGAAGAGAATGGCGAGACCTTCGAGGAAAACGCGAAGATCAAGGCTCTGGCGGCGGCAACGGCAAGCGGCATCCCCTCCCTGAGCGATGATTCGGGCCTCTGCGTCGATGCTCTCGATGGCAAGCCGGGCATTCATTCCGCCCGCTGGGCCGGGCCGGAGAAGGATTTCGCACTGGCGATGCGCAATGTCGAGGAAGCCATGCAGGCGGCGGGCGCAACGGACGATGACAAGCGCGGCGCGCGATTCGTCGCTGTTCTATGCCTGGCCTGGCCCGATGGCCACACGGAGCTGTTCCGTGGCGAGATCGAAGGCGTGATGGTCTGGCCGCCGCGCGGGACAAAGGGGTTCGGCTACGATCCCGTCTTCCTGCCCGAAGGCCACGCGCGTACATTCGGCGAGATGGATGCCGCCGAAAAGCACGGCTGGAAGCGCGGCGAGGCGCATGCCCTGTCACATCGTGCCCGCGCATTCAAACTGATGGTCGAAACAGGTATCGGCGATGACTGATATCGATCTGACGCAGCCGCCAAAACCGGTCTATCCCGGCACTGAAGCCGGCGATGCCGGTTTCGCTGTCTATGTCCACTGGCCGTTCTGCG
>JAGRLC010000037.1:7946-9091 GCA_020441995.1 Rhodobiaceae bacterium
CCCTATTGCGATTTCAACAGCCACGTGCGCCATGGCGGTATCGATGCGATGGGCTTCGCAGATGCGCTGGTTCGCGAGCTGGAATTCAATGCCGAACGCATGGCGGCCACACCGCCGCGCAATGTCCGCAGCATCTTCTTCGGCGGCGGAACGCCATCGCTGATGCCGCCGGAAGCGGTTGAGCGTGTCATTTCCGCCGTCGGCCGTCTCTGGCCGATGGATGACGATGCCGAGATCACGCTGGAAGCCAATCCGTCGAGTGTGGAAGCCGGCCGTTTCAGGGGTTTCCGCGAAGCCGGCGTCAACCGCGTTTCCCTGGGCGTGCAATCGCTGATCGACGATCAGTTGAAATTCCTCGGGCGGTTGCACAACCGGGCAGAAGCGATCCGCGCGCTGGAAATCGCCAATGCGACGTTCCCGCGCGTGTCCTTCGACATGATCTACGCCCGGCCCGGCCAGACGCCGCAGGACTGGCGCAAGGAGCTTGACGAGGCGCTGTCGCTGGCGGGCGAACACCTGTCGCTCTACCAGCTGACCATCGAGCCGGACACGCCGTTCGCCAAACTGCATGCGGCGGGCAAGTTCGTGGTTCCCGATCCAGATACCGGCCGGGACCTCTATGACGTGACACAGGACCTGACAGCCAAGGCGGGATTGCCGGCCTACGAGATTTCAAATCACGCCCGCCCCGGCGCGGAGTGCCGCCACAATCTCGTCTATTGGCACAGCGGAGATTTCGTCGGCGCCGGCGCTGGCGCTCATGGCCGCCTGACCCTGGCCGATGGCCGATATGCGACCGCCTGCGAGACAATGCCGGAAGCCTGGCGGCGCAAGGTGCTTGAGCGTGGCCACGGCATGAACATCGATGAGAAACTCGATTCGGTCGAGATCGCGGATGAGTTCCTGGTCATGGGCCTGCGCCTTGCCAGCGGTATCGACACGCTGCGTTACACCGAGCTTTCCGGCCGCGCCCTCGATTCATCCCGCATCGCTGATCTGGAAGAACACGGCTTGATTGCCCGTGTCGGCAATCGCGGCCTGCGCGTCACGGCGGAAGGCTTCCCGGTGCTGAATGCCGTGGTTGCCGATCTGGCGGCCTGATCCGGTCTGAAATCAGAATCCCGATCCGCGGAATGTCTTTGGCG
>JAGRLC010000037.1:9139-32673 GCA_020441995.1 Rhodobiaceae bacterium
CGTTCGCTGCGGCCCTGGCTGTCGACTGAGCAATTCCAGGAAAAGTGGTCTTCCGGTTTTCCGTCCGGAATTGCGGCAACCGAAAGCGTTTAAAAGCCCGATCCGCGGAATGTCTTTGGCGCCGGGCTTGCGACGCGCCGTCCCGGAGGCTGCACCTCGAGCACCGCAAGGCCGCGTTCGCTGCGGCCCTGGCTGTCGAAGCGGAAAATGCCGTCGGTACCCTGGAAGCCGTCCTTGTTTTCCAGTCGTCCGGGCGGATAGGGATTGTTTGAATCGATGCTCGCCAGCGCCGCCGCGAGGCTGGTTGCGTCATAGGCGAGCGAAGCGATGCGTGGCGGCTGGGCGCCGTAGCGGTTCTGATAACGGCTGGCCAGCTCGTTGAATCCGGCAGGGTCGGGCGCGGCGAACCATGCGCCCTGAAGCTGCGGAATTTGCAGCACGGCAGGGTCGTCCCACTGGCCGGTGCCGAGCAGCTTCACCTTGTTGAAATCGACCCCGCCCGATTGCAGCGCCTGGACAATATGCGGCACGGCGGCTGCGCCATCGGGAATCATCAGGGCGTTGATGCGCGGGTTTGATCCCGAAGCGAGCGCCGTGATCTTGGCGGAAGCCGCCGTGATGGAATTCACATCCGGCTGGTAACGCTCAACGGCGATCAATTGCCCGCCATTGCGCGATGCGGCGCGGCGCAGGGCGCCCTCCACCATAAGCCCGTAGGCGTTTTCAGGCACCAGCGCACCGAACGCCTTGCGTCCGTTCTGCGCCGCGTGGAAGACCACGCGGTTCACATCGCTTTCGGCAAGGAAGCTGAGCAGATGGACCGGGCCGCCCGCGGCATTCGGATCGGAAGAGAAGGCGATGACCGGAATGTTCGACGATCCGGCGACCTGGCCGACAGCGGTCACCTCGTTGGAGAACAGCGGGCCGATAATCAGTGACGATCCGGATTGTGCGGCCAGATTGGCGGCGTCCCGCGCGCCCTGCGGCGTGCCCTTGGTGTCGAACGGCATCACCGTGATCGCCGCGTTGGGAATTTCGGCGATGGCAAGTTCGGAAACGTTGCGCAGAACCTGGCCGGTTGAACCGGCATTGCCATTGGCCGACAGCGGCAGCAGCAACGCGACGCGGACCGGGCCTGCCCCGAACGCATTCGCAGCCGCGCCTTGCTGCGGCGGCTGTGCGGGCTGCTGGCCTCGCGGGAAGGAGGGAAGGTTGCCGCCGCTGCATGAGGCGAGCAGCATGGCGCCGGCCATGGCCGCGCACGCGCCAAGGAACCGCCGCCGCTTCAGGCGGGTTGCCGCATGCCGGACACCAGATACCATTGCCAAAACTCCCTGCGCGCACGTGATACGCAGCATCACCCCGAAGGCCTGAAAGCGTGGCGGACGGGATGCGATACGGTAAACAAACGGTCAACATCGTAAGCGTTATACGGCCGTGTGAAAACAGCCGTAACCGATGTTGTGACAACCAAACGCTGCTATGGTTAACCGCTTGAAACAGAAGTTGAACCTAAAACAGGATCGTTTCTTGGCACAGCAGCAAAACAATGACGAAAACGCCGCGGTGTCGCACCGGCGCTACACCATTGGCGCAAGCGGCTTTGATGCGCCGGTCCTCCAGCCCGGTCTGCATGTCGTTGCAACGCCGATCGGAAACCTGCGCGACGTGACCATACGCGCGCTGGAAACGCTCGCCGCCGCCGATGTGATTGCCTGCGAGGATACCCGCCATACCCGCAGGCTGCTCGACCATTACGGGATCAGGGCCCGCTGCGTTTCCTACCACGAGCACAACGCCGCCGCCCGCCGCCCGGAACTGCTGAAACGGCTTGAAGAAGGCGAAGCGGTCGCGCTGGTTTCCGATGCCGGAACGCCGCTGATCTCGGACCCCGGGTACAAGCTCGTGGAAGACGTCATAGAGGCGGGGTTCACCGTCATTCCGGTTCCAGGCGCATCGGCCCTGCTCTCGGCGCTCGTCATGGCGGGCCTGCCGACGGATTCGTTCTTCTTTGCGGGCTTTCTGCCTCACAAGCAGGGCGCGCGCAAAAACCGGATTGCCGAACTTGCCGGGATTCCCGGCACGCTGGTCTTCTACGAAGCGCCGGGAAGGCTTGCGGCATCGCTTGCCGACATGGCGGACGTTTTGGGCGACCGCCCGGCGGCCTATGCGCGCGAACTGACCAAACGCTTTGAAACGGTCGAGCGCGCTACGCTGAACGAACTCGCCGCAAACCTGGCCAATGGCGCTGCTCCCAAGGGTGAGATCGTTATTCTGGTTGGTCCGCCGGATCAGGCCGCCGGGGAGGCGGATATGTCCGATGCGGCGTTCTCGGATCGCCTCCTCGCGCTGATTGCCGAACATGGCGTCAGCCGCGCCGCGCAAATGCTGGCGCTTGAAACCGGCCTGAGGCGCAAGGATGTCTACGCCCGCGCCCTTGCGCTTCAAAGCGATGCGGATAACGGCGCGTGATGCGGCAATCGGGCACATCCGATCATCGCCGGCTGGCGGCGGAAACACGCGGCCGCCGCGCCGAAACCAGGGCATTGCTGCTTTTGCTGGCGAAAGGTTACCTGCCCCTGGCGCGGCGCTGGCGCTCGCCCGTCGGCGAACTTGATCTGATTGTGAAGCGCGGGAGCACCATTGCCTTCGTCGAGGTGAAAGCGCGCGCTGACATGGACAGCGCGGCCCATGCGATTACCCCGCATCAGCAGCGCCGCCTCATTGCCGCATCACAGGCATGGCTTGCTCTCAACCCCGCCTTTGCTAGATACACCTTGCGGTTCGACGCGGTGCTGGTGGTGCCGCGCCGCCTGCCCCGCCATATGCCGGATGCCTTCCGCCTGTAGGACCAAAGCCCATGTCTCTGACCGTAGCCGTCCAGATGGACCACATCGCCAGTATCAACATTGCCGGCGATTCGACCTTTGCCCTCATGCTGGAGGCGCAGGCGCGCGGCCACAAGCTGCTGCACTATCATGTCCGCGATCTCGCCCAGCGCGGATCGGATGTCTTCGTTACCGCGGAGCCGGTCGAGGTGCGCGACGAGAAGGGCAACCACTTCACCCTTGGCGGGCGCTCGCGCATGCGTCTCGACGAAGCCGATGTCGTTCTGATGCGTCAGGACCCGCCCTTCGACATGGACTACATAACCGCGACCCACATTCTCGAGCGCGTTCAGCCGAAGACGGTTGTGGTCAACGATCCGGCAAACGTGCGCAACGCGCCGGAAAAGATTTTCGTCACCGAATTTGCCGACCTGATGCCGCCGACGCTGATCACCCGCAACCACGACGAGATCGCCGCGTTTCGCAAGGAATTCTCCGACATCGTCATCAAGCCGCTCTACGGCAACGGCGGCAAGGCGGTGTTCCGCATCAAGCCCGGCGACGAGAACTACGGTTCTCTGCTCGACATGTTCGACACCGTTTTCCGCGAACCTTGGATGATCCAGCAGTACCGCGACGAGGTGCGTCAGGGCGACAAGCGCATCCTGATCGTCGATGGCGAATTCGCAGGCGCCGTGAACCGGGTTCCCGCCGAAGGCGACCTGCGCTCCAACATGGTGCGCGGCGGCGCGGCCTCGGCAACCGATCTGACCGAACGCGAGCGCGAAATCGTCGCGCGGCTTGGCCCGACGCTGAAAGAGAAAGGTCTCATCTTCACCGGCATTGATGTCATCGGCGGTTATCTCACCGAGATCAACGTGACCTCGCCGACGGGCATCCGCGCGATCAGGAAGCTCGGCGGACCGGACGCGGCCGCCATGATCTGGGACGCGATCGAAGCGCGCTTGTAGGCCCTGTCTCCGGATCGAAGATCAATGGCAATGAACGATGCCGGTGGCGCGTTCCATGTGACAGCACTGTCCAGGCGGAGAGCTCTTCCGGCATCCGCCGCCGTGTGAATGGGCCGATACGGGCAAATTGCCGCAGACGATGATGAATGCGCAGACAAGAAAACGCATGGCGCGTACCTCTCGCATTTTTCTACCTTGAGTTGATATTACCACCGCCTCTACCTTATGGCGAGCGCTCCACCGAAACGGGATATTTGTTCGCCTATTGTTCTCATAAACAAGTTGCGCTACTCTGACGTGTAGACGTTGGAGGGGTGCATGGTCGCACGTGTAAGAACGGTTGCTTTCGAAGGGATAGACGCCCGGCCCGTCGATGTGCAGGTACAGGTGTCTGCCGGCCTTCCCGCCTTCACCATCGTCGGCCTGCCCGACAAGGCGGTTGCCGAAAGCCGCGAACGGGTACGCGCCGCGTTGACCGCTGTCGGCCTTGCGCTGCCGCCCAAGCGCATCACTGTCAATCTCGCCCCCGCCGACCTGCCCAAGGAGGGCAGTCATTTCGATCTCCCCATAGCGGCTGGTGTCATGGCCGCCATTGGCGCGATTCCCGCAACGGCGCTGGACGGCAAGGTTGTGCTCGGCGAGCTGGCGCTTGATGCCCGCATCAGTCCGGTGGCCGGTGTGCTGCCAGCGGCCATTTCCGCCAACGCGCAAGGGTGCGGTCTCGTCTGCCCGCAAGATTGCGGCGGCGAGGCGGCATGGGCGGCGCATGACATGGACATCGTTGCGCCCGGCAGCCTGACCGCGCTGGTCAATCACCTCAACGGCAATCAGGTGCTCTCGCGCCCCGCTCCGGTGATTGGCAAGCCCGTCAATCCGCTCGCCGACATGTCCGACGTGCGCGGCCAGGAATCCGCAAAGCGTGCGCTCGAAGTCGCCGCAGCCGGCGGGCACAACCTGCTGATGGTCGGCCCGCCCGGCGCCGGCAAATCGATGCTCGCGTCGCGATTGCCCTCGGTGCTTCCAGATCTCTCGCCGCCGGAAATGCTCGAGGTGTCGATGATCCGCTCCGTTGCGGGAACGCTGTCGGCGGAGGGTCTGTCCACCGTACGTCCATTCCGCGCGCCGCATCATTCCGCGTCCATGGCCGCCCTCGTGGGCGGCGGCCTTCGCGCCCGTCCGGGCGAGGTCTCGCTCGCCCATCACGGTGTGCTGTTCCTCGATGAACTGCCGGAATTCACCCCGCAGGTGCTGGATTCGCTGCGCCAGCCGCTGGAGACCGGCGACTGCATGATCGCGCGTGCCAACCATCGGGTCAGCTATCCGGCGCGTATCCAGCTGGTCGCGGCGATGAACCCGTGCCGCTGCGGCATGGCCGGCGAGCCCGGCCACACCTGCCGGCGCGGTCCGCGTTGCGCGTCCGACTATCAGGCGCGCATCTCCGGCCCGCTGCTCGACCGTATCGACATCCATCTCGACGTGCCCGCCGTCACCGCGTCCGACCTGATGCTGCCGCCGGCGCGCGAAACCAGCGCCGATATCCGCGGGCGCGTAGAAGCTGCCCGCAACATTCAGCAGCAGCGTTACGCCGCGCTCGGGCTTACCGGCGCCCTGACCAACAGCGCGGTATCGGCGCGGATGCTGGAGGAAGCCGTCTTGCTTCAGGGCGATGCGCGTACATTGCTGGCCGATGCCGCCGACCGCATGGGTCTGTCGGCGCGCGGCTATCACCGTGTGCTGCGTGTATCTCGCACGCTTGCCGATCTCGACGCCTCGGCCCATGTCGGTCGCGTTCATGTCGGCGAAGCGCTGTCCTACCGTGCCATGAGCGACCGGCTTGCGGCTGCGGCCTGAACGTAAAATGCCGTCACGTTAATCAGCGTTAACAAATGATTGACGCATCATGGCGATGATCCCGCCATGAGCGAGCGGGATTCATCGAAAGCGGAAAGTGATTCGCACGGCAAACCGCCGGTACCGGGTGCCATCGGCGCCCTGGCTGCCGGAGCGTTTCCGGCTGCGGTCTTCGCCATCGTGAATTCGATGCCAGGCGTCATACCCGCGGCATCCCTTGCAGCCCTCGCGGCGACGGCTTTCGGCGGCACGGCGCTGAGCCTGGCCGCCACGCGCGGACCTTCCGGGGCGATCAATGACGCCGGCTCGGAGCGTGAGGAAGCCTTGTCCGACGCGCTCTTCCGCGCTCATGACGAGGTCGAGGCCTTGCGCCGGGAACTTGACGCCCTGGCGGACCTGATCGTCGACTGCGACAGCGATGGCCGCATCATGTTCGCCAATGACGCATTCCTGTCCGTATACGGTGACGACTCGGTCGGGCGCGGGATTGCCGATATCCGCCCGGTGGATGAGGCTGACCGCCAGGATGCCGCGCATTACATCACGCGCATTGGCGGGCCGGACAGCCCGCAACAGGTCATTGCCTGGCTCGACAGCCGGGTGCAGGCAGGCCCGGAGGACACATGTTTCACCCGCTGCGTCGGGCGTGATGTCACCCGCTTCGTCGAGGCTGCCGCAGCGCTCGGTGCGGCGCGCGACGAGGCCGAACAGGCAAGCCGCGCCAAGGCGCGTTTCCTTGCCGCCATGAGCCACGAGGTCCGGACCCCGCTGAACGGTATCCTCGGGCTCGCCAACCTGTTGCTTGACGACGAGCTGACACCGGCGCAGCGCAACCACATTCATGCGATCCGCCAGTCGGGCCAGACTCTGGCCGCACTCGTCGACGAAGTGCTCGATTTCTCCCGCATCGAGGCGGGACATATCGACCTGGCGGAAGAGGATACAAGCCCGCGCGACATCGTTCGTGAAGTCTCCGAGCTGCTTGGCATCCGGGCTCACGCAAAAGGCCTGGGGCTGGGGGCCTATACCGCCCCCGATGTGCCGCGGACGGTGCGGCTGGACGGCGGCAGGCTGCGTCAGATTTTGACCAATCTCGTCACCAATGCGGTGAAATTCACCGAAGCGGGAAGCGTATCCGTGACGTGCGGCTGGAAGAACGAGGGCCGCAGCCGGACGGGCGAACTGATCATCGAAGTCCGCGACACCGGACCCGGCATCGCAGCCGAAGACCAGCAGCGCATCTTTTCGGAATTCGAACAAACCGGAGCGGCCAGGGCAGATGGCAGCGGACTGGGCCTTGCGATCGTTCAACGGATCGTCGCGGCCATGGACGGCCATATTGGCCTGACCAGCAAGCCCGGCGCGGGTTCGGCGTTCACTGTCCGCCTGCCGTGCAAGGTGGCAAAACCGGCGGCGAAGGCTGAAAAGCCGCTGTCGGGCATTAAAATCGCTATTGCCATGTCCCCGGCGGGTGAGCGCGGCTGTCTTGCCAAAACCTGCCGGTCATTGGGCGCCAAGGTGACCGAAAATGCCGCTGAAGCCGATATTATTCTGGCGGAACCGAACGATGCCTCGCCCGAAACCGTGCGCGGCAAGGCGATTGCCCTGCTGTCTCTGACGGACCGGCCCGATCCCGAAACTATCCGCGCCAGCGGTTTCGGCGGTTATTTGACACGCCCGGTCCGGATTGAATCGCTCGTTGCCCGGATCGCCGCCCTGCGTTCAGCCGGCGTCCCGGCAAAGCCCGCATCGGCGCCGGCGGGGGACCGCCTGCCGCGTGCAAGGTATGGCCTGAAAGTCCTGCTCGCCGAAGACGACCCCGTCAGCGCCATGCTGATGGTGGCAACGCTTCAGCGCATGGGCCATGAGGTCACTCATGTCAGCGACGGAAGAACCGCGCTCGAGAGGCTGACGGCGCAGGCGAAGAACTTTGATACCGCGCTGCTGGATATCCAGCTTCCGGGCGCCACGGGCCTCGACATTGCGCGAATCATGAAGGGGAGGTCGCGCCGGCCTGTTCTGATCGCGGTCACGGCGAATGCCCTTGCCGCCGGCAAGGCGGATGCGATTGACGCCGGTTTCGATGCGCATGTGACAAAGCCTGTCGATCCGCACCGGCTTGCCATGGTTCTGGATACTGTTCCCGCTCGAAGCTCTTCGGCGGCCTGATGCGCTGTCACAAGATTGTATGACAAGTGTGATTTCCGTCACATCAAGCCTCGCCGTGGCGATCTTGCGCGTCAGCGCGTAATATGGCTCCGGCGATTGCGTCATTTTGGCGGAGCCGATGAATGAGCCTCACCGATTTCTCACTGCACGAAAAACTGCGTAATGGCCGGAACTGGACGCCTGCTCCGGCGGCGCTCGTTGATGCGCTGACCCCAAGGCGCCTGCGTGCGAAACTCGAGGGACCGGAGCTGTCCTCGTCGCTGGCGCGGATCGGCTCGCTTGAAGCGCGTCTTGCCCGCACATCCGCCGAAGTCCGTCTGGCGCAGGCGTTGCGCTACCGGGTGTTCTATGAGGAACTCGGCGCCATTCCCGATGCCCGCGCCCAGCGCATGCGCCGCGATTTCGACCGCTATGACCGCGCTTGCGACCATGTGCTGGTGATCGATCACGATGCGCCCGCGCCAAGAAACGCGATCGGCCTGAAGCGCCCGGCCGTTGTCGGCACGTACCGGCTGCTGCGTCACGAGAAGGCGCAGGCCTCGGGCGGTTTCTACACCGCCGGTGAATATGACATCGGTCCGATGCTGGCCCGGCTCCCGAATGTACGCTTCCTCGAACTCGGCCGCTCCTGCGTCCTGCCGAGCCATCGCAACCGCCGTACGCTGGAGCTGCTATGGGCCGGTGTCTGGGCCTATATCCGCCATCACCGGTGTGATGCGATGATCGGCTGCGCCAGTTTTCAGGGCACGGATCCGCAAAAACATGCGCTCGCCCTGTCCTTCCTTAATCATTTCGCTTCCGCAACGGAACATTGGCGCGTCGCCGCGCTTCCGCACCTGCGTGTGCCGATGGGCATGGTTCCGCGCGAGGAGATCGACGAGCGCGAAGCCCTGCGCGCCTTGCCGCCGCTGATAAAGGGTTACCTGCGCCTTGGCGCAAGCGTCGGCGACGGGGCTGTTGTCGATGCGCAATTCGGCACCGTCGATGTCTGCATGATCCTGCCGACGGCGGCGATCAATCCACGCTACTTCGACAAGTTCGGGGCCCCCGATGCGCCTGTCGGAATGCCGCAGGCCGCTTAAGGGAAAATCACCCGCTTGCGTTGAACGCCGCGATCGCCGCCAGATTGACAAGGTCGCTGTCGCGCGCACCCAGCGGTGCAATCTGGACCGACCGGTCGAAACCCGACAGCAGCGGCCCCAGAACCCGGGCTCCGCCAAGCTCCTGCAGCATCTTGGTGGCGATCGAGGCGGAGTGGAACGCCGGCATCACCAGAACGTTGGCGGGTCCTGAAAGTCTGCAGAACGGATAAGCCGCCATCATCTCGGGGTTCAGTGCGACATCGGCGGCCATCTCGCCATCGTATTCGAAATCGGTGCGGCGCCCATCGAGAATACTGACAGCCTCGCGCACGCGGTCGGCCCGTTCGCCGCGCGGGTAACCGAATGTCGAGTAAGCCAGCAATGCAACACGGGGATCATGGCCGAACCGCCGCGCGACGCGGGCGGCCTCGACCGCAATATCCGCAAGTTCTTCGGCGTCGGGCATGTCGTGAACCGCGGTATCGGCGATGATGACGGTGCGGCCGCGGCACAGCGCGACAGAGGCGCCGATGATCCGGTGGCCCGGCTTTGCGTCGATGACCCGCCGGATATCGTCGAGAACCGCCGCGTAATTGCGCGTCACGCCCGTCACCATCGCATCGGCGTCACCGCGCGCCAGCATGCAGGCGGCGAAGTAGTTGCGGTCGGTGTTGACCATGCGCTGGCAGTCGCGCTGCAGGAAACCGCTGCGCTGCAGCCGCCCGTACAGATACTCCGCATACTCGGTGGATTTTTTCGACAGCTTCGCGTTGGCGATATACACATCGTCGCGGCGCTCGAGACCCAGGGATCTGAGCGTTTCGAGAATCTCGTCGTCACGCCCGATCAGGATCGGCTCGCCGAGGCCCGCATTGGCGAACGCATATGCCGCACGGATCACCTGTTCTTCCTCGCCTTCGGCAAAGACGACGCGTTTGGGCGCGCTCTTCACCTTTGTGAAGATGCCCTGCAGCGAGGCCGCGATCGGATCGGTGCGGCCCGAAAGCCGCGCGGCGTAATCTTCGAGGTTGTCGATTGGCTTGCGGGCGACGCCGGTCTCCATCGCGGCCTTCGCGACAGCTGGCGGAACGTAGCTGATCAGGCGCGGATCGAAGGGCACCGGAATGATGTATTCCGGTCCGTATTTCGGGCGCTTGCCTGCGTAGGCCGCGGCCACCTGGTCAGGCACGTCCTCGCGGGCAAGCTGCGCCAGGGCCTGGGCGGCGGCGATCTTCATCTCCATGTTGATGGTGGTTGCGCGCACGTCCAGCGCGCCACGGAAAATGAAGGGAAAGCCGAGAACGTTGTTCACCTGGTTGGGGTAGTCGGAGCGCCCCGTCGCCATGATGGCGTCGTCGCGGATCTCCGCGACTTCTTCGGCGGTGATCTCCGGATCCGGGTTGGCCATGGCGAAGATGATCGGATTGTCCGCCATCGAACTGATCATCCCGGGCGTGAACGCGCCTTTCACCGATAGCCCGAAGACGGCGTCCGCGCCTTTCATGGCGTCGGCCAGCGTGCGCGCGCCGGTCTTCGCCGCATGTGCCGACTTCCACTGGTTCATGCCTTCGCTGCGGCCCTCGTAGATCACCCCCTTCGTGTCGCAGAGGATGACGTTGTCCGGCTTCATGCCGAGCGCCTTGAGGAGTTCCGCGCAGGCGATGCCGGCCGCGCCCGCGCCGTTGATCACGAGTTTCGTCTTGGCGATGTCGCGGCCGGTCAGGTCCAGCGCGTTGATCAGGCCCGCGGCCGCGATGATCGCGGTGCCGTGCTGGTCGTCGTGGAAGACGGGAATGTCGAGCAGCTCGCGCAGGCGCGCTTCGATGATGAAGCACTCCGGCGCCTTGATGTCCTCAAGGTTGATGCCGCCGAAGGCAAGGCCGAGCAGCTTGACGCAATCGACGAAGGCGTCCGGGTCCTCGGTATTGACCTCGACATTGATGCCGTCGATGTCGGCGAAACGCTTGAACAGGGCCGATTTGCCCTCCATCACCGGTTTGGCGGCAAGCGGCCCGAGGTTGCCGAGCCCCAGGATCGCGGTCCCGTTCGAGATGACGGCGACGATGTTGCCGCGCGCAGTGAGTTCGAACGCCCTGTCCGGATCCTCGGCAATCGCCAGCACGGGAACCGCGACGCCGGGCGAATAGGCCAGCGACAGGTCGCGCTGGGTCGTCATCGGCTTGGTGGCGACGAACTCGATCTTTCCGGGCCGCCCCTGCGAGTGGAAAAGCAGTGCTTCCTGATCGGTGAATGTCGGGTGGGCCGGCTTCTTCGTCGCGCCCTTTGCGGGCGGCTTCTTGCTGTCGGACATGATAGGCGCGTTTCCTCTTCCCGCCGGCATCTTCAATTTTTTAGCGATAGTCTTGTGCCGGTTTGGACATAAGACCTTATCGGCGGGCAGAAAGCGGTCAAGGGCAATTCGCCCGGGAGTTCTGCACAGTGCGAAAATGCTTGTGTCTTTCGGCTGTATGTTCGCCCGTGGTTTGCTAGGTTCGCGCCATGGCAGCAAAGCAGGAAGAACAAGCGGCGTATGTGGCGCCTCCGGCCCCGCAGGCGGACGCGTCGGCAACCCCGATGATGCGGCAGTATCTGGAGATCAAAGCGGCGAACGCCGACAGTCTCCTGTTCTATCGCATGGGCGATTTCTACGAGCTGTTCTTCGACGACGCGGTCGCCGCCTCGCAGGCGCTTGGCATCACGCTGACCAAGCGCGGCAAGCACAATGGCGACGACATCCCCATGTGCGGCGTGCCGGTGGTCTCCGCCGACGA
Source organism: Rhodobiaceae bacterium (assembly GCA_020441995.1). Lineage (GTDB taxonomy): Bacteria > Pseudomonadota > Alphaproteobacteria > Rhizobiales > Tepidamorphaceae > JACKJK01. Next base: position 20,812 of record JAGRLC010000037.1, read on the forward strand.
CTATCTTCAGAAGCTGATTGCGGCGGGCTTCCGCGTTGCCGTCTGCGAGCAGATGGAAGACCCCAGCGAGGCCAAGAAGCGCGGCTCGAAATCCGTTGTCCGGCGCGATGTGGTGCGCCTCGTCACGCCGGGCACGCTGACCGAGGAAGCGCTTCTCGATGCGCGCGCCAACAACTATCTCGTCGCCGTGGCGCGGGTGCGCTCCGAAGGCGGCGATGAGAACGGCGCCTTCGCGCTGGCGTGGGCCGATATTTCCACCGGCGAATGCGCGGTGCAGCCCACGGATGCCGCTTCGCTTGGCGCGGAGCTGGCAAGGCTCGATCCCGGCGAAATCCTGATCCCCGAGGTGCTTGAGCGCGAAGAGGCTTTCTCGCCGCTGTGGGCCGTATATGGCCGGCGGGTCACCGCTGTTGCAGGCGCCGGGTTCGACTCGACCTCCGCGCCGAAACGGCTTTGCGGCTATTACCGGATCGCGACGCTGGACAGTTTCGGCAGTTTCAGCCGCGCCGAACTCTCGGCGCTTGGCGCATTGGTCGCCTATGTCGAACGCACGCAGGTCGGTGACCGTCCGCCGCTCAGCCCGCCGCGTCGCGCGATCGCCGGCGAGACCATGGCGATCGATGCGGCGACACGCGCCAATCTGGAAATGACGCGAACGCTATCGGGCGCCCGTGGTGGCAGCCTGCTTGCCGCGATCGACCGCACGGTGACCGCGGCCGGCGCGCGCTGCCTCGCCGGCTGGTTGACCGCGCCGCTGACCGATGTGAAGGCGATTGGCGCCCGCCACGACGCGGTTTCCACGCTTGCCGATGATACGGGCCTGCGCGCCCGCATGGCATCGGCCCTGCGCGCCTGCCCGGATATTGCCCGCGCCCGTGCCCGCCTCGCGCTCGACCGTGGCGGCCCGCGCGACATCGGCGCAATCCGCGATGCGCTCGGCGCCTCTGCCCAGATCGCGCGGATGCTTGCCGAAACCGGTGCGGAAACCCTGCCGGAGCGCTTGTCCGATACGGCGGTTGCTTGCGGCGCTGTTCCGCAAAGCCTGCCTGAGCTCCTGTCCGCTGCCCTGGTCGATGAACCCCCGGTCCAGAAGCGGGATGGAAATTTCGTCCGCCCCGGATACCGCGCCGACCTCGACGAGGCGCGCAGCCTGCGCGACGAGGGTCGCCGCTTCATTGCGGCGCTGGAAGGCCGCTACCGCGAAGAGACTGGCATCAAGGCCCTGAAGATCCGCCATAACGGGTTCCTCGGCTATTACGTCGAGGTGCCGTCCCAGCATGGCGAGAAGCTGATCGAACAGGGCGGTGAAATCTTCATCCACCGCCAGAGCCTGCCGACGGCACGGCGCTTCACCACCACCGAGCTTGCCGATCTTCAGGCGCGCATCGACGCCGCCGCGGGCGATGTCGAACTGATCGAGGCGGACGTGTTCGACACGCTGCGCTCCGCCGTGCTCGAATCGGGCGATGCACTTGCCGCTCTGGCGGCGGCCCTTGCCGAACTCGACGTTTATGCCGGGTTTGCGGCGCTGGCCTCGGAGCGCGACTACGTGCGCCCGGTGTTGAGCGGCGACACCGCCTTCGACATTCGCGGCGGGCGTCACCCGGTTGTCGAACAGTCGCTCAGCGCCAGCGGTCAGGGAACCTTCGTTGCCAATGATTGCAATCTGGGCAGTCCCGACGGCTCCGGCGACAGTGGTGCGATCTGGCTGGTCACAGGCCCGAACATGGCCGGTAAATCGACCTTGCGCCAGAACGCGCTGATCGCCATTCTTGCTCAGGCGGGCTGTTTCGTTCCCGCAGACAGCGCGAGGATCGGCATTGTGGATCGGCTGTTCAGCCGCGTGGGGGCTGCCGACGACATCGCGCGCGGACGCTCCACGTTTATGGTCGAGATGGTGGAAACCGCCGCGATCCTCAACCAGGCCGGCCCGCGTGCGCTTGTCATCCTCGACGAGATCGGGCGCGGGACGGCGACGTTCGACGGCCTTTCCATCGCCTGGGCGGTGCTGGAACATCTGCATGAAATCAACACCTGCCGCGCGCTCTTCGCCACCCACTTCCATGAGCTTGCGGCGCTGACCGAGACATTGCCGCGCCTGAAGCCCGCAACGCTGAAAGTGCGCGAGTGGCAAGGCGACGTCGTGTTCCTGCACGAGGTGATCGCAGGCGCCGCCGACCGGTCCTATGGCGTTCAGGTTGCCCGTCTCGCCGGGTTGCCGGATGCCGTGATCGAGCGGGCCAAAACGGTCTTGTCGGAACTCGAGGCCGCCGAACGCGGCACGGCGCCGAAGGAGCTTGTCGCCGACCTGCCGCTTTTTTCCGCAAAGATTCCTGCCGCTCCCGCGGCGTCCGCGAATACCGCAAACCCGGTCGATGAGGCGGTTGCGGATCTGAACCCGGACCAGATGACGCCGCGCGAGGCGCTTGACTTCCTGTACCGGCTGAAGGAGTTGAGCCAGCAACAAGAGGCCGTTACGGCCTCCCCGCAAAAGAAATCGAAGGGCCAGCGTTGATGAACGCGCCTGACTTTATTTCCGGAACGGTCGAGACACGCTCCGCGCAATTGCACGAGGTGCTTGCGGCGTTATGGGACGGCGATAGCGACGAGACCAGGCGGCGCCGGGCGGTTCTCGATCATCTCAAGTCCTACATCGCGGCCGGGCGCGACGCGGTCGAGGCAAAGCTGATCGACGACGGCAAGGGCCGCGCCTGCGCGCGCCGCCTGTCCGAGCTTCAGGATACGGTTCTGATCGCGCTCTACGAGCTGGCTTCGATCCGCATCTACCGTGCGGTGAATCCGTCCTCCGCCGAGCGCATCACCGTCGTTGCGACCGGCGGTTATGGCCGTGGCGCGATGGCGCCGGGCTCCGACGTCGATCTGCTCTTCCTGCTTCCTTACAAGCAGACCGCCTGGGGCGAGAGCGTTGTCGAGTTCATTCTCTACATGCTCTGGGATCTTGGCCTGAAGGTTGGCCACGCGACGCGTACGGTCGATGAATGCGCCCGCCTTGCCAAGCAGGACATGACCATCCGCACCGCCATGCTCGATAGCCGGATGCTGACGGGCGACAAGGAGCTGTTTGCGGAATTCAGGGAGCGCTACGCCCATGAGTTCCAGCGCGGCAAGTCCCGCGACTTCATCGAGGCCAAGATGGCCGAGCGTGACGACCGGCACAGCAAGTCCGGCGAATCCCGCTATCTGGTCGAGCCCAACGTCAAGGACGGCAAGGGCGGTTTGCGCGACCTGCACACCCTGTTCTGGCTCGCCACGTACCACTATGGCGTCGATTCGCTGTCGGCCCTGGTGGAGCGCGGTGTTTTCACCCGTGGCGAGGTGCGCCTGTTCGACAAGTGCGAGGAATTCCTCTGGGCGGTGCGCTGCCATCTGCATTTCATGACCGGACGCGCCGAGGAGCGGCTGAGTTTCGATCTCCAGCGCGCCATGGCCCAGCGCCTCGGCTACAACGACCACCCCGGCGTAAAGGACGTGGAGCGCTTCATGAAGCACTACTTCCTTGTCGCCAAGGATGTCGGCGACCTGACCCGTGTGCTGTGCGCGGCGCTGGAGTTCGAGCATGTCAAGGAAGCGACCATGATGTCGCGTTTCGCCAGCCGCTGGCGCCGCCGCAAGGCGGGCGAGCTGCCGGATATGCCGGATTTCACCATCGAGGCCGACCGTCTGAATGTCGCCGATGACGAGGTTTTCAAGCGCGATCCCGTCAACTTGCTGCGCCTGTTCTGGGCCTCTGACCGCTACAACCTCGACTTCCATCCCCATGCGATCCGCCTGGCGCGGCATTCGCTCAAGCTGATCGATTCCAGGTTGCGCGAGAACGAGGAGGCCAACCGGCTGTTCATCGAGGTCCTGACATCGCGCAACGATCCTGAACTCGTGCTGCGGCGGATGAACGAAAGCGGTGTGCTGGGGCGTTTCATTCCCGATTTCGGACGCATCGTCGCTTTGATGCAGTTCAACCTCTACCACCACTACACGGTGGACGAGCACCTGATCCGTTCGGTTGGAATCCTCTCCGACATTGAGCACAAGCGCCTGGAATCGGCCCACCCCCTGACGTGCGAAGTCATGCAGACGGTTGATAACCGCAAGCTGCTCTATGTGACCATGCTGCTGCACGACATTGCCAAGGGCAGGCCCGAGGATCATTCCGTCGCCGGCGCCAAGATCGCCCGCAGGCTGTGTCCCCGCTTCGGCTTTTCCCCGTCCGAGACGGCAACCGTCGCATGGCTGATCGAGCAGCATCTGGTCATGAGCATGACGGCGCAGTCGCGCGATCTCTCCGACGCGCGCACCATCGAGGACTTCGCCAGCCTCGTGCAGACGCCGGAACGGCTCAAGCTCCTGCTGATCCTGACGGAAGTCGATATCGACGCTGTCGGTCCTGGAACGTGGAACGACTGGAAAGCCGCGCTGCTGCGCCAGCTCTACATGGAAACCGAGACGATCCTGACCGGTGGTCACCCGCGCGTTGCCCGCGACCAGCGGGTCGCCCGGGTCAAGGGGCGCCTGCGCGAAGCGCTGGCGGACTGGACCGACAAGGCATTCGATGCCTATGCCGCGCGCCATTATCCCGCCTACTGGCTGCGAACATCTCTGGAGCGCCAGGTTGCGGACGCGCAGTTCTTTTCCGGTCTTGGCCCGGACGACAAACGCCTCGCGGTTCGCGTCGGGATCGATGCCGACAACGGCATTACCGAACTGACGGTCCTGACGCCGGACCACCCGCGCCTGCTGTCCATGCTTGCCGGCGCATGCGCCGCGGCCTCCGCCGATATTGTCGACGCGCAGATTTTCACCACCACCGACGGCTATGCCTTCGACACGGTTCGCCTGCGGCACGAGGGCGGCAACGACGAGGATGAGCAGCGCCGCACGGGCCGGGTCGTGAAGTATTTCGAGGATGCGCTCACCGGCGAACAGCCGCTCGATAAACTCGTCGCGATCCGCGATAAGCCGCGCGGCCGCATCAAGGCGTTCGACCTTGCGCCGCACGTGGCGATTTCAAACGATCTGTCGGACCGTTTCACGGTGATCGAGGTTTCCGGGCTGGACCGGCCCGGTCTGCTGCAATCCTTGACGGGCGCGCTTGCCAGGCTCAATCTCGACATCACCTCGGCGCGTGTTGCGACATTCGGCGAACGCGCCGTGGACGTCTTCTACGTCACGGATCTGACGGGCCAGAAAGTCACCAACTCCAACCGCCAGGGCGCGATCCGCCGCCATTTGCTGGCGGTTTTCGAGCCGGCACAGAAAGCGGCCTGAACACGCCATGAGTTTGCTGCGTAATTTCGCAACCGTGGGCTCCGCCACCGCGGTAAGCCGGGTTCTCGGCTTCGTCCGCGACATGCTGATGGCCGCCGCCCTGGGAACCGGGCCTGTTGCCGACGCTTTCTTCGTCGCCTTCCGTTTCCCCAATCTGTTTCGCCGGCTTTTTGCCGAAGGCGCGTTCAATTCCGCCTTCATCCCGCTTTTTGCCCGGAAACTGGAAGGGGAAGGCGAGGACGCCGCAAAGCGCTTCGCCATCGAGGCGATGTCGGGGCTGCTGCTCGCCCTGCTCGCCCTGACGGCGATTGCGGAGATCGCCATGCCGCTGTTGATGTTCGTGCTGGCGCCGGGCTTCTACAAGGACCCGGAGAAGTTCGATCTCGCGGTCATGCTGACGCGCATCTGCTTCCCGTACCTGACTTTCGTGTCGATGCTGGCGCTGGTGTCGGGCGTTCTCAATGCGCTTGGCCGGTTTGCCGTGGCAGCCTTTGCGCCGGTGCTGCTGAATGTCGTCCTGATCGCCACGCTGACACTGGTCGTCGCGTTCGGGCATGCCAACACGCCTGCCGCCGGCTACTGGCTGTCGGGCGGTGTTTTCATTGGCGGCGTCGTGCAGCTTGCGGCCGTGGTCTATGAACTCTATCGCGCCGGCTGGGTGCTTGTGCCGCAGCGGCCGCGCTACACCGGTGATGTGCGCCGTCTCGTCAAGCTTTCCATCCCCGCCGTGATCGCCGGCGGCATCACCCAGATCAATATTGTCATCGGCACCATGATCGCGTCGATGGCGCCGGGTGCTGTCTCCTATCTCTATTACGCGGACCGGGTTTATCAGCTGCCGCTGGGTATCGTCGGAATTGCGATCGGCGTTGTGCTGCTGCCCGATCTGGCGCGGCGCCTGCGGGCGGGAAACGAGGAGGCGGCTTCCGGCCAGCAGAATCGTGCGCTCGAATTCGCTCTTGTGCTGACGCTGCCGGCAACGGCTGCCCTGTTCACGGTGTCCGGCCCGATCGTTGCGGGCCTGTTCGAGCGCGGCGCATTCGACGCCGCCGCCACGGCACGCACCGCGCCCGCACTGGCCGCTTTCGCGCTTGGCCTGCCGGCTTTCGTTCTGATCAAGGTGTTCCAGCCGGGGTTCTTTGCCCGCGAGGACACCCGCACGCCGATGTGGTTTGCCGCCATCAACGCGATCATCAACGTGGTGCTCAGCCTGATGCTGTTTCCCTTTTTGCAGCACATCGGCATCGCGCTGGCGACGACGACTGCTGGTTGGATCAACGCGACGCTGCTTGGCCTGACGCTTTACCGCCGCAAGCATTTCCTCCCCGATGACCGCCTGCGTCGCAGGATAACCAGCGCTTGCGCCGCAAGCGGAGCCATGATCTTGGCGCTGATCATAGCAAGCGTGGTCTTCGCCATCTGGGCGGATGGCGCACCGGCCCAGGGCGGCCGCATCCTGCACCTCTTTGTGCTGACGGTTGTGGGGCTTGCCTCTTACGGGATCGCGGCGGTCGCGCTGGGTGTGATTTCGCGAACGGAGCTTGCCGGTTTCATCCGCCGGAGCTAGAGCGTGTTCAGGAAAAGTGCATAGCGGTTCTCCCCCCGGAACACGCGGCAAAATAAAAACCTGGAGCATGTGTTTTTAGTCCTTCAAAAGCGGACATGCGCTGGGATTGCGTGGCCGGTGTGCTTGCGTGCCGGGCGTTCATCGGCCATAACCCGCAGCGCTTTTTCGTAAGGCGTTTTCGCCACTCAGGCTTTTCAGGGAACTTCCGTCATGGCCGCGTTCGAACAGCGCGTATTTTCCGGCGTCCAGCCGACCGGCAACCTGCATCTGGGCAATTATCTCGGTGCGATCCAGAAATTCGTCGATCTGCAGGATGCTTACGACTGCATGTATTGCGTCGTCGACATGCACGCGATCACCGTTTGGCAGAACCCCCTCGAACTGAAGAACAACATCCGCGAAGTGACGGCGGCTTACCTTGCCGCCGGGATTGATGCGAAGAAGCACATTGTCTTCAACCAGAGCCGCGTGCCCCAGCACGCCGAACTGGCCTGGGTGTTCAACTGCGTTGCCCGCATGGGCTGGCTCAACCGCATGACACAGTTCAAGGAAAAGGCCGGCAAGGACCGCGAAAACGCATCCGTCGGGCTGTTTGCCTATCCGGCCCTGATGGCCGCTGACATCCTTGTCTATCGCGGCACCCACGTACCGGTCGGCGACGACCAGAAGCAGCATCTGGAGCTGTCGCGCGACATCGCCCAGAAATTCAACAACGATTTTTCCGAATCGATTGCCGGGAACGGCCATGAGGACGGTTTCTTCCCGCTGCCCGAACCGCTGATCACCGGGCCCGCGACCCGCGTCATGAGCTTGCGCGACGGATCGAAGAAAATGTCGAAATCCGACCCGTCCGACCTGTCGCGGATCAAGCTCAGCGACGATGCCGACCAGATCGCCACCAAGATCCGCAAGGCGCGCACCGATCCCGAGCCGCTGCCTTCCGAAAAGAAGGGTCTTGAAGGCCGCCGCGAGGCGGAAAATCTTGTCGGCATCTATGCAGCCCTTGCCGGGACATCGGCTGAAGCCGTGCTTTCAGAGTTCGGCGGCGGACAGTTTTCCACCTTCAAGCAGGCGCTTGCGGATCTCTGCATCGACAAGCTCGCCCCGATAACAGCCGAGATGCGCAAGCTTCAGGCGGACCCGGGCCATATTGATTCGGTGCTGGCAAACGGCGGTGACCGCGCCGAGGTCCTCGCCAGAAAGACCATGGATGCCGTCAAGGATATCGTTGGCTTCATTCGATAATTCGGGGGGCCTTGAGCTAACCGCTTGTCGCAGGCCTCGCGCTTTGGCAGCATCCCGCCCATGACATCGCGCCGACAAAGCCGGGAAGAAGGTCACACACGGAAGTTTCTCGTCGTTATCGACGAGACGCCCGAGTGCGAACGCGCGGTCTACTACGCCAGCCGCCGCGCGCAGCGCACCGGCGGCAAGCTGACCATGCTTTACGTGATCAATCCGTCGGAATTCGGTCACTGGATCGGTGTTGAGACCATTATGCGGTCCGAAGCCGAGCATGAGGCGCGCAGCATTCTTGGCGATTATGCCGAGCGCCTGCGCGAGACGGTTGGCATCGAACCCGAAGCGGTGATTCGCGAAGGTTCGCGGGCCGAGGAGGTCCGCGCCCTGATCGAGGACGACAAGGACATCGCGATATTGGTTCTGGCCGCCGGGTCCGGTTCCGATGGCCCCGGCCCCCTCGTTACGGAGATCGCGGGGCGCTCGTCGGCGAGTTTCCCGATTCCGATTACCATTGTGCCCGGAACGCTGGGCGATGAGGACATCGTGGCTCTCGCATGAGGATCGGGAGTCATGGTGCGGCAGTTGCGTTTTGTGACTTGACCGCAAGCCCCCTTCGCTCCAAATTTGGAATACTTCTAAACAACAGGCCATAACGGCCCCAGCGCGTATGCCGCGCCAATCCGGCAGGACTGTAGAAAATGTTCATCCAGACCGAATCGACCCCCAATCCGGCGACCCTGAAGTTTCTTCCCGGCCGTGCTGTGCTCCCTGGCGATACGCTTGATCTGCGGTCGTCCGAAGAGGCGGAATGCTCGCCGCTGGCGCAGGCCCTGTTCTCGATCGACGGGGTGACGGGTGTCTTCTACGGCGCGGATTTCATCGCCGTGACCAAGGGCGATGCCGACTGGCAGCACATCAAGCCGGCCGTGCTTGGCGCGATCATGGAGCATTTCATGTCCGGCGCGCCGCTGATCGCCGGCGATCAGCAGGAGCCGGAAGGCGAGGACGAGTTCTTCGACGAGGCCGATGCCGGCACGGTCGACACCATCAAGGAACTGCTGGAGACGCGCGTGCGCCCCGCTGTTGCCCATGATGGCGGCGACATCACTTTCCGTGGTTTCAAGGATGGCATCGTCTATCTGCACATGCGCGGCGCCTGCGCCGGTTGCCCCAGCTCCACGGCGACCTTGAAGAACGGTATCCAGAACCTGCTGCGCCATTTCCTTCCCGATGTGGAAGAAGTCCGCCCCGTCTGACGCATTGATCGTGCTTGTGTGATTGCGCCTTGGCGGCCGGCAGGCTACCAAGCCTGTCCATGCGCGTCCTTGCCATTGATACGACCGGTCCGGCCTGTTCGCTCGCCCTTGCCGATTTCGGTGAGGGCGAAATCGTGCTTGGACGGATTGTCGAGCCCATGCAGCGCGGACACGCCGAGGCATTGATGCCGCTGATGGACAAGCTGTTCAGCGAAGCTGGAGCCTCGTCTCACAGTGTGGAGCGAATCGCGGTCACGGTCGGCCCGGGATCGTTCACCGGCTTGCGCGTTGGTGTATCCGCCGCAAGAGCCTTGGCCCTGGCGCTGGGCGTTCCCGCTGTCGGCGTGAGTGTGTTCGAGGCAATCCGCGAACACCTGGGGCCCCGGGACGCGCCGCTTGCTGTGGCCATCGATGCGCGCCGCGATGAAATCTATCTTCAGGTTTTCCCCGCCGCTGCGCAGGCTGAAGACCCCATGGTCATGGCGGTACAGGGCGCGGCAGGCGTGATCCCGCCCGGCTGCCGTGTTATTGGCTCGGCGGCCACGCTTCTCGGCCATGATCCCGGGCCCGAGGTTTTGCCGCTGGATCCCGTCGCCATAGCGCGGGCGGGCCGTCGCCTCGAACCGGCGCGCTTCCCGCCACGCCCGCTTTACCTGAGAAAACCCGATGCAAAGCCGCAAACTCATACCCGTGTTGCCCGTGCCTGACGCGGGTTTTGTCCCGGTCGGGCCTGATGCGGCGATGGCCATTGCCGAAATCCACCGGCGGTCCGATCCGCCGGGCTGGTCGGTTGAAAGCTGGGAAAAGCAATTGTCGCAAGGCTCCGTGCATTGTCTCTCCCACGTCGGCGTGCGCGGTCTTGATGGCTTTGTCGCGGTGAGCATCGCCGGTGGCGAGGCCGAGGTGCTGATGATCGCGGTTGATCAGACAGCGCGCGGCGCCGGGCTTGGCAGGCGGTTGATGGAGTATGCGCTGGGCCATGCCGCCATGCTTGGCGCCCGGCAATGTTTCCTTGAGGTTGCTGCTGACAACCAGGCGGCAAAAGCGCTCTATGCGCGTTGCGGGTTTGCGGAGACCGCGGTCAGAAAGGGCTACTATGCCCGCCCCGGCGGGTATATCGACGCTCTTGTGATGGCCCGGGATCTCGGCAATGGCGCAGAGGCGGGGTGAATGGAAAAGCTGCGGGTCATTTTCATCGTTGCGGCCATCGGCCTCGTCACGCCGCCGCTGATGCTGCTGCAGGTGGTTTTTCTGGCGCTGAAACTGCCGCTGGCGAAGTGGCTTCCCGTTGCCTATCACCGGTTTGTCTGCCGGGTAATGGGCGTGCGCATCACCGTTCAGGGCGCGCCGTCGCGCATGCGTCCGTTGCTGCTTGCCTCCAACCATATTTCATGGCTGGACATTCCGGTCATTTCGGCGGTCGCTCCGGTTTCCTTCATCGCCAAGAGCGAGGTTGCCGGCTGGCCCGTGATCGGCTGGCTTGCGAAACTCCAGCGCAGCGTTTTTGTTGCCAGAGAGCGGCGCAGCCAGACCGGGGTTATCACGCGCCACATCGCCGACCGGCTTGGCCGGGGCGATGCCATGCTGCTTTTTCCTGAGGGCACGACCAGCGACGGCAATCGCATCCGCACCTTCCGGTCGGCCCTTGTCGGTGCGGCGGAAGCGCTCGTCGCCGATGGTGGAGACGGCGCGGCCATTCATATTCAGCCGATGGCGCTTGCATACACCCGCATTAATGGCCTGCCTCTGGGCCGTCAGCACCGGCCCCTCATCGCCTGGCATGGCGATCAGACGCTTGGCCCCCATCTGTGGCGGCTGCTGCGATCGGGCCCCGTGGACGTGACGGTGTCTTTCGGTGAGCCCATGGCGGTTGCCGATAGCGCAGGCCGCAAACAGATCACCGTTGCGGCGCAGGCCGCCGTGGGCGAGCTTTTCGCAACGGCGCTCTACGGCCATCCCGCCCAGGGCATCGTGGTTGTGAGCGCGGAGGATGCCGAAGCCGAAGAAACAACGGCAGCCACGCAATGATCCGGCTTCAACGCCTTCTCAACCTATGCGAAACCCGTTATTCAGTTGCCACCGGATTTCCCGATGATCATTGGACCCGATGACCGCTGACCGCAGGACATATTTCGTCAAGACGTTCGGATGCCAGATGAACGTCTATGACTCCCAGCGCATGTCCGACATGTTGGGCAGCTTGGGTTATGCGCCGGTGGATGATCCCGAAGGCGCCGATCTCGTTCTGCTCAACACCTGCCATATCCGCGAAAAAGCCGCCGAAAAGGTCTATTCCGAAGTCGGAAGACTGAAAAAGGCGCGTGATCGCCGCCGCGAAGCGGGCGGCGACATGCTGATTGGCGTCGCTGGCTGCGTCGCCCAGGCGGAAGGCGAGGAAATCGTCTCGCGCGCGCCAGCGGTCGATCTCGTTTTTGGTCCGCAGAGCTATCACCGCCTGGCAGATTTCCTGGCCCGGGCGCAGGCCGGCGAAACGGTCGTGGAAACGGATTTCCC
>JAGRLC010000159.1 GCA_020441995.1 Rhodobiaceae bacterium
TCACCTCGCGCAGGTTCTCCTCGCCCGCCAGAAGCATGACGATGCGGTCGATACCCGGCGCGATGCCGCCGTGCGGCGGGGCGCCGTATTTCAGCGCGTTGAGCATGCCGCCGAACTTCTCTTCCAGAACCGCCTTGTCGTAGCCGGCAATGGAGAAGGCCTTTTCCATGATCTCCGGCAAGTGGTTCCGGATCGCGCCCGATGACAGTTCAACGCCGTTACAGACGATGTCGTACTGGTAGGCCTTGATCTCGAGCGGGTCCATGGTCTCCAGCGCCTCCAGCCCGCCCTGGGGCATGGAGAACGGGTTGTGCGAGAAGTCGACGCGCTTTTCGTCCTCGTTCCACTCGAACATCGGGAAATCGACGATCCAGCAGAAAGCGAACTGGTCCTCGTCGAGCAGGTTCAGCTCGGTGCCGACCTTGGTGCGCGCCTGTCCGGCAAAGGCAGCGAACTTCTTCGGCAGACCGGCGACGAAGAAACAAGCATCGCCAACCTTGAGACCAAGCTGATCGCGGATCGCGGTGGTGCGTTCCTCGCCGATGTTCTTGGCAAGCGGACCGGCGCCGCCGTCCTCACCCTCGCGCCAGAAAATGTAGCCAAGGCCCGGCTGGCCCTCGGACTGCGCCCAGGAGTTCATCCGGTCGCAGAAAGCGCGACTGCCGCCACCCGGTGCGGGGATCGCCCAAACCTCGACCTTGGGATCGTTGGCGATCATGTTGGCGAAGACCTTGAAACCGGAACCGGCGAAATGTTCGGTCACCGCCTGCATCTCGATCGGGTTGCGCAGGTCCGGCTTGTCGGAACCGTATTTGCGCATCGCTTCGGCATAAGGAATGTGCGGGAATTTCCCGGTGACGCGTTTTCCCTGCGCATATTCCTTGAACAGATCGCGCAGCACCGGCTCGACAGCCTGGAACACGTCTTCCTGCTCGACGAAGCTCATCTCGATATCGAGCTGGTAGAACTCACCAGGCGAACGGTCGGCGCGGGCATCCTCGTCGCGGAAACAGGGCGCGACCTGGAAGTAACGGTCGAAGCCCGACATCATGATGAGCTGCTTGAACTGCTGCGGGGCCTGCGGCAAAGCGTAGAACTTGCCCGGATGCAGACGCGAGGGCACAAGGAAGTCACGCGCGCCTTCGGGGCTGGACGCGGTCAGGATCGGCGTCTGGAACTCGAAGAAGCCCTGCTCGCGCATAAGCTGGCGGATGCGCCAGATGATGTCGTTGCGCAGCATGATGTTGTTGTGCAGCTTCTCACGGCGCAGATCGAGGAAACGGTACTTGAGACGGGTCTCCTCCGGGTATTCCTGCTCGCCGAAGACCGGCATCGGCAGTTCTGCGGCCGCCGACAGCACTTCCAGTTCCGAGATGTAGACCTCGACCTCGCCGGTGGGCAGATTCGGGTTCTTGGTCTCGGGCGACCGCGCGACAACCTTGCCGTCGATGCGGATGACCCATTCGGAACGGACCTTTTCAGCCTGGCTGAAGGCCGGCGAATCGGGATCAGCGACAATCTGGGTCAGGCCGTAATGATCGCGCAAGTCGATGAAAAGCAGCCCCCCGTGATCGCGGACACGGTGAACCCAGCCGGAAAGGCGTACGGTTTCACCGACATTGGACGCGCGCAGATCGGCGCAGGTATGGCTGCGGTAACGGTGCATGATCTTCAATCCGGAAATCGTATGAGATTTTTCCCGGCGGAGAAGCACAAAGAACGCTTGTCTTGTCAAGGCGAGCGCGCCCTTATTACCGTCCCGCTGCTTCGCGACCACACAGTTCAGAACCGACATACCCTCCAATGACCGGCATCAAAGCCCTCCTCCCGCTCCTTGCAGCCGCCGGCGTTCTGCTCGCCGGAAACGGCATGCAGGGGACGCTGATCGCGCTGCGTGCGGACATCGAGGGCTTTTCGACCATAGGCGTCGGCATCATGGGCGCCGCCTATTACGCCGGGTTCCTGATCGCCTGCGTCGTGGCGCCGCGCATGCTGCAGGCGGTCGGCCATATCCGCGTCTTCGCGGCCCTGTGCGCGATCGCGGCGATCGGCACACTGGCGCTGGCAATCACCATAAGCCCTCTTTCCTGGGCCGCGATCCGTTTCATCATGGGCTTCTGCTTCTCGGGCCTGTTCACCGCAATCGAAAGCTGGCTCAACGCCAGCGCCCACCCCGAACAGCGCGCCCGCCTGCTGTCGCTTTACCGCATCATCGACCTGTGCGCGGTCACCGGCGCGCAATACCTGATCCCGGCCTTCGGGGCGGGCGGATTTGCGATCTTCTCGATCATGGCGATGCTGTTCTGCCTGTCGCTGGTGCCAGTTTCGCTCAGCGACCGCACCAATCCGGCGCCTCCGGAAGACTTTCACTTCGATCTGAAAGCGCTATGGGTTCTGTCGCCGCTGGCCTGCATGAGCTGCCTCAGCATCGGCCTGACCAATTCGGCCTTCCGGCTCATCTCGCCGCTCTACGCGCGCGACATCGGCCTCGACGAAGCCGGCATCGCGACATTCATCTCCGCCGGCATCGCGGGCGGCGTTTTGCTGCAATATCCGCTCGGATATCTGTCGGACCGGATCAACCGGCGCTGGGCCATCGGCATTTCGACAAGCGGGGCCGTTGCCGCCGGCCTGTTCATGTCGCTGGTGGCGAAAGACGACGCGCTGCTCAATCTGGCCGGCATATTCCTGTTCGGCGCATTCGCCATGCCGATCTATTCGCTGTCGGCGGCGCATGCCAACGCCAAGGCCAGCCAGTCGCAATATGTGCTGGTCGCGGCGGGGCTGATGTTTTTCTTTTCCGCAGGCGCCATTGTCGGCCCGCTGGTCGCCTCGATGGTAATGGAGCGGTACGGCGCATCGGCGCTGTTCATCTATACCAGCGCGATCCATGGCTTCCTGATGCTTTTCACCGGGTTCCGGCAGGTTCGCGGGCCAGAGGCCGGCGCGCCGCGTGGCCGGTTCGTCGCATTGCTGCGCACCTCGCCCTTCATCTATCGTCTCGCGCAACGCAACGACGATTCGGAACAACCAACCCAACCCACGCAAAGCAAACCCGGCGCTTGAACGGACTTTGCCCGTTAAAAACCGGCGACAACAGCACGCAATACAGGCTATATCCCTCGCCCCATGGAACTCATAACAACAACGCAAGCACTGAGCGCCGCCTGCCAGGAGCTTGCCAGACACCCCTTCGTCACCGTCGACACGGAATTCCTGCGCGACACGACCTTCTGGCCGAAGCTTTGCCTCATCCAGATGGCAAGCCCTGAAGGCACGCTCAGCCTTGTCGATCCGCTGGCCGGGGATATCGATCTTGAACCCTTCTTCGAACTGATGCGCAACGAGGCCGTTCTGAAGGTCTTCCATGCCGCGCGGCAGGACATCGAAATCGTCTACAACCTGTCAGGCTCGGTGCCGCATCCGGTGTTCGACACCCAGGTTGCCGCCGCGGTGTGCGGTTTCGGGGAATCCGTCAGCTACGACCAGCTCGTGCGCAAGGTGAAGAAGGTCGAGATCGACAAGTCGCACCGCTTCACCGACTGGAGCCGCAGGCCGCTGACGGACAAGCAGCTGCGCTATGCCGCAGCCGACGTGATCCACCTGATCGAACCCTACCAGCATCTGGCCGAGATGCTTGAGAAGAACGGCCGGTCGCAATGGATTGCCGAGGAAATGGAAATCCTGACGTCGCCCGACACCTACCGCCTCGCTCCGGAAGATGCCTGGAAACGGCTGAAGATGCGGGCGCGCAAGCCGCGCGAACTGGAGGCCCTGAAACGGCTGGCGGAATGGCGCGAGAGCGAAGCGCAGACGCGGGATGTGCCGCGCGGGCGCATCATCAAGGACGACGTGATTTACGAGGTCTGCACGCAGTTGCCGGACAACGCGGCGGCACTCGGCCACATCCGCGCCCTGCCGCGCGGTTTCGAGCGCTCCAAACAGGGCGAAGCCATTCTCGAGATCGTCAAGGGCGTGAAAGCGCTAGAAGACAAGGATCTGCCGCGCATGCCGCGCAGTGAGCGCAGACCGCAGGCGCATCCCGCCGTGACCGATCTGCTCAAGGTTCTACTGAAGCAGGTCAGCGAGGATGAGGGCGTTGCCTCGCGCATGATCGCGACAGCCGATGAAATCGAACAGATTGCCGGCGACGATAAGGCCGATGTGCCTGCCCTGTCCGGCTGGCGCAGGGACATTTACGGCGAACTTGCCCTGAGGCTGAAACGCGGCGAGATCGCGCTCGCCGTCGAGGGCCCGAAGCTCGTAAGGGTCGAGCGCGACGTGCCGCAAAAACGCGAGAAAGCCGCCGCTAGCCGGTAATCCGGGTTTCCGGGCTCAGCGACAGAACCTTTGCCAGCTGTTTCAGACGGCTGGCGAGACGGTTCCCCGCAAGCGCTTCACGCTCTTTCGGCAATTCAAGCACCAGTTTGTCGCCATCCTTGATGATCGGCGTGTCATCGAGCACGCCGGACATGCTGGCCGTAACCAGATATGCGACACGCAACGCGCCGCCCAGGATGCGCGCGCGTTCCTGGAGCCTGGCGCTGACCATGGCCCTGAGCCGGTCCGGCAGGCCGGGCGCGTTGACGCCGTTATGGCGATGGCTGACCGTCAGCGCCATGAACATACGGCTTTCGTGGTTGATACCGACAAAGGCGGCGTTGGCGATGATGTTGACGCTCTGCTCGCCACGATAGTCCGGGTGCGCGCGCCAGCCGATATCGGCAAGCAGGACGGCGGCATGACGGATGCGGCGGTCGTTTTCGGATTCGTCGAGCCCGAGGGATTCAAACAGACGGTCCGTCCAGCGGACCAGTTCCCTTGCGTGCCTTGGAGAGCGCGACCGCAGGTAGGCCAATTCCTCCGCCGCCGCGATGAGCGGGTCGGCGGCACGCGATTCCTTGTCCAGAAGCCCGTACAGAATGCCTTCACGGACACCGAGAGCGGACACCACGATGCGCTTGGGCCGCATAACATCCAGCACACCTTCCAGAACGGCCGCACCATAGGGCAGCAGTTCCTGCCGGATATCGGAGATGTCGACCTGTTTCTGAAGCTCGCGGAGCTTGCCGCGCCGGATTTCCTGCACGAATTCGCGCGCGTCATCCACACCGATCTCGTAGTTGTGCATCACATGCAGCGGGTAGTCGGCACGCGCCATGTGCAGCTTGGCCATGGAGCGGAAGGTGCCGCCGATGGCGTAGAAATCGCGGCCAAAGCCCTGCGCGGCAACGCTACTGCCGCTGAGCGCCTCGGTAACAAGCTCTTCCGCCTTGCGATGGTTGCCCTCGGTCAGGTCGCGCAGGCGCAATGCGCCCAAAGGCAGCGTCGAACCCGCACCGAATTCCTCGTCGCAAATATCGATCAGTTCGAGACTGCCGCCGCCGAGATCACCGGCAACGCCATCGGGTTCATAGATGCCGGAAATGATGCCATAGGCCGCGTAAAGGGCTTCGTCCGCACCTGTCAGAACCCGCACCGGCGTGCGGCAGATGGCTTCGGCCTCGATGACGAACTGCGACCCGTTGGAAGCTTCGCGTGCGGCAGCGGTGGCAATCACATGCAGGTCTGCAACACGCATCTGGTCGCAAAGCGCGCGGAACCGGCGCAGCGCGGTCAGAGCGGATTTCACCGCGTCCTCGTCGAGCTTTCCCGTCGTCGCCAGATGCGCGCCAAGGCCGCATAGCGCCTTTTCGTTGAAGATCGGCGTATGGCTTCGCGTCAGCCCTTCATAGACCACAACGCGAACGGAGTTTGAGCCGATATCGATGACCGCGACGGGTCTGATGCCGGGGAGACGACCGGGCGCGCCAGTGGCCAGCAGGTCGGCCGGCCTAGAATCTGACCGAGCTTGCAAGACTACGGGGCGAGTGTTTTCTAAGCGATCTGCCACGGCCTGACAAACTCGGGTTGGTCATGAAATATTTGTGCGCATTGAAGGGTTCCTCCCCTTCGGCACAGGCGATCCGCTCGGAATTCCCGTCAGCGTTTATCCGGTAGCTTTGCTGATTGTCCAGCATGTTGGCAACCATGATCTGATCGAGAACCTGTTCGTGGACAGTGGGATTGTGGATAGGCACCATGACCTCCACCCGTCTGTCCAGGTTGCGCGGCATCAGATCGGCTGAACCGATGTATATGATTGCCTTGAGAGAAGGCATAGCTTCGCCATTGGCAAAACAGATGATCCGCGAGTGTTCAAGGAAACGTCCGATAATCGATTTGACGCGGATGTTTTCGGACAAACCTGCGACGCCAGGCCGCAGGCAGCATATGCCGCGCACCACGAGGTCGATCTTCACCCCTTCCGCGCTCGCCCGGTAGAAGGCATCGATGATCTCGGGATCGACCAGCGAGTTCATCTTGCACCAGATCGCGGCGGGCTTGCCCGCGCGCGCGTTGAGAATTTCCTGATCCACGTGGCCAAGCAGCTTCTTCTTCATGGTCATCGGCGACATGGCCATGAGCTCGAGGTCTTTCGGCTCGGCATAACCGGTGATGTAGTTGAAGATGCGCGCCACATCGCGTGCGATGACAGGGTCGGCGGTGAAGAAGGACAGATCGG
>JAGRLC010000038.1:0-337 GCA_020441995.1 Rhodobiaceae bacterium
GCGTGACTGGGGTATTTCGCGTCAGCGCTACTGGGGGTGCCCGATCCCGATGATGCATTGGGAGAGCTGCGGTGTCGTGCCGGTTCCCAAGGATCAATTGCCTGTCCGGCTTCCCGATGACGCAAGTTTCGACAAGCCGGGCAATCCGCTTGCTCATCATCCGACCTGGAAGCATGTCGATTGTCCCTCATGCGGCAAGCCTGCGGTGCGCGAGACCGACACGATGGATACATTTGTCGATTCCTCATGGTACTTCGCCCGCTTCTGCTCCCCGCGCGCCGATGCGCCGGTCGACCGCACCGCTGTCGATTACTGGCTGCCGGTCGACCAGTATATC
>JAGRLC010000038.1:356-11231 GCA_020441995.1 Rhodobiaceae bacterium
CACGCGATCCTGCACCTGCTCTACGCGCGCTTCTTCACCCGCGCCATGCAGACATGTGGGTATACAGACATCGCCGAACCCTTCGAGGGCTTGTTCACGCAGGGCATGATCGTCCACGAAACTTACAAGGACGAAAAGGGAAATTGGCTTTTCCCGGAACAGGTTAGCCGTGATGAAGACGGAGCCGTAACGGTTTCCGGCACCGGGGCTCCTGTAACCGTAGGCCCGGCGGAAAAAATGTCGAAGTCGAAACGCAACGTCATTTCTCCCGAAGAGATCGTCGACACTTACGGCGTAGATACCGCACGCTGGTTCATGCTCTCCGATACACCGCCCGAACGCGACAGCGAGTGGACACAGTCCGGCATCGAAGGCGCCTGGCGTCTCGTCCAACGCATCTGGCGGCTGGTCGGCGAAGTGAACGGGCTTGATGCCGGCGGCTTTGACGTAGCGAACCTCGATGGCGCTGCACTGGAAATCCGCAAGGCCGCCCACAAGGCGTTGTCGAAAGTCGGCGAGGACATCGAGCGTCTCCGCTTCAACGTCGCGGTCGCCCATATCTACGAACTCTCCAACACCATCGGCGGCGCATTGCAGAAAGCCGGCGAGAATCCGCAAGCCGGCATGAACGCGGCGCTGCGCGAAGCTGTTGAGCTTCTTGTCCGTATGGCCGGCCCCATGGTGCCGCACCTGGCCGAGGAATGCTGGAAAGCGCTTGGCCATGATACTCTGCTGGCAACCACCGAATGGCCGGAAGTGGACCCCGCGATGCTGGTGCAGGACACCATTGTCCTGCCGGTTCAGGTCAACGGCAAGAAACGCGATGAATTGACCATTTCCCGCGATGCCGGCACGCAAGAGATCGAAAGGGCTGTTCTCGAGCTCGAGGGTGTGCGAAAAGCACTGGGGGGCGCCGCGCCGCGGCGCATAATTGTTGTGCCGCAGAGGATCGTGAATGTCGTCGCCTGACGCGCAAACGCCCGGCTTCCTTCGTGCGCCCACGCGGTTGGGGGTGGTTGCGGCCGTGTGCCTCGCCGGTTTTCTTGCCGGCTGCAGCGATGTGCGGCCGCTCTATCAAGGCGGTGGCGCGCCCGGCAGCGCGGTCGTTTCCAGCGACGTCGAAGCGCAGCTTGCGCAAATCGATATCGAAGCGCAGGAAACGCGCGTCGGTCAGCGGCTGCGCAACGAGCTCATTTACCGCCTCGGCAATGGCACCAATCCGTCCGGCAGTGTCGGCGGTGCCTACACGCTCGACCTTCGCATCACGCGGCGCGTTGAAAACCTGTTGATCCAGCGCGAGCTCAACCGCGCGACAGGCCGTTTCGTTTCCATAGTTGCGACCTACGTCCTGAAACAGGCCGGCCAGGAACAGACGCTGACCACGGGAACCGTGCAGAGGTCGGCGGCCATCGAAGTAACCGATCAGACCTTCGCGGCCGAGCGTGCCGAAATCGATGCCGAGAATCGCGCAGCCGTGGATGTTGCCGATTCCATCCGCACCGAGCTTGCCGCCTGGTTTGCCACCCGGCGATAAACGGACAATGGTTGCCATCAAGGCCGGCGGCGTCGAAAGTTTTCTCAGCAGACCCGATACATCCATCCGCCTTGCCGTAATTTACGGGCCCGACACGGGTCTTGTCAGCGAGCGCTGCCGCGCGCTTAGCGAAAAACTTGCAAAACATCACGGCGGCGACATCGAACGCTTCGATGCGGAAAGCGCAGCCGACCCCGGCGCCCTGTTCGACGCCGCAACCTCGCTGTCGCTGTTCGGCGGCCAGCAGGTCATTCTCGTGCGGCCCGGCGCAAAGCAGATCGCCGGCATTGTCGAATCGATCCTGGATCACGATGGCGGCGCGCCGCTCGTCGTCGAGGCGGGCGATCTGAAGCCATCCGCGCCGCTGCGCAAGCTGGCCGAAAAACACGACAAGGCCGTTGCGCTTCCCTGCTATGTGGATGGCGCGCAGGAACTCGGCAAACTGATCGACACGATGTGCAACGAGGCCGGCCTGACCATGGAACCGGATGCCCGCAGCGCATTGTTGCAGCTCATTGGCGGCGACCGGCTGGCAACCCGTGGCGAACTCGACAAGCTGCGCGATTATTGCACGGGCGAATCGACCATAAACCTTACTGACGTGCTGGCGGTTTGCGGCGACGCCTCGGCCATTCTGCTGGACGATGCCGTGGATGCCGTTGCGCTCGGCGATGCGGCAACAGCCGATGCGATCCTGCGGCGGTCCGTCCAGGCCGGGACAGCGGTTCCCGCCATCATCGCGGCGCTGACCCGTCATTTCCTGCAGTTGCGCTCGGCCCGGATCGCGGTCGAGGACGGCGCGACGGCGGATACCGCAATGCGCGCCATGCGGCCACCGGTCTTTTTCAAGCGCCAGCAAGCCTTCAAACGCCAAATCACGCAATGGCGGCGCGAAGCGATCGATCAGGCGCTTGAGCGCATCCAGTCAGCCGATGCGGCAACGCGGCTCAACCCGGCGCTTGAGCTCGAGCTTGCCAGCCGGCTGATGCTTGGTCTTGCATCGGGTGCCGCCCGAAGGCGTTGATCCTTCGGATGCTGTCAGGTTGGCCTGGATAGCCTGACCAACATATAAATATATGATTTTGTTGATTAATTTCTGACAAGTTGCGAGATATGGTTTCCCGGAATTACGTTCCGCAGGGCGCAATTAGCGGGAAAACCAATACCAGTGTCACTGCTGCGAAGACGGCTTCAGCCTTCCAGAAGCCCGCAGATCTTGTCGAGCTGCTCCAGGTCACGGTAGCGGATGCGAACTTCGCCCGCGCCATCCTTGTCATAGATGGTGACGACCAGTCCGAGCATGTCGGTCAAGCGCTTTTCAAGCGCCACCGTATCGGCGCTCTTGGTCTCCGGCGCCTTGGGCGGCTTCGCCGGGCGGCCGGCATCCTTGCCGGCGGCCTCTTCCGCCTGGCGGACATTCAATCCGGATTCGACGATGCGCTTGGCTGCCGCCGAGGGGTCGGGCAGCGAAATCAGCGTACGGGCATGACCCGCCGTCAGCTTGCCGGCGCGCAAAAGGCCAAGCACATCGTCCGGCAGCTTCAGGAGCCGGAGAGTGTTGGCCACATGGCTGCGGCTCTTGCCGATCACCTTGGCGAGATCGTTCTGGCTGTAGCTGTAATCGTCGACCAGCTTCTGATAGCCAAGCGCCTCTTCCAACGCATTGAGATCGGTACGCTGGACATTTTCGATGATGGCAAGCTCGAGCGCCTCGCGGTCGTCGACATCGTGAATCAGGCACGGCACCTCGTGCAGGCCGGCCCGCTGCGCCGCGCGCCAGCGCCGCTCGCCGGCGATCAGCTCGTAACGTCCGTTCCCGTCCGGCGAATTGCGCACCAGCAGCGGCTGAACGACACCTTTCTCCAGCACCGAATTGACGAGGTCCTGCAATTCCTCCTCGTCGAATTCCTGGCGCGGGTTGCGCGGGTTCGGCACGATCATCTCGATCGGCAAGCGCCGCTGGGTCCGCGCCCGGTCAAGCGCCATCACCTCGCTTGTTTCCGCGTCGCCGATCAGCGCCGCCAGACCCCGGCCAAGCCGCGAAGCGCTCTTGTCTTCAGCCGCCATTTTCCTGCCCCCTGCTTTCCTGCACTCTGCCGCCATCCGCCATGGCCGCAATTGTTACGCTGATGAATCGAATAGCCTTGGCGCCTTGTCAGGCGGCCTCGCGCTTGAACCGCTTCTCGCGCCGGATCACTTCGGACGCAAGCTCGATATAAGCCCGGCTGCCCGCGCAATTGACGTCGTATAGTAAAGCCGGCTTACCAAAAGACGGGGCTTCAGATACCCGCACATTGCGCGGAATGATCGTGTCGTAGACCTTGGCGCCCATGTGCTCGCGCACATCCGCGACAACCTGGTTGGCCAAGCTGTTGCGCCGGTCGTACATGGTCAGCACGATGCCGTGGACTTCCAGTTCGGGGTTCAGGGTGCCGCGCACATGATCCACCGTCTGCAGCAGCTGGCTCAGACCTTCAAGTGCGAAAAACTCGCATTGCAGCGGAACCAGTATCGCATCCGACGCCGCCAGCGAGTTGATCGTCAGCAGGTTCAGCGACGGCGGGCAGTCAATCAGGACATAAGTGTAACCAAGCGCCTTGGCGCCGCCATCGTCGCTGCGCAACGCGTTGCGCAAGCGGTAAGCGCGGTCCTTGCTCGATGCGATCGCCTGTTCGACACCGAGAAGATCCAGTGTCGAGGGAATGATAGACAGGCCCGGGACCTTGGTCCTGACTGCGGAATCCGCGATGGAGCTTTCGCCGACAATCACATCGTATGTCGAGCCGATACGCGCCTTGCGGTCTATGCCGACGCCGGTTGACGCATTGCCCTGCGGATCGAGATCGACGATCAGCACCCGCTCGCCGGTCGCCGCAAGCGCGGTCCCGAGGTTGATGGTCGTCGTCGTTTTCCCGACGCCACCCTTCTGGTTCGCCACGGCAATGATACGCACCATGATTACGCGCTCCTGAACTCTTCCATTACCCGGTCTCCCGGTTGCCCGGCGCCGAATCGTTTGCGGCCAGGATTCCGATCAGATCATGAGTCGGCCTGCCAAGGGAACGCGCCAACCCGGGATTCCCGCAACCCTCCGCCCCAAAAATCGCAAAAGGTACGGCGCAGCTAAACCTGAGCGATCTGGGATACGCGCAAGATAACGCTGTCTTCGGCCACCCGGCTTGGAATGATGTCGGCTTCAAAGTTCCAATAGCGCCTTGCTTCCGACAATTCCATCTCAAACCCACGCCCTTTGTGGAAAAGGCAGACAACGTGATTTTTAAGCGCGGCCTGTGTCATTTCGAACAATTGCTGCAACGATGCCAGCGCACGCGCGGTAATGATATCGGGTGCCACACCACCCTCGTCCGCACCCGACAAGACCGTTTCGACACGGTCTGAATGAACAACGGCGCGCGCGCCCGTTTCCCGCGCGGCGGACCGCAGAAACGTGGCCTTGCGGCGGTTGCTCTCAATCAGATGAACCGCCGGGCGTATTGCCGGATCGGCATCCGCAAAGGCAATCGCCAGCACAAGGCCCGGGAAACCGGCCCCGGAACCGATATCCGCAATCGACGTTCTTTCTTGTATGTACGGCAGCAGTTGCAGCGAATCGGCGATGTGCCGCGTCCAGACATCCCTCAGCGTTGCCGGGCCGACCAGATTCTGGGCTTTTTGCCATTTGACCAGGAGCGAGACGAAAACTTCGAGCCGGTCCCGCGTTTCACGTGAAACACCGAGGTCCGCAAGCAGCTCTTCCGCCCGCGCCCGGTCAGAACTCATTCCGCGGCTTCCCATTGAGCGTCGGCGCGGCGGACATGCGCGGCAACCAGCATCAGGGCCGCAGGCGTGACGCCTTCGATACGCGATGCCTGACCAACCGTGGCCGGTCTGGTGCGCTCGAACTTGTCCCGCATCTCGTTGGAAAGCCCGGATATGGCCCTGTAATCGAAATCACGCGGAATACGGCGTGCTTCGTCCTTGCGGAATCGTTCCACATCCGAATCTTGCCGGGCGAGGTAAACCGCGTAATGCCCTTCGGTTTCGAGCAGGGGGCGCACGGTTGCGTCGATCTCGTTCAACTCCGGCCAGACGGCTGCAAGTCTTTCGATGCTGACATCGGGATATGCCAGGAGATCCATACCGTTGCGCCGCATGCCATCGGAATTGATATCGATACCAGCTTTACGGACTTCCTCGGGTGAAACGCGCAGTCCGGACAGCTTTTCACGCCCTGCCTCAAGTCGATTCATTTTGGCTGCGAATCGATTCACCCTTTCCGAACCCACAATCCCCAGGGAATCCCCTAGGCCTGTCAGCCTCTGGTCCGCGTTGTCGGCGCGAAGGGCAAGACGATACTCGGCGCGTGACGTGAACATCCGATACGGTTCGCTGACACCGCGTGTTGTCAAATCATCGATCATGACACCGAGATAGCTGTCCACACGGCTGAAAACCTGCCCCTGTAGACCGGAAGCAACCCGCGCCGCGTTCAGGCCCGCAATCAGCCCCTGGCCCGCAGCCTCTTCGTATCCGGTCGTGCCGTTGATCTGTCCTGCCAGGAACAAGCCCGGCCAGCGCTTCGTTTCCAGCGTGGCATCCAGTTCGCGCGGATCCACGTAGTCGTACTCGATGGCATATCCGTGCTTGAGAATCTGAACCTTCTCAAGACCTGCGATACTGCGCACAAAAGCATCCTGTACCGCGCGCGGCATCGAGGTCGAAATACCGTTCGGATAAACGGTGTTGTCATCGAGGCCCTCGGGCTCCAGGAAAATCTGGTGCCGCTCGCGATCCGCAAAGCGGACCACCTTGTCCTCAATCGAGGGACAATACCGTGGACCCTGACCCGAAATCTGCCCGGAATAAATCGGGGCCGAATCGATATTGTCGCTGATCAGCCTGTGCGTGCCGGAATTCGTATGCGTAATATGACACGGAATCTGCCGGTTCGTGATCTCCGCAGTCATTTCCGAAAACGGCACCGGCGGATTGTCGCCTGGTTGAATTTCAAGGCGATTCCAATCGATCGTCCGGCCGTTGAGCCGCGGCGGCGTGCCTGTTTTGAGCCGCCCAAGCTGAAATCCGAGCCCGTCCAGTGCCTCGCCAAGGCGCACCGCCGGCGCTTCACCGTCACGTCCCGCAACGACACGCTCGCTGCCGATATGGATGACGCCACGAAGAAAAGTTCCCGTCGTCAACACAACGGCCCCTGCATGCAGGACACGGCCGTCAGCAAGCTCAATCCCACTGACGCGCCTGCCATCGAACGCAAAGCCGACAGCCTCGCCTTCAATTACGCAAAGCCCGCTCTGTTCGGCCACAAGCCGCTGAACCGCCGCCTTGTAGAGTTTGCGGTCCGCCTGGGCCCTTGGCCCATGAACCGCGGCGCCCTTGCGCCGATTGAGAATACGGAACTGGATACCGCCCATATCGGCGGCGCGGCCCATCAATCCGTCCAGCGCATCGATCTCACGAACAAGATGACCCTTGCCGACACCACCAATGGCGGGATTGCAGGACATGACACCGATTGTGGAGGCGGAATGCGTCACCAGCCCGGTACGCGCGCCAAAGCGCGCAGCCGCGGCGGCGGCTTCCACGCCGGCATGCCCTCCGCCCACAACGATGACGTCGTATTCGCTCACCATGTCCTCTCTACAAGAGGATGTTTCACGTGAAACACCCTCGAACCCTGTTCTCTATAATTCACTTGCCAATGCAAAAGGCCGAAAAAATCTCGCCCAGAATATCTTCGGTATGAATTGCCCCGGTGATGCGTCCCAAGGCATCGCCCGCAAGCCTGAGTTCTTCGGCGGCAAGTTCAAAGAAATCCCCCCCGAGATGGCCACGGCATCTGACAACCGCAGTCATGGCCTCATCTACAGCAATCTTGTGCCTTTCGTGAGTCATGATCGCCTCGCCACCTACAGCAGCGCGCTCCTTCACGAAAGTACCGATTCTCTCAAGCAGATCATTCAAGCCATCACCGGTTACGGTAGATATCGCCGGAAGCCTGACATTTCCATGTCCGTTCAAGTCCGCGCGCGACAGCACATGCCAGTGGGTAACCGATGATTTATCCCCGGACTTATCCAGATTCAATTCACTGCTTTGTATTTGTACCGAGTCCGAATCGATAAGCTCGATCACAAGGTCGGCTCTCTCTACCAAGCTCCGCGCGCGCCGGATGCCCTCTGCCTCGACGCTACCGGCGTTGTCGCGCAATCCTGCAGTGTCGAAAACGGAAACCGGAACCCCGGCGATATCCAAACGTGCCTCAATCAAATCCCTGGTTGTTCCCGGTTCATCGGAAACAATGGCAATGTCCCTGTTCGCCAGCCAGTTCACCAGAGAGGATTTGCCTGCATTGGGCTTGCCTATGACCGCGATAACAAGCCCGTCGCGAATGCGCCGGCCGCGCTGAAATCCGTCGGACAGCTTTTTCAAAGCCGCCAAAAGCCCCTCACAGCCATCCGCGATTCTATCCACCATGCTGTCCGGAACATCGCCCTCATCGACGAAATCGACCGAGGCCTCAGCCAGGGCCCGCAGTTCCAGCGCCTGTTTGCGAAGCGCGTTATATATCTCCGCAAGCCCGCCCTCCGCCTGAGCCAGTGCCGCGCGCCGTTGTCCTTCCGTCTCCGAATCAATCAGATCCGCCAAGCCCTCGACGGCGGAGAGATCCAGCTTCCCGTTCTCGAACGCCCTGCGGGCGAACTCCCCGGGCTCGGCTGGCCGCAAACCATCAAGGGTTCCAAGACTGCCCAGCACGGCATCCACAACAGCCCGTCCGCCGTGAACCTGCAGCTCCGCCAGATCTTCTCCGGTGAAGCTTGCCGGAGCTTCGAAAAACAGCACCAGTCCGCGATCGATCAATTCACCGCCGCTGCTCATCACGGCCCGCAAGTAAGCCTTGCGCGGCGCGGGAACGGCACCGCACATCGTTTCCAGAGCGAATCGGACCTGCGGCCCGCTGAGGCGGATCACGGCCACGCCGCTCCGCCCGTGTCCGCTCGACAACGCAAAAATCGTATCCCCGCCATGTTTCATAAGTGCTTATCCATGGACCATCCCGGCGATCCTGCTAGCTATTGCAAAAGCCGGAAAACAACTTTCGTGGAAACGTCTCGATGAACCGCCTGAAAAAAGCCGCCAGTCCCTACCTTCTTCAGCATGCCTCCAATCCGGTGGATTGGTGGCCCTGGGGCCCTGAAGCGCTTGCCGAGGCACGCAATACCGGCAAGCCCATTCTCCTGTCCATAGGCTATGCCGCGTGCCACTGGTGCCATGTCATGGCGCATGAGAGTTTCGAGAACGAATCCATTGCCAAGGTGATGAACCGCCACTTCATCAACATCAAGGTCGACCGGGAGGAGCGCCCCGATATCGATCAGCTCTACATGACCGCGCTGCACATGCTCGGCCAGCAAGGCGGCTGGCCGCTCACCATGTTCCTGACAAGCGATGCGCGCCCCTTTTCGGGCGGAACCTATTTCCCGCCGGAACCGCGACACGGCCGCCCCGGCTTCCCGCAGGTTCTCGAACAGATGGCTGCCATCCACCGCAACGGCGACCCGCGCATCGAGGAAAACGCAAAGGCGCTGATGAATGCCCTGTCCGCCCCGGTTCATGATAACTCGCCGCTGCCTTCCCCACAGCTTTTGAGCGACATCGCAAATCACCTGCTGAAAAACGCAGATCCCGTAAACGGCGGTCTCGGCCAAGCACCCAAATTCCCGAACCCCTCGATTCTCGATTTTCTATGGCGCCATGCCCGCACCGGCAATGAAGCCGCCCGCGACCACGTTGTCCTTACGCTGCGCCGCATGTGCCTTGGCGGTATCTATGACCATATCCGCGGCGGCTTCTGCCGCTACAGCGTCGACGAACGCTGGCTCGTCCCGCATTTCGAAAAGATGCTTTACGACACAGCGCAGCTCATCCCCCATCTGGCCAGGGCCTGGGCTGAAACCGGCGACGACATGTTCCGTGAGCGAATCGTCGAGTCCATCGATTGGCTCGACCGGGAGATGTGGATTGAAGGCGCCGGCTACGCATCAAGTCTCGATGCCGACAGCGAGGGCGAGGAAGGCGCTTTCTATGTATGGACACCCGAGCAGGTCGAGACCGCGCTTGGCTCAAGAGCGACGCGATTCTGCGCCCTCTACGACATTACCGATGGCGGTAATTTTGAGGGCCGCTCCATCCCCAATCTCCTCCTCACCCCGCATATGGCGGAGACCGACAAAAGCTTCGCTGCCGAATCGATTGCCTATCTGCGAGAAACACAGGACACCAGGGTCCGCCCGGCGAGAGATGACAAGATACTCACCGACTGGAATGCGCTGGCCGTAACCGCCAAGGCCGTAGCCGGCACCATGCTGGGGCGCCCGGACTGGCTCGAGGACGCGGAAAATCTGTTCGCCATCCTGACCGCGGATGACGTTTCAGCCATTTCCCATTCCCGCCTCGGAGAAGCCGAAGTTCGTCCGGCAATGGCAACCGACTACGCCAATCTCGCCGATGCCGCGCTCACCTTGTACGCCCATACGGGCAAGGAAAAATATCTTCAGGCCGCCACAGCCCTCATCGCCCATCTGGAAAATCATTACGTGGACGAATCGGGAAAACGGCTACATCTGGCAAGCGATCAGGCGGACGATCTCGTCGTGCGCACATGCATGGCCCAGGACGACGCGATCCCGAACCACAACGCGACCTATGCACAGGTCTGCGCGATCCTGGCTGCGATTACCGGGGAAGAGAGCTGGCGGAGCCGATGCGAGAATACCGTGGCGGCGTTCGCCCCGCATTTCTCCCAGAGCCCGGCAGCCCATCTCGGATTGGCGACCGCGCTTGAAATGACTGCCGCGCCGGTCACGGTGTCCATCTTTGCGGCTGGCGACCGTGAGCGGTCAGCCTTCAGGACAGCGGCGCTGAAAACTCCCGAGCCATCCGTCGTCCTGGTCAACAAGGACAGCAGCGACAAGCCTCACGCGGTAGTCTGCGTCGGCCAGACCTGTTCCATGCCGATATCAGAGCCCGGCGATGTAACCGAAGCGATCCGTTCCTGGGTAGTGGATTGATCGCTGCGGTCAGGTGTTCATGGAATCAAAGAAGTCTGCGTTCGTCTTGGTCTGGCGAAGCTTGTCGAGCAGGAACTCGATCGCGTCGACCGTGCCCATCGGGGTCAGGATACGCCGCAGCACGTAGACCTTCTTGAGCTGGTCGGCAGGCACCAGAAGCTCTTCCTTGCGGGTGCCGGAACGCGTGATGTCCATCGCCGGGAAGACGCGCTTATCGGACACCTTGCGGTCGAGAATGATTTCCGAGTTACCGGT
>JAGRLC010000003.1 GCA_020441995.1 Rhodobiaceae bacterium
TCGAGTCCTTGTGCGCCCACCAATCCTTTCAATGATTTGGCGTTATTCCGGCCCGCACGACAATCATTTGCGATCTGTCGCGCGCAAGTTCGGATGGCATCGGGTCACAGACCCATTGAAGCGCGATTTAAGCCCCTCTCAAACATCCATTGAGCCCGCTCTGAAAGAGGGCGCGGGACCAGGAAGTCCGAAAAATTCGGGTTGAAGGTCAGGTTTCCGGTCGGGCATCTGCTCCCAGGCTGACAGCTCACATGGAGCGGTGGCGAATAGCGGAACCCCGGTACCACACCGGGCCGCATCCGCGGCCGAATTCCACCCCTGTCGTCTTTGCGCCGCGCGATGTCGCAGGAATGACAACATAACCCGCCCGAGTCGTGGTTTGAGTCTCTTTGTTCAAGGTGCTGCTTCGAAACAGCGGATTCGCAATCCCGGATACCGGAGTTTCGCGGCGGAGAATTGGGAAGCCGGTTTGAGGCCGGCGCTGCCCCCGCAACGGTAGTGAAACCAACATCCCGACGGACAACCACTGGGCGTCATCAGCCCGGGAAGGTGTCGGGACAGCCCCCTGAGAAGGGGCGGTTTCAGAGCCCGGAAACCAGCCTTGGATTGTGAAACCGGCTGATCACGGTGGGTGATCCAGAGGTGCAGGCACGGGTTCGCCATAACATGGCGCAGCATTGCCCTCCTCTTATTTGCAGACCACCAGGTTCAGCCCTTGCTGCGAGGGCAGGACATGGATACGCGTCAACGCATGCTGGAGATGATCCGTGCCCGCAAGCACGGCTTCACCCTTCAGCAGCCGTTTTACATCGATCCCGATTTCTTCAAGCTCGATCTTGAACTGATCTGGTATCGAGATTGGCTGTTCGCCGGACACGATTGTGAAATCCCCAAACCCGGTTGTTACTTCACGCTGCAGGTGGGGGCCTATCCCATCGTCGTCCTGCGCGACCGCGACGGAAACATCCGCGCCTTCCACAATTCCTGCCGCCACCGTGGCAGCCGCGTGTGCGCCGCGCACAAGGGCGCGACCGCCCGCCTCGTATGCCCCTATCACCAGTGGACCTACGACCTCGATGGCTCGCTGGTCTACGCGCGGCAGGTGTCGGAAGGCTTCGACAAGAGCGGCTTTGGCCTGAAACCGGTCGCGTGCGAAACCGCCGGCGGTTACATCTTCATCTGCCTTGCGGACGAGCCGAAGGACTTCGCTCCCTTCCGCGAGACGATGGAGCCGTATTTCCTGCCGCACCGGCTTCGCGATGCAAGGGTCGCCTACGAGAGCACCATCATCGAGAAGGGCAACTGGAAGCTCGTCTGGGAAAACAATCGCGAGTGCTATCACTGCGCGGCGAACCATCCCGAACTCTGCAAGACCTATCCGGAAGCGCCCACCATCACCGGCGTGGATTCGGTCGACAATGATCCCGAGTTGGTGGCGCACTGGGATAAGTGCGAGGCAGCCGGTCTGCCGTCGCGCTTCACGATCGATCCGAACGGCCAGTTCCGCACCAGCCGGGCGCCGCTGGTGCGCGATGCCGTCAGCTACACGATGACCGGCAAGCCCGCCGTGCGGAAGCGCTTGTCGGACGGCGTGACTGCCGACCGGATCGGCGCGCTGCTGCTCTATCACTATCCCACGACGTGGAACCATGTGCTGGGAGATTACGCGGTCACTTTCCGCGTGCTGCCGATCAGCGCGACCGAGACGGCGGTCACGACCAAATGGCTCGTCCACAAGGATGCGATGGAAGACGTCGATTACGACCTCAAGAACCTCATCCATGTGTGGACGGAGACCAACGACCAGGACCGCCAGATCGTCGAAGAGAACGCGTTCGGCATCCAGTCGCCGGCCTATGAGCCCGGCCCCTACAGCGAGATGCACGAAGGCGGCGTGATGCAGTTCATCGAGTGGTACGCCGCAAGTCTCGAGCCGCGGCTGACGGACAAGGCCGGTGCGCGACTGAAGAGCGTTGCTTAAGGAGATTGACGAGATGAACGCCGAAGCAGATCCCGGACTTTACCGCCATCTCGACGAGATGGAGCCGTGGAACGACGAGTTGCAGTCGCTGGAGGTTATTGCCATCTCCGATGAGGCCGACGGCGTCAAGACGTTTGCCTTCCGCTCCGACAACCAGACCTGGTTCCGCTACCGGCCGGGGCAGTTCATCACGCTTGAGCTGCCTGTTGATGCGGATGCGCCGATCTACCGGACCTATACGCTGGCTTCGAGTCCGTCGCGCCCTTTCTCGATTTCGGTGACGGTGAAGGCGCAACCCGACAGCATCGGCACGCGCTGGATGTTCGAGAACCTCAAGCCCGGTTCCTTCGTGCGCGCCTACGGTCCGACGGGGACCTTTTCGCTGCACAATCATCCCGCCGGCAAATATCTGTTCATCTCGGCGGGTTCCGGCGTGACGCCGATGATGTCGATGCTGCGTTGGCTCAACGATTGCGCACCGTGGACCGATGTCGCCTTCATCAACTGCGCGCGCTCGCCCGAAGATGTGCTTTTCCGCAAAGAGCTCGAACTGACCGGCCACCGCATGCCCGGCCTGTCTATCGATTTCCTCGTCGAAAAACGGTCCGTCAGCGAAAAATCGTTCGGCTACAAGGGGCGTATCGACGCCGTGCGCCTGCCGCTGCTGGTGTCGGATTTCAAGGACCGCGAAGTCTTCTGCTGTGGCCCTGAACCGTTCATGCGTGCCGTGCGCGAGATCCTGGAGCAGTCCGGGTTCGACATGGCGCAGTACCATGAGGAAAGCTTCGGCAAGCCGCGTGACGAAGCCGTGGAGGCTGCGATCGAAACGTCCGCGCTTGGAGCCGAGGGCGACAGCTTCCCGATCCTTTTCGCGATGTCGGAAACGGAAGGCGCCTGTCTGCCGGACCAGACAGTGCTTCAGGCCGCGCGCGCCAACGGCGTGCGCGTCGCCGCTGCTTGCGAACTTGGCCTTTGCGGCACCTGCAAGGTGAAGAAACGCAAGGGCGAGGTCTCGATGAACCACAATGGCGGCATTCTCGATCACGAGATCGAGGACGGTTACATCCTCGCCTGCTGTTCGACCCCCTTGTCGCCGCTTGAAATCGAGGCCTGAGGATGGCTTGGTCAAAACGCAACCCGGCGTCCGATGAAACTGTTCGTGAGGTCATAACGGTCTGCGCGCCGCAACTGCCCAGTCCCGAAGAGGTGTTCCTGGCCTGGTTGGTGCATCTGCCGCCGCATGCCGACATCGCCAAGGCCGCTGCCGAGGAGATCGCGAGGATCGACAGTTCATCGCCGCTGCTGCCGCAGGCAAAACGCCTGCGCGAGATATTCTCCGAGGCGGCTCATGAGGCCGGGCGGTGGAAGCGTGGAATTTCCCACGCGTCATGAGGGATGTGCCGTTTCCCGCTGGTCTGCCGGAAAATCGTTGACCGGACGGATGCAGCGGGTTCATGCGGGATCGCTCGCGGGACGCGCGCATCAAGGGTGAAATTGCCGAAAACGTGCGTCATGGCTGCGCACACAAAGCCGCTGATCTGACCCCTGTTTCATTATTCTGTATAAAAAATCTATTTAAATCAATATTTTATCTGATTTCCGAAAACCCGCAAGAAATCCCCAGAAAATCTCCAAGCTATCTTCAAGCATCGACGCGGCGGCATCCTTATCTCCCTGTCTCACCCGCCGGGCAGCGCATGACACGGCGCACCCCGGCCAACCGACAGGAGATTTGAGATGAGCGTGCAGAGCGAAACCAAGACCGTCGACAACGGCGTCAATGTCGAAGCCCTTCTGGGCGCCCGTGAAGCCTTGAGCGAAATGCCCGTGGCGGCTGAGTTCACCTGGCGGGCAAGCTGCGAATGGATGGGCGGCGCGCACAGCCGGTCCACCGTCGAGGGTTTCTTCGGGCTCGGCGAGGAAAAGAAGCATACGAAGGCCTTCACCTTCGATGCGGACCACCCGAGGGAGTTCGCTGCGACCGATGCCGGCGCGACGCCGCTCGAGATGGTGCTTTCGGCACTGGCGAGCTGCTTGACGGCAGGCATTGCGTCCGTCGCCCAGAACCGCGGCATTCAGCTCCGCTCGGTCAAGGCGACTGTCGAGGGCGACATGAACATGTACGGCGTTCTCGGCATCGATCCCGACGTTCGTAACGGGTTCAGCGCGATCCGCATCAATTTCGACATCGACGCCGATGCCACAAAGGAAGAAATCGCGGCCGTGGTCGCGCAGTCCCAGAGGCGTTCGGCTGTTTTCGACATCATCACCAATCCCACGAACGTCCGGGTTTCTGTCGCCTGACAGATGCTTCGGGTTCCGGGTCGATCAGGAGTGAAAGACATGGCACCGCATATCAACATTGCGGCCACACGGGCGAAACAGACGTTCTTCGAGATGTTCGCCAAAAAGGCTACCGGGTTCGGCAGATATTGCCGCGAGCACTTCGCCTGCGACATTCAGCCGGTCGCGGATACCCGCACCTTTCGAGACATCGGCATTCTTCCAGCTGACGTCATTGCGGCCCGGATGAAATTCTGAACCGCCACGGCGGCGTCTTCCCCCACATCGGGCACCGCCGGTATTTCCTGAAATAAACCAGAGGATTAGGGCGATGAGACGCGCAACGACCGTCATCATCGGGGCCGGGCAATGCGGCCTTGCCATGAGCCGGGAACTGACCGGCCGCGGCGTCGATCATGTGATCGTGGAGCGTGGCCGGATCGGCGAAAGCTGGCGCAGCGGGCGCTGGGACAGCCTCCGGCTTCTGACGCCGAACTGGATGAGCGCGCTGCCGGGGCAGGATATGCCCGGCGATGATCCCGACGGCTTCATGCATACACGTGAACTGGTTTCGAGGTTCGATCTCCTGGCGCGGACAATCGGTGCGCCGGTGATGGAAAACACGCGGGTCGTCAGTGTTGCCGCTGCCGGCGAAGGTTATCGCGTCCAGACCGACCAGGGCGCGATTGCCTGCGGCAATGTCGTGATCGCGAGCGGCGCCTGCGCGGTGCCGAAGGTGCCTGGCTTTGCTTCGCAGTTGCCGGCATCGGTCGCGCAGTTTTCGCCGCTGACATACAAGCGTCCGTCCGATCTGCCGGACGGCGGCGTTCTTGTTGTCGGCGCATCGGCTTCCGGCTTGCAGATCGCGCGCGAGCTGCAGATGTCCGGGCGGCAGGTTCTGCTGGCCGTGGGCAATCATCTGCGTATGCCGCGCCGCTATCGCGATGCCGACATTCTGGTGTGGATGCATCTGCTGCGGCTGTTCGATGAACCCTTCACCAAGGCTGACGACATAGAGCGCGTGCGGCGTACGCCATCGCTGCCGCTGATCGGAGATCCGTCCAACCGCACGCTCGACCTGAATGCCTTGCAGGACATCGGTGTCGAGGTAACGGGACGGCTTGCCGGGATCGATGCGGGAAGGGCGCTGTTTTCCGGCTCGTTGGCCAATATGTGCGCCGCCGCGGACCTCAAGATGAACAGGATGCTGGAGCGCATCGACGCATGGGTCAGCGGCAAGGGGTTCGGCCCCTTCGTTGCTCCCGCTGAAAGGTTCGCGCCGACGCGGGTTACCGATGAGCCGCGTCTGTCCTCGCGGCTGGAAGCCGATGGCATCCGTTCGGTGATCTGGGCGACGGGTTTCAACCCGGATCACAGCTGGGTTCATTTGCCGGTGTTCGACCGTAAGGGCCGCATCCGCCACCACGGCGGGGTCGCCGGGAACGGACTGTATGTGATGGGCCTGCCGTATCTGCGTACACGCCGGTCCGTCCACATCGACGGTGCGGGCCGCGATGCGCGTGCGCTCGCCCGGCACCTCGTGCGCCGTCTCGACAACCGTCTTGCAGCCTGAATTGAAGGAGATGTGTCATGACACAGGATACAGGCACTGAAATCTTTGACGCCGTCGTTGTCGGCGGGCGTGTTGCCGGCGCGGCTACGGCCCTGATGCTTGCGCGCGCCGGCGCGAAAGTGCTGATCGCCGAGCGCGACGCGGAAATCGGCGATACGCTTTCCACCCATGCGCTGATGCGCCCCGGAGTGGCTCTGCTGGGCAAGCTTGGTCTGCTTGAGCGGTTGATCGATGCCGGGGTTCCCGTGGTCAACCGGACGCGGTTTCATTACGGTCCGGAGGTCATCGATATCCCGGTCAAGCCGATGGACGGGGTGCCGGGGCTGATAGCACCGCGCCGCTGGCTGCTGGACAAGGTCATCATCGAGGCTGCCGCCGAGGCTGGCGCGGAATTGCGCCTGGCGACGGGATTCGAGACTTGTCTGCTCGATGAGGCGGGCCGGGTGACCGGCGCAGTCCTGCACGACCGGTCAGGACGCGAATACCGCGTCCACGCGAAGCTCGTGATCGGCGCCGACGGGCGCTTGTCGCAAGTGGCATCGGATGTCGGGGCGGAAAAGATCGTCCAGTCGCCAAATCGCGCGGCAACGGTCTACGGTTATTTTCCGGGTGTGCAAGAAGATGGCTACCGCTGGTATTTCGGCGAGCGTGTGGCTGCCGGTGTTATACCCACCAACGATGGCCGGCATTGCATCTTCACGTCGGTTCATCCGCTTGCCTTCATGGAGCATTTCGGCGCCGATCTTCTCGGCGGCATGGCTTCGATCCTGTCCCGATGGGACGAAGGGCTTGCGGCCCATGTCGCGACATCTGAGCCGGACGGGAAGCTGCGCCGCTTTCTCGGCGCGCCGGGCCATATCCGCGCCTGCGCCGGTCCGGGATGGGCGCTGGTGGGCGATGCCGGATACTTCAAGGATCCCGCGACCGCCCATGGCATCACCGATGCGCTGCTCGACGCGGAGCGGCTGGCCCGTTCGTTTCTGGATACCGGCACGGCGGAGAGCTATCAACGCGAACGTAACGCGCATGCGCTGTCGCTGTTTGCAGCGACGCAGGAAATCGCGGGCTTCGGCTGGGGTTTCGACCGGCTGAAGGTCCTGCATCAGGACGTCAATGCCTGCATGAAGCACGAGATGGGTGCATCCACCCAATCCACGCAGCAGGTAGCCAGGGCGGCTTGAGCCAAGCCGGCGGCATGCGCGCGTTATTCACGCCGTGCCGCCGGTTTCGCGCTCTTTGCGCACGAGATGCATCAGCGCCAGCAGGCCAAGCACCGGGCCCGGCGTCACCAGAACGAACAGGTATTGTATCCCCGTAAGAGCGGTTGCCGCGCTGAGCAACTGGATTGAAACAATCGTTATGGCGAAGCCGATGCAGTTCACGATCGTGAGCGCCGATCCGACTCGATCGCGGGGCGCATTTTGCGCGTTGAGGGCTGAGAACTGAGGCGAATCCCCTGCAACCGTAATGCCCCAGACCACCAGGAACGCCAGCATGGCCGGGTAGGGCAACGCGAAGGCCAGCGGTGAAAGAAGGCAGCAGATGCCGGATGTTCCAAGCTGGGCGAAGGCCACGCGCGCGCTGCCGAACCTGCGTGAAGCATAGCCGCCTGCAACGCATCCCGCTGCACCCGCCGCAATCACCACGAAGGACCAGAACGAAACTTCACGGCTGCCGCCCAGCAGTTGCGGTCCGGCTGCGACGAGGAACGCGGGAACGAAGGCCCAGAAGGCATAGAGCTCCCACATGTGTCCGAAATATCCGAAGGCGGAGGCGCGGAAATCCGGAGAGCGGAAGATGGTCGCGAAGGCCGCCGGGTCGAAGCGCGCGCCCGAACGCAGATGCGGCCCGTCGGGCACAAGCGTGTACATGAGAACTCCGCCGGAAGCGGCGATTACGGAAACGGAGAGCATGACGCTTTGCCATGGCAGGGTATGGCCCAGTGCGCGGATGAGGTGCGGCAGGGCGGTTCCCATGACAAGGGCCGAGACGAGCCAGCCCAGTGCCTTGCCGAGATCGCGATCGAACCAGCCGGCGGCGATCTTCATGCCGACGGGATAGATTCCGGCGAGGAAGAAGCCGGTTGCGAAGCGCAGGATCAGGAGCGGCCACAGATCCGGCCCCGCGAACCAGGTGGCCGCGTTCATCAGTGCGCCGAGCAAGGCGCTGATCAGGAATATCTTGCGCGGGGAATAACGATCCGAGATCGCGAGCCAGGAATAGACCAGGGTGCCGGCGATAAAACCCAGCAGGACCGCTGTCGTGATCTGGCCAAGGGCTGCTTCCGGCAGGCCGCCGCTGCGCTGCAGGTCCGGCAGTACGGCGTTGCCCGCGAACCACAGCGAACCGCCGGCAAGCTGCGAGACGACGATTGCAGGCAGGATATGTGGCTTTGCGGTTGTCATTGGTCTTGTTCCATCCCTGACCGGAAGCTGGTTTCTGACGGTTGGCGCTTAGAACGGCGCGTTTTATTGGCTTTATGGGCTGCCCATGAATGCAATCCGATGTTCCGCGGCAGTTGACATTGGTGGGCCACGAGGTGAAATCGGTGCAGAAAAACAACACGCACGGTTGGAACCTTATCATTCCGCGTGTGGAATTCCCGTTTCCAGAGGGAGGATTTTAAATGATCAGAAAATACATCGCCGCGGGCCTCGTTGCGGCTGGCGTTGCGCTTGCGCCGTTTGCGGCCGGCGCGCAGGAATTCACCTTCAAGCTGCACCAGTTCCTGCCGCTGAAGTCATCGGTTCCGGCCGAGTTCCTTCAGCCCTGGATCGAGAAGATCGAAAAGGAATCCGGCGGACGCATCAAGATCGAGCACTACCCGTCGATGCAGCTTGGCGGAAAGCCTCCGGAACTGATCCAGCAAGTCACCGACGGCGCGGTCGATTTCGTCTGGACGCTGCCCGGCTACACGCCCGGGCGCTTCCCCAAGGCGGAGGCCTTCGAGCTGCCCTTCATGGTCGCCAACGGCAATGCCGAAGCGACATCGAAGGCGTTCCAGGAATATTACGAAAAGCACATGGCCGATCAGTTCCCCGGTCTGAAGATCATCTGCGTCCATACCCATGGCGCGGGCCTGCTTCACACCAAGGACCCGGTCAACAAGCTTGAAGACATCAAGGACATGAAGCTGCGCGGGCCCACGCGGGTCATCACCCAGATGCTCGAAACGCTTGGCGCGGTGCCGGTCGGCATGCCTGTTCCCGCCGTTCCCGAAGCCGTGTCGAAGGGCGTCATCGACGGCGCGCTGATCCCGTGGGAAGTCACGTTGCCGCTGAAGATGGCCGAGCTTGTTCACAATCACACCGCGATGTCGGGTGACCGGGGGCTGTATTCGGCCACCTTCGTCTTCGCCATGAACCAGGCCAGCTACGACAGCCTGCCGGATGATCTGAAGAAGATCATCGATGACAATTCGGGCGTCGAAGCCGCCGCCACCGCCGGGCGCGCTATGGACAAATACGATGCCATCGCCCTCAAGAAGGCCGAGGACGCCGGCAACAGCATCATCGTGCTCGACGAGGCGGAGACCCAGCGCTGGAAAGACGCCGCCGCCCCCGTCGTCGACAAGTGGATCGCGGACATGAACGCGAACGGTCTCGACGGCCAGGCCATGGTCGACGATGCGCGCGCGCTGCTTGAAAAGAACGCGATGTAATCCGGACCGTTTTCGTCCGTCGTAAATGATTGAAGCGGGCGGTCATTCCGCCCGCTTTCCATTTAGGATAGGCCCTGGAACGATGCTCACGAAGATTCTCAACGGGCCGGTGACGGCGGTTTCCAGGGCCTTCGCTCTTCTGGGCGGTGTTGTGCTCGTCGTGCTCATGCTGCTGGTCATTGTCAGCATCACTGGGCGTGCGCTGATCCCGCTTGGGCTGAGGCCGGTTCCGGGCGATTTCGAGCTTGTGGCGGCAGGCACCGCGTTTGCCGTTTTCTGCTTTCTGCCCTGGTGCCAGCTTGAGCGCGGGCATGTGTCGGTCGATATACTCGCGCCGCTGCTGGGACGCCGCCGCGATGCGGCGCTGTCGATATTTCACAACCTGCTGATGACGGCGGCAAGCGCCTTCATCGCGTGGCGGCTGTGGGCCGGCATGCTCGACAAGATGCAGTACAAGGAAACCACCTATATTCTGGGATTGCCGGTGTGGTGGGGCTATGCGCTCTGCGTTCCGCTGGCGGCTGCCTTCGTGCTCGTTTCCGCGTTCACGGTGATCCGCAGTGCCGAAGAGGCGCTGATGCGCCGCGCCGGAACGTGACCGGGGCATACGATGACCAAGCTTGAAATCGCGATCTGGTCGTTCCCCTTCCTGATGGTGCTGATCGCTTTCAGGATGCCGATCGGCCTTGCCATGCTGGTAACCGGCATCGGCGGCTCCGTTCTCGTCAACGGGTCGTGGATCGCGGTCATGTCGCAGATGAAGTCGCTGCCCTATGACACGTTCTCGAACTATTCGCTCGGGATCGTTCCGCTGTTCCTGCTGATGGGCCAGTTCGCCACCCATGGCGGTCTGTCGAAGGCGCTGTTCGCGGCTGCGCAGGCATGGCTCGGCCACCGCAAGGGCGGCATGGCCATGGCCGCTGTCGGCGCCTGCGCCGGGTTCGGCGCGATCTGCGGCTCATCGCTGGCAACAGCCGCCACAATGGGGCAGGTGGCGCTGCCCGAGCTGCGCAGGTCAGGATACTCCGGCGGATTGTCGTCGGGGGCGCTGGCGGCCGGCGGTACGCTTGGCATCCTGATCCCACCGTCCATCGTACTCGTCATCTATGCCATCCTGGCCGAGCAGAACATCGCCAAGCTGTTCGTCGCGGCCATCGTGCCAGGCATTCTGGCGGCCGCCGGATACATGCTGGCGATCGCGATTTATGTCCGGTTGAAGCCCGAGAGCGCCGGCACATGCGACCCCTTGCCCTATCGCGCGCGGTTTCATGCGCTGCTCGGCATCTGGCCCGTGCTGCTGGTATTCGCAGCCGTTGTCGGAGGGATCTATCTCGGCGTTTTCACACCGACCGAAGGCGCCGCGGTCGGCGCTGCGGGAACCGGCCTGATCGCCTTGCTGAATGGTGGCCTGACGCGCCGGAAGATGGCGGCGTCGCTGCTGCAGACGGCGAACTCTTCCGCGATGATTTTCTTCATCGTGCTGGGGGCTGCCGCGTTCAACGCGTTTCTCGCTTTCGCGCAACTGCCGCAGGAGGCGGCTGGCTGGGTTCTGAGCCAGGGCTTCTCGCCGCTCACCGTGCTGCTGGCGATCCTGCTGCTTTACCTCGTTCTCGGCTGCTTCATGGATTCGCTGTCCATGATCCTGCTGACGGTGCCGATCTTCTTCCCCGTCGTTTCGCAGCTCGATTTCGGCATGGGAGCAGAGGATTTCGCACTGTGGTTCGGCATTCTCGTGCTGATCGTGGTCGAGGTCGGGCTAATCACGCCGCCGGTCGGCATGAACCTTTTCATCATCAATTCGATGGCCGAAGACGTGCCGCTGCGCGCGACCTATGCCGGGACCGTGCCATTCCTGATCAGCGACATGGTCCGCGTCGCGGTCCTCGTCATGTTTCCGGCGATCACGCTCGCGCTGGTCTGGCTGTAACAGCCGAATATTACTTCGCCTCGACCAGGATAATCGACCAGACCCAGCGCGCTTCCTCATCGCTTGGGACGGCTGCGCCACCGGTTGCATGCAGTAGCCATGCGGGGCCGCGTCCGCCGAGCGGAAGCGGTTTCCTGCCGGCCTCGATGGCCAGTATCCACGGCTGTTCGGCGCGCGCCGCCTTGTCCAGTTCGACCGTGTAGCCATCGATCGCGGTGAAGGCGACGGTGGCGTCCTCGTTCACGCCGGCGGCGGACATGACGTCTTTAAGCAACGGACCCGTTGCCATAACCGGGCCCGGCCAGCCTTCGGCGTTGGCGGTGACGGTGCGCTGCGGCAGGGCCTTGAGTTCGGCGAAGGTGAACGTGCGCGCCTTGCCGAAATCCTTCTGCTGGAAATTGAAATAGGCATCCATGAAAGGATCGAGGCCGCCTCGATTCGGCGTTCCGATCTTGCCGGTCACGGTGATCAGGGCAGGGCCGTCTGCATCCTGCGCACGCGCCGTCGCCGGGAGCATCAGCATTGCGGTCAGGGCGAGGACTGAAGCTATTCTGATCATGGACGCGTCCTTCGGTTAACGGGTGTCATGCGGCTTTGCATTCGGCGCAGATGCCGCGCATCTCGATGGTCGTCTTCTGCGGGCGGAAGCCGGTCGTCTTCGCCCAGGCGCCGAGGCGGGATTTCAGCTCCGCGTCGGTGAACTCGAACACGCGTCCGCAGGTTTCGCAGATGGCGAAAGCGACGGTGCCGTCCTCCTCGCACGAAGGGTGGCTGCATGCGACGAAGGCGTTGAGGCTTTCGAGCCGGTGCACGAGACCGAGCGCCTGAAGCCGCTCCAGCGCGCGGTAGACCTGAAGCGGCGCCCGGAAGCCTGCCTCGCGCAACTGATCGAGGATGGTGTAGGCGCTCAGGGGACCATCGGCGGCATTGAGCGTGTCGTAGACCAGCGCCTGATTTTTCGTCAGATCGGAGTTGTCGTGATGGTGCGCGGGCATGGCATCAGTTCCGTTGGGTTGCGGGGATTGGCGCAAGGCTGAGCAGGAACAGCGCCATGGCCGCCACGACGATGGAAGGGCCGGACGGTGTGTCCCATTCAAGCGAGGCGAAGAGCCCCGCGACGACCGCGAGTATTCCGGCCGCTGCCGCCATGACGGCCATGCGTTCCGGTGTTGCGGCAAAGCGGCGCGCGGCTGCGGCGGGGATCAGCATCAGCGCCGTGATCAGCAGTACGCCGACGATCTTCATGGCAATAGCAATCGTTCCGGCCAGCAGCAGCATGAAGAGCAGGTCGGCGCGGGCCGGGTTCATGCCTTCGGCGCGGGCCAGTTCCGGACTGACGGTAGCGGCAAAGAGCGGTTTCCAGATCAGCGCCAGAACCACCAGAACCGCCGCGCCGCCGGCATAGATGATTGCAATGTCCGTCTTTGAAACGGCGAGGATGTCGCCGAACAACAGGCCCATCAAATCCATGCGCACCCATGTCATGAAGGCCAGGCAGACGAGGCCTATGGCAAGGGAGGAATGGGCGAGCAGTCCGAGCAGCGCGTCGGCGGAGAGCGAGGCACGCCGCTGCAATGCCATCAGCGCCAGTGCGACCAGCGTTGCGACGGTGAACACCGAAAGCGTGATGTTGATTTCCATCAGCAGCGCCAACGCAACGCCGAGCAGGGCGGCATGGGACAGCGTGTCGCCGAAATAGGCGAGCCTGCGCCAGACGATGAAACAGCCGAGCGGTCCCGCAACGGCGGCGACACCGGTGCCCGCAATTAGCGCGCGTACGAAGAAGCTCTCAAGCATGGTCGTGTTTCTCGTGGCCTTTGTGGCCGTGGTGGTGATGCCCGTCGCCGGGGTGGCAGTCGTCGGTGATGGTGCCGTCGGCATGGCGCACGCGCCCATCCGGCAGGTGGGTGTGATCGTGGTGGTGCTGATAGATGGCAAGTGTGCTCGCGCGTTCGCCGAAGAGTTGCCGGTAGGCGGGGTCTTCAGCAACGCTGTGAGGCGCGCCTTCGCAGCAGACATGGCCGTTGAGGCAAATGACCTTGTCGGTTGCCGCCATGACCACGTGCAGATCGTGCGACACCATGAGGATGCCGCAGCCGAGGCGGTCCCGGATTTTCGAGATCAGCTCGTAGAGCGCGGTTTCGCCGTTGAAGTCGACGCCCTGCACCGGCTCGTCCAGAACCAGCAGGTCCGGCTTGCGCAGGATCGCGCGCGCCAGCATGGCGCGCTGGAATTCGCCGCCGGACAGGTTGCGCAGTTCCGATGCCTGAAGATGAGCGATGCCCGTTTCGGCAAGGGCTGCCTTGGCCTCGTCTTCCCTGACCGGTCCGGTCAGGCGCAAGAAACGGGAAACGGTCAGCGGCAGCGTCCAGTCGATGGCAAGCTTCTGCGGCACGTAGCCGACCCTGAGGCCTTTCCGGCGGCTGGCATTGCCTTCGGTCGGGTCGAGGATGCCGAGCGCCAGCTTCACCGATGTCGACTTGCCCGAACCATTGGGGCCGATGAGCGTGACGATTTCGCCGGGCTGAACGGTCAGCGAAACACCGCGCACAAGCCAGCGCCCGGAGCGGCTGACGCCGGCATTGGTCAGGGATGCGAGCGGCTGCACTGCTCTGGGGGGTGTGGCGGACTGATCCATGTTCGGCGAATGGCCCTTCTGATTCCGGCTTGCGTGATTTGTTTCATATGTTATACCGTTACGCAATG
Organism: Rhodobiaceae bacterium; assembly: GCA_020441995.1. Taxonomy (GTDB): domain Bacteria; phylum Pseudomonadota; class Alphaproteobacteria; order Rhizobiales; family Tepidamorphaceae; genus JACKJK01. The sequence continues at coordinate 14,132 of JAGRLC010000003.1, forward strand.
TAATGATATTACATATCAAGATTGGAGCAAGGAATGCGTATTCGAGGTTTGGCGCTGGCAGCCGCCGGGTTGTTGGGTATTGCGGGTCTTTCACCGGCAGAGGCCATGGATGGTGTCGTGGCCTCGATCAAGCCCGTTCATTCTCTGGTTGCCGGAGTGATGAAAGGAACCGGCGTTCCGGGCCTGATCGTCGATGGCGCAGGTTCGCCGCACACTTATTCGCTGAAGCCCTCGCAGGCGCGCATGCTGGAGCATGCAAAGCTCGTCTTCTGGGTCGGGCACGATCTGGAAGCTTTCCTGGAAAAGCCGCTGGAAACGCTCGGGCGCGATGCGGAGGTGGTGACACTCTCCCAGGCTGACGGCGTGAAACTGCTTGAGCTGCGTGAAGGCGGTGCCTTCGAGGCCCACGAGCATGGGGATGGCGAAGACCATGCCGCCGGAGAAGATCATGATCACGAAGACTACGATCATGCGGGCGAGGGGCATGACATGCACATCTGGCTTGATCCGCACAATGCCGCCGCGATGGTGCAGTTGATTGCCGATGCGCTTGCCAAGGCGGATCCGGCCAATGCCGCAATCTACATGTCCAATGCCGATGTTCTGTCGGTTTCGCTGAGCAGGCTTGAGGACGAGATCGGCGAGGCGCTTGCCCCCGTCCGCGAGCGGCCCTTCGTCGTTTTTCACGACGCCTATCATTATTTCGAGGCACGCTTTGAAATGCATGCCGCCGGCTCCGTTACGGTCAGCCCCGAAGTGATGCCCGGTGCGGAACGGATCGCTGAAATCCGCAAGAAGCTGTCCGGGCTTGGCGGCGTCTGCGTATTCGCCGAACCGCAGTTCGAACCGAAAATCCTGGCGGCGGTCACCGAAGGCACGTCGGCTCAAAGCGGCACGCTCGATCCGCTCGGCGCATCGATCGCGGATGGCCCGGATCTCTATTTCACCCTGATGCGCAACATGGCTGCCGAGATGCGCGGATGCCTTGCCGGGCAGGGCTGAGCGCGGCCTGCCCCTTCGTCTGATTGCATTCACGCATTCATATGCGTAGCATTCCTCCATGACCCGCCGTCAGAGCGGGCAGGAGGGAACGAATGAACGGTGTCGACGCAAACGTTGCGCTGCCGTTTCTGGGGCTAGGTGCGGGGATCGTGCTCGGTTATGTTGCGCGCGCAAACCGCTTCTGCACCATGGCGGCGCTGGAGCAGCACTGGTATGGCAGGGAGTCCACGGGACTGCGCACCTGGGTGCTGGCGGGCGCGGTTGCGCTGGCCGCGACGCAGGCGTTGATTCATTTCGGCCTGATCGACATTTCCTCGTCCTTCTATCTTTCAAGCCAGTTCGGTCTGACCGGCGCAATTCTCGGCGGACTGATGTTCGGCTTCGGCATGGCGCTTGTCGGCATGTGCGGCTTCACCGCCGTGGTGCGGCTTGGGGGCGGAAACCTGCGCGCGCTGGTCGTGCTGCTGGTTCTGGGCCTGACGGCACTCTCCGCCCAGCGCGGGCTGCTGGGTCAGGCGCGCATCCTGATCGTTGACAATCTGGCGTTGGATTTGTCCGCTGCCGGCGACCAGTCCATAGGCAGTCTTTTGTCTTATGGTGTGGGGCTGGATGTGCGCTGGCTCGTTGCCGTTGCGATTACCGCGGCCGCGCTGCTCTGGGTGTTTACCGACAGGGATTACCGTTCAAAACGCGGGCAGATATTCACAGGTTGCGCCGTTGGTGGCGTGATTGCTTTCGGCTGGCTGGCAACCACCTGGGCGGCGAAGCATTCGTTCTATCCGGTGCAGCTTGAGGCGGGCTCCTTCGTCGTGCCGGTGGGGGATTCCATCATGCAGCTCGCCACCTACACAGGCACCATCCCCGATTATGGCGTCGGCCTGATTTTCGGCACGCTCGTCGGCGGTGCGCTTGCCGCCTGGCGGCGCAAGGAGGTGCGCTGGGAAGCCTGCGACGACGGACGCGAGCTGAGCCGGCACCTGGCCGGTGCGGCATTGATGGGCGTCGGCGGTGTCTTCGCCATGGGCTGCACAATCGGGCAGGGGATTACCGCCGTTTCCGCCATGGCTGTGTCGGCGCCTGTCGTCATTGTCTCGATCGCGGTTGGCGCCCGTATGGGGCTGGCGCATCTTGTCGAGGGTTCGGTTATGGCTGCGTTCCGCCGCAATGATGGCGGCGCGCATGCTCCCGCCGAATAGCTGCTTCCTTCATCTGGAGGCTTGGCATGCCGCCGCACCCATGTAAGCTGCCGGCACGGTTTTGATATCTCAGGAGCGGCGACCCATGAGCCAGGCGGCAGTGCAGCAGGACGAAGCGGAATTCCTTGTCTCGGAAATAAACGGGATTATCACCGCGAAGTTCAACCGCCCAAAAACCCGCAACGCGCTGACCTTTGCGATGTACGAGGGGATTGCCGACCTCTGTCAGAATGTGAAAGCGGACGGATCGGTCAAGGCGATCATCGTGACCGGCGTGGACGAGAAGGCGTTTGCGGCGGGAACCGACATGGCCCAGTTCCGCAACTTCTCAACGCCGGAGGACGCCATCGGTTACGAAGACAAGATCGAGCGCGTGCTGACCGCGATCGAGACCTGCAAGGTGCCGACCATCGCGGCGATTTCCGGACCGTGCACCGGCGGCGGGGCGGGGATCGCGGTTGCCTGCGATCTCAGGATCGCAACATCCGATGCGCGCTTCGGGTTTCCTATCGCGCGCACGTTGGGGAATTGCCTGTCGATCAACAATTACGCGCGGCTGGTTTCACTGGTGGGGGCCGGGCGCGTCATGGACATGATTTTGATGGCGCGGCTCATCGGCGCCGAGGATGCGCAGGCCATCGGCCTGATTTCCGAGGTTCTGAGCGACCATACGGCGTTGATGGCGCGGGCAAACGAAATGGCCGAGACGCTCGGCGGGCATGCGCCGCTGACCATGCGGGCGACCAAGGAGGCGCTCCGGCGCATCAGAAAAGGCGAGCGCGAGGGCAGCGATTTCGTCGTTGAATGTTACACCAGCGCCGACTTCAAGGAAGGCATGGATGCCTTTCTCGGCAAACGCAAGCCGGAGTGGACGGGGCGCTAGGTTCCGGCTCTATTCCTTGGGTACCGGGCGCGGATTGCCGTCGTCGTCGATGGCCACGAAAATGAAGGCGGCCTCCGTCACTTTCTCGCGCACGTTTTCCTTGAACCGCCGCGCCCAGGCTTCGATGTGGATGCGCAGAGAGGTGCGGCCGATACGGTCGATGTCGGTATAGACGCACAGTACGTCTCCGACATGCACCGGACGGATGAAGGTCATCGCGTCGACGGCAACGGTTGCGACACGCCCTTGCGCACGCTCAACGCCGCGTATGCCGCCGGCCATGTCCATCTGCGAGAGAACCCAGCCGCCGAAGATGTCGCCGTTGGCATTGGTGTCCGCGGGCATGGCGATGGTGCGCACGGTCAGATCGCCGCGCGGTTCGCTCCCGGCACTCGTTGATTCATCCGCTGGCGTTTTCTTTTCCATCATCTTCATTTCCAGTTTCCGGTGCCGCGACGGGGAGCGAGGCGCCGGTATCGGCTGCGGCCGGTTGCGTGGTCACTTTCACCAGCGTGGAAATCCCCTTCCCGGCCTTGATCGCCCGGGTGGATACCGCTTTCTGGAGATGCCGTAGATTTTCGGTCATGGCACTGCGGTCACTGACTGGATGCCACAAATGTAAAACACCCGTCGACAGCCGGCCATCCTTGGCCCGCACGCCCGCATTGGCGAGACGGACCGCGAGATCGGAATCCTCGAGACCCCATCCGACATAGGCGCCATCGAAACCATCGATGCGGATCAGATCTTCCCGCCAAGCCGCGAAGTTGCAGCCGCGCAGCCGCTGCCATCCATACCAGGGAAATTTGCGGAACGGGCCAAGCGGAACATTCAGAAACGGCAGGAGCCGGTTTATGCGCCCCCTGAGGCGGCTTGCGATCAGTGAAGGAATGGATTTGGCCGACAGATCGATCTGGGTCTTGAGCACATGATCCGTGTATTGCTCGCTCAGAAGCGCCCGCTGGCCGAAGACGTAGTGACCGGGTTCCGCGAGCTTGCGGTGGCGGGCGATGAACTCGGGTCGTGGTACGCAATCGCCATCAAGGAAAATGATGTACTCGCCCTGTGCCTTGGCAATCGCGCGGTTTCGGATTGCGGCGGCACGAAAGCCACGGTCCGGCTGCCATATGCGCTGGATGGGCACGCCCAGTTTGCCATGCATGGAGTGGATGGCGTTGCTGGTTTTCACATCGGAGCCGTCATCCGCAATCAGAATTTCGAACTCGCGGTCCGTCTGCCGGCGCAAACCGTTCAGCACTGCAACGAGTGCGTCGGGCCGGTTGTAGGTTGCGATAATGACTGAGATGAGCATCGTGATCGCAAACCGTCAGGATTTGAGCCGCAGCTTCTGCCGCTGGATGAGCCAGGCTTTCATGTAACGGTAGTAACTGCCTTCCGCGTTCAGCACCGCGATCAGAAACCCTTCCTTGCCGTCGAGGAAGCCCAATTTCAGGAAATAGGCGCGAATGAACGACCAGGCTCCGTGGGTTACCCCTTCCCAGAACCTGACCCGGCGATCAGACGCGGCAATCCGTTCGGCGCTCAGAGTCGAATATCTGTCCGCCTTGCCGATCGCCGCTTCCAGGCTGCCCGTTGTCATATGGTCGATGTGTGTCTTCAAACGTCCCCTGGTGCCATCGAGAATCACGCGTTCATGGACCGCGTCATCGGAAAACCTGGCCTTGCCGCGACGGAACAATCTGAGCTGATAGTCAGGATACCACCCACTGTAGCGCATGGGCTTGCCAAGGAATCGTGAAAGACGTGGCATTTCGTAGCCATCATACGCGCCTTTTTCGACAGCCAGAGCGATTTCGGCAGCAAGTTGCGCTGGAATACGCTCGTCGGCGTCAATGGAAAGCATCCAGTCTCCGGTTGCAAGTTCAAGGGCCGCGTTTTTCTGCCGGCCATAGCCGAGCCAGTCCTGATGCTCGACCCTTGCGCCGTGCTGCCGCGCAATGGCGCAGGTGTCATCGGTGCTGCCGCTGTCGAGGACGATCCGTTCATTGCAAAATGCCACACTGTCGAGGCAATCGCCGATATTCGCGGCCTCGTTCAATGTAATGACGATCGCAGACAAGCGGGGCATGATCGATATGCTCTTCAGATTCGTCCCGGTTTCGTCATTTCCTTAGCCTCTATGGCTTATCGGACATTTTCAGGAAACCCAGTTTCCGCGAATCTCACGTAATATTTTTTTACGGATTGCTTCACGGTAGGCAGCGTAATCATTGGCGATTTCCACGAAAGCGCCTGGTCCGCCGATGACGTGGTTGCGGAAATAGTGATGCAGCCAATGGATCTCGTTCAGGATCGTCAGGCCGTTGATGGTGATGCCGGCTGCGACAGTGCGGTCGCGGGCATCATCGACACGTTCGCCCCGGTTATTGGTGCCGTCGCCGGAAATGTCGATGACATAGCGGTCCGCACGCACCGGTAAGCGCGCGAAGGCGTCGATTGCGGCGCCGATGGCGCCGGAAATTGATGTTGCCCCTTCCGCCGTCTGACGTTTCTGCTCACGAATGCGGGCGGCAAGCGCGAGCGCTTCTTCGGCATTGGAGACAGGCATCCATGGGACGGCGAAGACCTGACTTTCCTCTGACGACCACTGCACGACGGAGACCATGATGCGGCCATGTCGGTTGTTGGAGATGGCTTCCAGCACTTCGGGGTCGATCATCGCCTGCGCCGTACCGCGTACCTGAAGATCGAATTCGTTGCGGTCGACCGAATAGGAGCAGTCGATGGCCAGAACCAGCGCGAGATCCGCGCCATTTCCCTGGGCCTGGCCGTAACTCTCCGGCCAGACGGCGAACGCCGCCACGACATGCAACGCAATGGCTGCCACTGAACGTCGCAGGGGTCCGGGAACTGGCATGCCAGGAATGGTTACAGCTTTCCAGCCGTAATGGAAGTTGTTTGCCGTGAAAGGCCCTGTCAGCCATGCTTTGCCGCAAGGCACCCATGCCGGATGTATAATTGCGAAGAATCCTGATGTTCGGGTGTTCAGTTTCCCGTCTCTATGGTGTTTGATCGCGGCACCGGCCAGACGGAATAACAACAAACCACGGTAGGCAATCATGGCAATGGATTTCGACACGCTGAAGAAAGCGGTCGCCAATGGTGAGATCGACACGGTCAACGTGGCATTCGTGGACATGCAGGGGCGGCTGATCGGCAAACGCTTCCATGCCCGCCACTTCGTCGAAAAGGCGCATGACGAGACTCATGGCTGCGACTATCTGCTGGCCAATGATATCGACATGGAGCCGGTCCCCGGCTACCAGGCGGCAAGTTGGGAAAAGGGCTACGGCGACTTCGTCATCAAGCCGGATCTCGACACCATTACACCGACACCGTGGATGCCCGGTACGGTGACGATCCTTGCCGATGTGCTCGACCATCATCATCACGCGCCCGTGCCGCATTCTCCCCGCGCCATCCTGAAGAAGCAGGTCGAGCGCCTGGAAAAGATGGACATGAAGGCGTTTCTCGCCTCCGAGCTCGAGTTCTACCTGTTCGAGGAGAGCTACGAGCTTGCCCGCGAGATGGCCTATGCCGACCTGACCGCGGCGTCTCCCTACATCCAGGACTACGTGATGTTCTCCACCGCCAAGGAAGAAGGCATCATGCGCCAGATCCGCAACGGTCTGGAGGCTGCCGGCATTCCGGTCGAGAATTCGAAAGGCGAGTGGGGGCCGGGGCAGGAGGAGATCAACGTCGAATATGCCGACGCGCTGGCCATGGCCGACCGGCATTCGCTGCTGAAGCAGTCGATCAAGGAGATCGCCTGGCTGAACGGCAAGGCCGTCACCTTCATGGCGAAGTGGAATTATGATCTCGCCGGCAATTCAAGCCACGTCCACTGTTCGCTGTGGGACGCCAAGGGCAAGAAGTCGCTGTTCCAGGACAAGAAAGATCCGCTCGGCATGTCCAAGCTGATGAAGCAGTTCGTCGCCGGGCAGCTCAAATACGCTGCCGAGTTCACCTACTTCCTTGCCCCTTACATCAACTCCTACAAGCGCTTCCAGGTCGGTACTTTCGCGCCCACCAACATCGTGTGGAGCCGCGACAACCGCACCGCAGGTTTCCGCCTGTGCGGGGAGAACTCAAAGGCGATCCGCATCGAGTGCCGCGTCGGCGGCGCCGATCTCAATCCCTATCTTGCCTTCGCGGCCCTTATCGCCGCCGGTCTGAAGGGCGTCGAAGACGAGTTGGAGCTTGAAGACCCGTTCTCGGGCGACGCCTATTTCGGCAAGAACCTGTCGCAGATTCCCGGAACGCTACGTGCGGCAATTGAGAAGCTTGACGGCTCGGTCATGTTGCGCGACGCGTTGGGTGACGATGTGGTCAACCACTATGTTCACACCGCGCAGTGGGAGCAGGCCGAATATGACCGCCGCGTCACCGACTGGGAGCTCAAGCGCGGCTTCGAAAGATACTAGATTCCTCATTCCATAGAGTGCATTCCATGTCAGACACCGTGAAACTGATTTCGCCTGTTGACGGCTCGATCTATGCCGAGCGTTCGACCGCGAGCGACGCCGAAATCCAGTCCGCCATCAAGCGCGCCAATGCAGCCCAGGCCGAATGGGTCAATGTGCCCATTGCCGAGCGAGGCCGTTACTGCAAGGCGATGCTCGAGGCGATGGTCGCCATGAGCGATGAAGTCGTGCCTGAACTGGCCTGGCAGATGGGCCGTCCGGTGCGTTTCGGCGGCGAGTTCGGCCCCTTCGCGGACCGCGTCAATTACATGACCGGGATCGCCGAGGAGGCGCTCAGCCCCCTGATGGTCGAGGACAGCGGCAGCTTCCGCCGCTATGTGAAGCGCGATCCGCTCGGTATCGTTTTCGTCATCGCGCCGTGGAACTATCCCTACATCACAGCGGTGAACACCATCGTTCCGGCGCTGATGGCCGGCAGCGCGGTAATCCTGAAACATGCGGCGCAGACGCTGCTGGTCGGTGAACGCTTCCAGATGGCCTTCGACAAGGCCGGGCTTCCGGCTGGCCTGTTCCAGAACATCGTGCTGAGCCATGCCCAGACCGAGGCGCTGCTGGGGTCGGGCGCGATCGATCATTGCAACTTCACCGGCTCGGTTGCCGGCGGCAAGGTGATCGAGAAGGCGGCTGCGGGAACCTTTACTTCGCTCGGTCTGGAACTCGGCGGCAAGGACCCGGCTTACGTGCGCGCCGACGCCAAGCTCGATCATGCCATCGAGAACCTCGTCGACGGCGCCTATTACAATTCCGGCCAGTGCTGCTGCGGCATTGAGCGCGTCTATGTCGACGAGAAGGTCTATGACGATTTCGTCGAAGGCTTTGCCGACCTGGCGCGCGGCTACGTGCTCGGCAGCCCGCTCGAGGAAGCAACCACGCTCGGACCGATGGCGCAGACCAAGGGCGCCGATTTCGTGCGCCAGCAGGTCGCCGAAGCGGTGCGCGACGGTGCGACAGCCCATGTCGACACGTCCAAATTCGAGATGGACAAGCCCGGCTCGCCCTATATCGCGCCGCAGGTTCTGACCAACGTCAATCACCAGATGTCGGTGATGCGAGAGGAGAGCTTCGGTCCGGTCGTAGGCATCATGAAGGTCAAGGACGAGGCGGAAGCGATCCACTTGATGAACGACAGTCCTTACGGCCTGACGGCGTCGGTGTGGACCACGGATGTCGAGGCGGCAGCGCGTATCGGCGAGAAGATCGAGACCGGCACGGTTTATATGAACCGCTGCGACTATCTCGATCCCGCGCTTGTATGGACCGGCGTCAAGGACACGGGCCGGGGCGCTGCCCTTTCGCGCATCGGTTACGAGGTGCTGACGCGGCCGAAGTCCTTCCACCTGCGCATCGCAGTTTAAATTTGATTTCGCATTTCCGGACGGAAAACCGGCATTCACTTTTCCCGGAAATGCTTTGGAAAACAAACTCCCCGCCTTATGGAGCAATCAATGTCGCCTGTTGCCAACTGGAGCTACCCGACCGCCATCCGTATGGGTGAGGGCCGCATTTCCGAAATCGCCGACGCCTGCAAGGCTGCCGGCATTTCCAAGCCGCTGCTGATCACCGATGCGGGGCTTGCCCTCATGCCCATCACCACCAAGACGCTTGACCTGATGGACAAGGCGGGGCTTGGCAGGGCGATCTTCTCCGACGTGAAGCCGAACCCGATCGACGCCAATATCGAGGCCGGCGTTGCCGCCTTCAAGGCGGGCGGGCATGACGGCGTCGTCGCCTTCGGCGGCGGCAGCGGGCTTGATGCGGCAAAGTGCGTTGCCTTCATGGCGGGCCAGACGCGGCCGATCTGGGATTTCGAGGACATCGGCGACTGGTGGACGCGCGCCGATCCGAACGGCATCGCGCCGGTCGTCGCGGTGCCGACGACGGCGGGTACGGGCTCGGAAGTCGGGCGCGCCGGTGTCGTCACCAATGAAGAGACCCACACCAAGAAGGTGATCTTTCATCCGCTGATGATGCCGAAGGTCGTGATCTGCGATCCGGAACTGACGGCAGGCATGCCGGCGAAGATCACGGCGGGAACCGGCATGGATGCGCTCGCCCATTGCCTGGAAGCCTATTGCTCGCCGTTCTATCACCCGATGTCGGCGGGTATCGGCGTTGAGGGCATGCGGCTGGTCAAGGATGCGCTGCCGCGCGCCTTCAAGGACGGCAATGATCTCGATGCGCGCGCCGACATGATGTCGGCGGCTGCCATGGGCGCTGTCGCATTCCAGAAGGGGCTCGGTGCGATCCACTCGCTGTCGCACCCTGTGGGTTCGCTTTACGACACCCACCACGGGCTGACGAATGCGGTGTTCATGCCCTACGTGCTGAAGTTCAACCGGGCCGAAATCGAGGAACGCATCGTTCGTCTCGCCGGCTATCTGGAGATCAAGGACCAGAGCTTCTCCGGTTTTCTCGACTGGGTGCTGGCGCTTCGCGAGGAACTCGCCATCCCGCACACGGTCAAGGATCTCGGCGTGCCGGACGACAAGGCCGATCTCATTGCCGAGATGGCCATCGTCGATCCGACGGCCGGCGGCAACCCGCGCGAACTGACCAAGGACGGTGCGCTGGAAATCTTCCGGAATGCCTATGAAGGCAAGCTGTAAGGGCAGGCGGCGAATCTAGTCGCTCTGCATCTTGCTCCACTCGGCCGCAAAATCGAGGCCGTGGACGCGGCGCATGCCGAAATCGGGATAGGCGCGCTTCGACACTTCCCGCTCTCCGGTGACAATGATGCCGGAGTGGCGGTTGTCGGAGCGGATTTCATTCATCAGCGACAGGATATTTTCCTTTTGTCCTTCAAGTATCTGGGCAAAATTCAGGCCGTTGAAACCGATGACACCGGTGATATTCAGGGCGTCGTTCTTCTTGCGGGCCCTGTCCACCAGAATATCGACGGATTCATCGGTCATTTCCGGTGCGGCGGTGCTCATATACATGAGGCGGTACATGGGGGCGGCTCTTTCGTTCGCTTATTTCAGTGGGCGGTAAAATATCTACATCCGCCCAATCGTGCATATAAAAATGACATCCCGTGGCGTGAAAAAGTCTGAGTAACTTGAGGTGGCAATGCCAGCGCCTCTGCCGGACAGGCGGCTATATATGCGCCAACCATAAGGCACCCTGACCCACGGGCGGACAGCCGCGCTTGAGCGCGGGTCCGCCCTTTGAGTTGTCAGGTCTTGTTGATCGAGTTGCCGCCATCGGCAATAAACGCCTCGCCAGTGACGAAGGATGAAAGACCGGATAGCAGGAACATCGCGGCGTTTGCGATCTCTTCCGGTTCAGCCAGACGTTTGAGTGCATGCAGGCCAGCGATGAATTCGAGAAAATCAGGATCATCGCCCGCCATGGCTGTTTTCGTGCCGCCGGGCAGCAGCGCATTGACGCGGATGTTTTCAGGCCCGTGTTCAGCCGCCAGCACCTGGGTAAGGCCGATCAATCCAGCTTTGGCCGCCGCATAGGCGGCCATGCCCGGGAAGCCGGCGGTGTGGCCGACGAAGGACGAGGTGAAGACGATCGCACCGCCGCCGCGCTTTCTCATCGCCGGGATCTGATGCTTGGCGGCGTGGAAGCCGCTTGTCAGGTTCACGTCGATCACGTTGCGCCAGTTCGCTTCGCTCATGTCGGACAGAGCGCCCATGTCGCCCATGGTGCCGGCGTTGTTGAAGGCCGCGTCGAGCCCGTCGAAACGGCTTTCGGCGAGTGCGACGAGATCTGCGGCGTAGCTTGCGTCGGCGACATCGCCGGCAAGAAATTCAGCCGTGCCGCCATCACGGCGGATTTCATCGGCAATCTGTGCCAGATGGCTTTCGCGCCGCGCGCCGAGTATGACGCGGGCGCCTTCTCTGGCAAATAATCTGGCTGCGGCGGCGCCGATCCCGCTGCTCGCTCCGGTTACGATGATAGTTTTTTCATCCAGTAGCATTCTTCTCTCCCTTGGTTGAAAGGCGAGAGAGCGTTTGAATGACAGAACGGATTCAATCGACCCGTTTCCTGCATGGGAAAGCGAGTACCCAGCGGGGCAACAAGTTCAGGCGAGCCGGCAAGGCTTGGTGGCAATCACGCCATCGCCATACGCGGTGCGCTTGGCGTTCTGGTGCGCATCCAAAGCATGACCATGATGGTGATGTTGAGCAGGTTCCAGGCGATGCCGTTGATGAAGGCCGCGTGGTAGGAACCGGTCAGGTCGTAGATCCAGCCGGACAGCCAGCCGCCCAGCGCCATGCCGATGACGGTCATCATGATGACAAAGCCGACACGGCGGCCCGCTTCGCGCGCGGGCAGGAATTCACGCACGATCAGCGCGTAGCTCGGCACGATGCCGCCCTGCGACAGCCCGAAAACGAGCGAGACCACGTAGAGCGATGCAAGCCCGTTGAACGGGATGTAGAGACCAAGCGCAAGCATCTGCAGTGTGGAGGAGATCAGCAGGGTTTTGATGCCGCCGATCTTGTCCGCCACCAGGCCGCAGATCAGCCTGCTGACGACGCCGCCGGCCAGCATCAGGGACAGCATCTGGGCACCGTTGGCGATGCCGAAACCGAGGTCGGCGCAATAGGCGACGATATGCACCTGCGGCATCGACATGGCGACGCAGCAGCCAATACCGGCCAGGCCCAGCATGAGCTGGATTGTGCCGGGGCTAAGATCCGTTTTCGCCTGTCCGGAACTGCGGGCGGTCACCGCGTGCGGCGTGTGTTCCTCGGGCAACTGGCGCCGCAGCAGCAGCATCAGCGGCAGGATCATGACAAGGCAGGTGACGCCGATCACGACATAGGCCGCACGCCATCCGGCAGTCGCCATGATGAACTGGATGATCGGCGGCCAGATAGCGCCGGCGAGGTAATTTCCGGTGGCGCCTGCGGCGACCGCGAATCCGCGCCGGCGGTCGAACCAGTGCGACAGGTCGGCGACCAGCGGGCCGAAACAGGTCGCGGTTCCGACGCCGACAAGCAGGCCCTGCCAGATCGCGAATTCCCAGATCGATCCTGACGCCCCGGCGAAGATGTAACCCGCGCACAGCACGACAGCGGTCGCGGCGAGCGGCTTGACGATGCCGAACGCGTCGACGGCGCGGCCGACCCAGAGATTGCCGAGCGCAAACCCGATCATCGTCAATGTGTAGGGCAGGGAAGCATCTGCCCGATCCGTGCCAAATTCTGCCTGTACGGCAGGAATCACGACAACGACCGACCACAAGCCGACGCTGCCGACCGTGCCGATCAGAACCGACACGACAAGGCGCATCCAGGCCTGCGGTCCGTCGATCGGGCTGACAGGCGCCTGCGGGGGATGCTTGTAGAGGCGATGTGCGTGCATGTTCTGGCGTTTCCGGTTTTCCGGATCACTAGCACGCCATGCCGACAAAGAGGCATGCTATCTGCGCAAGAGGGGCAGTATCGCGTTTGCCGCGACATGTGTAATTTGCGCGCGGCACAATGCTCTGAAAGGGGTTGCCCTTGGCACGCTATGTTGAAAAGGCCCTGAGCGACGTTGCGCGCTGGGCGGAGAACGGCTGGATCGAAGGCGAAGGACTTGCCGCGATCCGCGCAGATCTTGTGAGCCGCCGCAGCCGGTTCGGCCTGCCGCATATCTTCGGCCTTCTAGGGGCCGTTTTGCTGATGCTCTCGGCGCTGACGTTCGTTGCCGCCAATTGGGAGGAAATCCCAAGGCTGGTGCGCGTTGCCATGCTCGCGGGCGCCCTGTTCGTGTCCTATGCGATCGTCGTGCGGCTGTATCTCACCGACCACGAACCCTTCGGGCAGGCCGCGCTACTTGTCGGCAATGGCATTTATGGCGCCAGCATCATGCTGGTCGCACAGATGTATCATATCGACGGCAATCCGCCCGACGCGGTGCTGACCTGGGCGCTGGGCGTTGCGCTATGCGCCGCCGCCTTCCGTGCTTCCGCGATATGGGTGCTCGCCTTCGCATTGTTCTGCTTGTGGTCGGGATGGGTGACAAGCGACACAAATCAGGTTCAATGGGTATTCCCGTTCGTTGTTTTCGCAATGGCGGTGCTGGCGTGGTGGATCCGGTTCACCGGTGCGCGCCATCTGATCGCGCTGGCGACGACCGTCTGGGTCGTGATGCTTCCGTTTCTCCGGAACGGTGATTTTTTCCCCTATCAGTCGCTGACTATCGGAGCAATTGTCGCGGGAATCGGCGCGGCCATCATGCTGGCGCGGCCCCAGGGTGATACGGTGATCGACCGAAGTGCGCCGCTGGCGCTTATGTATGGCTACGCGGTGGCCTTCTGCGGATTGTTCAACCTGCAATTCATCGACAATGACCCCACAACCGGCCAGTTCGCGCTCTATGCCGTGCTTGCGCTTGCCTTGTCGCTCGGTGTTCTTGCCGTCGGACGTGAGCGCGGACGCGGCATGGCTCTGTGGGTGGCCTATCTCGGGTTCTCGGTCGAGGTGACGGGCATCTATTTCAAGACCGTTGGTACGCTGATCGGCACATCGTTCTTCTTCTTCACCGTCGGCGCGGTGGTGATCTTTCTTGCCTGGCTGGGCGTGAAGCTGCGCAAGGCGCAATACGCGGAGGCCGTGCAATGAGCGTTGCGACCCAATCCCGTCCTGCCATGCCGCGCTGGTGGATTCTTGCCGCAGGCATCGGCATCCTGCTGATCCAGATGGCGGTTCCCGGCTACATGATTTCCGATCGGGCCGCACTTCTGAAGAATGGCAGGGAGATCACGATCAAGACGGTCCCCATCGACCCGCGCAGCCTGTTCCGGGGCGACTATGTGATTCTGCGATACGATATATCGCGCATCGACCTGGCCGGGTTCGACGCGCCCGAGGACATTCGTGAAGGTGAGAGGCTGAATGCGGTCATAACGCCTGCGGGCGAGGGAGAATGGAAAGCGGTTTCATTGAGCCGCGACTGGCCGCAGGCCGTGGCGAACAGCGATGCCGTTCTCACCGGCCATGTCGCATCGGTGTATGGAGCATCCGGTTCCAGAACAGCCCGGATGCGCTATGGCATTGAATCCTATTTCGTGCCCGAAGGTGAGGGCAAGAAGCTGGAAGACATGGTGCGCGAGCGGGCTTTGTCGGTGATCGTTGCCGTTGGCGAGGATGGACGCGCTGCGATCAAAGGGCTGGTCATGGACGGCCAGCGCATCTACGACGAGCCGTTGTTCTGACAGGCAAACCGGGCAAGAGGCGACATGACTGATGTAATCCGGCGGACTACCGGGATCGTTCTGGCAAGCGGCATGGCCTTGTCGCTGGCGGTGGGCGAGGTGTCCGCCGATGAACGCAAACTCGCGATCGAACTCAACGCGGCGCAGGCCGTTGAGAAAGGTTGCCGCGTCAGCTTCCTGATCCGCAACGGCATGGAGACGGAAATCGGCGCCGCGGTTTTCGAAGTCGCGGTGATCGGCAAGGATGGGCTCGTCTCGGGGCTGATCCGGCTTGATTTCGGGCGCTTGCCAGTCAACAAGAGCCGCGTGCGGCAGTTCGACCTCGCGGGCAAAGGATGCGGCGATGTCGGCCGCCTCCTGCTCAATGATGTCACCGAGTGCTCGGGCGAGGGGCTGACAGCGGATGTCTGCCTCGATGCACTCAGCGTTTCGGCGCGCGGCGATATCGCATTCGATCTTTAGGAACTCGCGCATGGAATTTTCGCTGCTTGATCCTCTGCGTTCGCTGGTTGAGACCGGCGGTCCTGTCGTCGGACTTCTGCTGGCTGTGTCCGTCGTGGCGCTGACACTGATCGTCGTGAAGATCGCGCATTTCTGGCGTGCCGGCGTGGGCCGTCACAGGCGCGCGCGCAATGCTCTGGCCATTTGGGAGAGCGGCGACAAGTCGGCAGCGCTGGCCCACGCGCACGAGGGTGTTGCGCCTGTTTCCCGCCTGCTGGCCCATGGCATGCGTGGATTGCGCCAGCCCGGCGGCGACATGACGCTCATACGCGAAGACGTGGAGCGCGTGGCCATTGAAATCCTTGCCAGTCTGCGCAGCGGTTTGCGGGCGCTGGACGCCATCGCCCAGGTCGCGCCGCTGCTCGGCCTGTTCGGCACGGTGCTGGGCATGATCGAGGCGTTTCGCGCCTTGCAGGCGGGGGGCTCCAACGTCGATCCCGCCGCTCTTGCCGGCGGCATCTGGGTCGCGCTGCTGACCACGGCTGTCGGACTTGGCATTGCCATGCCGGCCTCGCTTGCCGTGTCGTGGTTCGAGGCGCGTATCGAGAGCGAGCGCGTTACCATGGAAACGCTGCTGACGGCGCTGTTCACCCGCCGCCCGACGGAGCATGCCGCCAATGTCAGGGTGCTTCCAGTTGCCACTGGTGAGGCGGGCGGTCCGCGCAATGCGAATTGAACCCGCCGCGCAAGGTGGTGTGTTCCGGCGCAGGCTTGGCCTGACGCCGCTGATCGACGTCATCTTCCTGCTGCTGCTGTTCTTCATGCTGACATCGACCTTTCAGCGGGCCGGCGAGCTTGCCGTCAGCGGTGGCGATGCGGGCACAAGCGCGGCCGGCGAACTGCCGGACCTGATCGTGAAGATCGAAGCCGGCGGCGCGCTGGCGCTCAACGGCGAGCATGTTGATGCGCCCGATGTGCCGGACCGGCTTTCAACCTTGCACGATGGCGGCGCGCAGCGTGTCGCGGTGTCCGCCGGAGTCGAAGCCTCGGTTGCGGACCTGACACTGGCCCTCGACCGTTTGGCGCAGGCCGGGTTTGAGCAGGTTCAGGTGGTGCGCGGGGCTGCTGTGCAATGAAGATTCATGTCCCCGCACCGCGTCCGCGCGCCGAGAACACCATCGCGCTGATCAATGTCGTGTTCCTGCTGCTGGTGTTCTTTCTCGTTGCCGGCACGATCGCGTCGCAGTCGGAACGTGCAGTAAAGCTCGCCGCCTCGCAGCAGGGGGTGGCCGCCGAAAGCAATGACGGCGTTATCGCGCTCATGCCGGATGGCAGCCTGATGCGGAACGGCGAGGTCATCGCTATCGCCGCATTCATCGCGGAAACGGCGCCGGACATGCCTGTACGCATCGCCGCGGACCGCGATGCGCCGGCGGAGCGGCTTGTGGCCGTTATCGCCGATCTCAGGGCCGCGGGGTTCGGCGATGTCGCCGTGCTGGTCTCACGGACAGCGGGTGAGCCGGTACAATGAACGCGGTGAGCATGCGGCCGATCGATTGGGCCATGGCGGCGGTGCTTTCGATTGCCCTGCATGTCGGCGTGGCTGGCTTCTACTGGCCGCAGCCGGAAGACCTGGCCCAGGTTGCGCGCCGGGCCGGCGGCATGACCATCGTCAATGGCGGGCTTGTCAATTCGGCGGCTTCGTCAGGGGCTGAAAGCGTTACGCCGCCGCAGGTTCAGCCAACACAGGCTGAGACGGTGGATGCTGTCACGCCGCAGGCGGTTTCTCCGGCGCCTTCTGTGCCGGCTGCCGCTGAAGCGGCGAAGGCAGCCGATGCAAGCCCGGTCGCCGCTGTCACCGCAGCCCGGCCCGATGCGTTGCGCGGGAACACGCCGGCAAGCGCCAAGCCGGTTGCGCCGGTAACCGTAGAGCCTGTTGAGCAGGCGCCCGCGAAACGCAAGGCACCGGTCGAGAAGCGCCGTGCTCCGGCCTCGTCCAAAAGCGATACGGCAGGCTCGCAAAGCCGGGCGCAGCAGCGTGCGGCGCAGGCGGGAAGCGGCGGGCGCGAGCGCACGGCTGACGGACGTGCCGCGGAATCGGGTTATGCAAGCAAGGTCGTCGCGCGCATCCAGCGGGCAAAACGCTGTACGTCAGCCCTGCGCAGCGCGCGCGCTAGCGGTACGGCGCGCATACGCTTCACGTTGAACAGGGCCGGACGGGTGACGGCTGCGGGGGTTGCGCGCGGTTCGGGTTCGCGTGTCGTGGATCGCGAGGCCCTGTCCCTGGTACGCCGCGCCGGGCCCTATCCGGCATTCCCATCCGCGATCCGCAAGTCGTCGCTGAGCTATACCGTGCCGATCACATATCGCGGGTGCTGAGGCTATAGCTCGATAACGTCGGTTTCGTGGACGGGAACCGGGCCGCCAACGGCGCGATCTTCCAGGAAGTCGGGGCTGGTATCGCCCCGTGTGGAAATGCCGACCACATGCTTCCAGAACTTGCCGCGCGGTTCGGGGCCGAAATAGCCGCGAATGCGGATGAATGGCCTCGGCACCATCAGTGTCCAGTAGATCCGGTCGATCAGCGTCTTGGTCGAGAACGGCTTGCACAGAACCTCATGCACGCCCAGGCGGGCGAGTTCCGTCATCCCCTTGCGGCTGATCTTGCTCACGATGAACAGGATCGGCATGTGGTTGATGGGTTTTGATTCATGATCGCGGATTGCGCTGACAAGCTCGCGTCCGCTGAGGAACGCCAGCTTTTCGCCGATGATGGCGATGTCCGGAACCTGCTGCGCAACAGCTTCGAGCGCCTCTGAACCATCGCCGGCGTGCTGGATGTTCATCGCGCCGGCCGCGCGCAACATGGAAGCAAGCTGACGGCGGTCCCAGGAATTCGATTCCGCAATCAGGAAATTATACCGGTTCAGGCGAACATGATCGATCATGACGGCCGGCGCAGCCTTGCGTTACGCGGTTACATCGGTGGCCCGCCGAATTGCGCACCGGTATAAGGAATAGCCCGGATAACCAAACGCAACGTTAATTCAAAGGCTTACATGCGATTTGCCTGGCGGGTTCCCGATGAGGGAGCCGGCTGCGTGTTTTTGTTGGCGATACAAATTTCCGCAAATCGAGCCGCTTTTTCCGTATTTAGTGACCCTGAATTACCCAAACTGACTTCTTTACAAGGCAAAAAGGACGCGGGCTCACGTCTTTTTGCGTGACGACATTGCGGAGGCGGCAAACGCCAAGGTCAACGCGCAAATGATCACGGCAGCCGCGGCCAACGCTTCAAGCGGGCTGTAGAGCGAAAAGACAGCAGCCCCGGCCAGCAGGATATTGGCGGCAAGGGCGCGTGTCGTGACCCATGTGTGGGATTTTCCCGCCCGGCGCGCGCGCTGGTAAAGATGATCGGAATGAGCCTGGGTGATGCGCTCGCCGCGTACAAGCCGCGCAATCAGGGTGCCGGTCGCATCGCACAGGAAGTAAAGCGGCAGGATCAATGCCGCCGCCGGCTGCCCGGCCAGCAACAGCAACAACAACAGCCAGCCGATGCCGTAGCCAATGGGTACCGAGCCCGCGTCGCCGAGAAACACCCGGGCCGGTGGCCAGTTGAACGGCAGGAACGCAAGCGACGAGGCCGCTATTGCCGCGGCCACGGGGGCCGACACCAGAACGAAAGGCGCTTGCGATAGAATTGCGAGTATGGCGAATGCGCCGCCAGCCGCCGTCACCGACTGCCCCGTGGCGAGCCCGTCCAGCCCGTCCATGAAGTTCATCGCATTGAGAAACCACATCCAGGCGAGGCCGATGCATACGCGTTCGATGATGAGCGGCAGGTAATCCGGCACCAGACGCAATTCAGCGGGAAGCGTTGCCAGGGGCAGCACGACAGCAAGGGTTTGTACGAAGAGGCGAAGCCGTACCGGCTGCGGCCTCAGATCATCGCACCATGAAACAGCCATCAGCAGCACGAAGCCTGCCCATGTGCTCCAGACAAAAGCGCCCGCACCGTAATTCAGGTTCACGCAAGCCCAGGCAACGGCAACGGGGACCACGATGGCCATGCCCCCGCCACGCGGTACGGCTGCGGCATGGTTCGATCTCGGCCCCGGAATGTCGAGAACGCCACTGTTGGCGAGCGCGCGCGCAAGCCTGGGCGTGGCCAGCAGGGTGACGGCCCCGCAGGCAAGGGCGGTCCATATCGATGTGGTCAGGTCAGCCGGCATTTCCGTTCCGCCGGGTTGGACGCTTGATCATTCCGTTCTCTCAAACTGCTTGCCTGCCGCACATGCAACCTATCGCGTTTACAAGCGTTTGATCATCAGGGCGTGAATGGATGCTCTGCAATTTTTCGGATGTTTTAAAGGAGAAAGCGATGAGCATGAACAATGACCGCATGAATATGCCGGCCGCGCGCAGCAGCGGTGCCGGCTGGTTCGTTGCCGGCATCCTGGTTGCGTTGCTGGTTGGCGGCGGCCTCTATTACGTGAACGGCGGCTTCTCATCGAGCGAGTCGGTCAGCGTGGAACTGAAGGTTCCCGACAACATCGTCCCAGGTAAGGAATAGCAGACCCGACGGGAGCGACGTTGTTCTTGATCGCGTAATGTGCTGCTTTCCGGGAGCGTGCCTCACATTCCGTGAGGATCGTTCCTGGAAGGCGAAAGCTTGAATTATCCTCTCGGCATCACGCTCAAGGTCATATCAGCATTGCTGTTCACAGTAATGATGACGTTGATCAAAACACTCAACAGCGCGATTCCGACCGGAGAGGTTATATTCGCGCGAAGCTTTTTCGCGATCCTGCCGATCCTTGGCTATATCTGCTGGCGCATCTGGCGCGAACGATCCGGAGTTCGCCTGCTACCGGGCATCCGCGCTGCCCTTCACACAGACTGGCCTTTTCGGCATGTCAGACGTGGCGTTGTTGGCTGCGTCGCTATGGGAAGCTCGTTTTTTGCCCTGAGCCTTCTGCCGCTCTCGGAAGCGATTACAATCGGATATGCCGCGCCACTGGTCACCGTTCTGCTGGCGCCATTAATGTTGGGTGAAAAGGTCGGTATCTACCGCACGACAGCCGTAATCGCCGGGTTTGTCGGCGTTCTGCTGGTGTTGTCCCCACATCTTTTTTCAAGCACGGCCGATCGCGGTAACGGTGCTCTTCTGGGCGCGTTCGTGGCATTGCTGGGGGCCTGCTGCACGGCCTTGGCCATGATCCAGATACGCGCGATGACGAAAAGCGAATCGACAATGGCGATTACCTTTTACTTCGCGATCAGCAGCACGATGCTCGGATTGCTTTCCTTGCCCTTCGGCTGGGTTCTGCCCGAGCCTCTGACAATCGCGAAGCTGGTGATCATCGGCATTATCGGCGGTGTTGCGCAGATATTCATGACCGAGAGCTACCGGCATGCGCCAACCTCTCTGATCGCGCCGTTCGACTACACCAGCCTCATGTGGGCGGTCGCGTTGGGTTACCTGGTTTTCGGCGAGGTGCCGGCGCCGGTCACGCTTGCCGGTGCTGCGGTCATCGTCGCGTCGGGGCTCTACGTCATCTATCGCGAACGCAAGCTCGGGCTTGAACGCGACAAGCAACGCAAGGCTGGCGCTATTCCGCTCGCCTGATCATTTTTCCGGTTAAAGGCTCGCTTCAGAATGCCTTGAACGTGATGATCGTACGGGTGTCCTTGATTCCGTTCACCGCATGGACCTTCTCGTTGACGAAGTGACCGATATCGGTGCCCGCTTCGACATAGAACTTGACCAGGAGGTCGTGGTCGCCGGCTATGGAATAGATTTCCGAGGCGATTTCCGCATCAGCGATCGCATTGGCCACATCATAGGCCATGCCGAGATGGCACTTGATCAGGACGAAGAACGGCGTCATCGCTAAATTGCTCCGGTCGGGACTGCGTGTATCGAAACCGGAAAGACTGTTTCACACAGCTGCTGCTTCGGGCAAGTGTGTTGCCTCTTGCAACAAGGCCGCGCTGCGCATAGGTTCTGCGCAAAATCGTTGGGGTGTCGCGCTCTTCCGCGACTGAGAGACGGTGCAGTGCCGTCAACCCATTGAACCTGATCCGGATTGTGCCGGCGGAGGGAACGATGTCGAGATCGCATCTGAATACGTTTTTCCAATTTGATATCACTCGTGCGCCCGGGCTTCTTGCCCGTGTGCCTGGGCTACGCCATGACGCATGACAGCCCCACGACGCCGGCTGAAGTCGTTTTGGCGGCCGCCGATGCTTTCGCGACCCTGCGCGAGCGCAAGCCCCGCGTTCACGTCATCACCAACACGGTCGCGCAACCGATCAGCGCGAATCTGCTTATCGCGGCGGGCGCGGTGCCTTCGATGACGGTGTCGCCGGAGGAGGTGCCCGACTTCGCCGCCCGCTCCGATGCGTTGCTGGTCAATCTGGGAACGCTCGATAACGAACGGCGCAGCGCCATCAGCGGTGCGCTCGATGTCGTCGGGGAGGCGCGTACGCCATGGGTCCTGGATCCGGTGTTCGTCGATGTTTCGCCGACACGGCTTTCCTTTGCGCGTGAAATTCTCGCGCGTGAGCCGTGGATCATCCGGGTCAATCCGAAGGAAGCCGCCGCGCTGGCGGAGGTTGAGGCGTACGAGCCGTCCGTGGCGGACCGGCTGGCGCTTGAAGCGGTTTCTGTCGTGCTTGTGACCGGTGCCGCCGATTACGCAACCAGTGGCAGCCGCCACGCGCAGGTTGCGAATGGTAATCCGCTTCTGGCGCAGGTGACCGGCTCCGGGTGCGCCGGTTCCGCGCTAACCGCGGCATTCCTCGCAGTCACCCACGATGCCCTGGTGGCTGCTGCCGGAGCCGCCGCCGTGATCGGCATTGCGGCTGAAAACGCGGCCCAGAGCGCCGAAGGCCCCGGCAGTTTTGCCTGGCGGCTTGTTGACGCCCTGTATGCCTTGTCTCCCGCCGATATCGCGCGCCGCGCCCGCATCGCGTGACGTTTAAAAACAATCAGGATTGGCGATGCCCCATTCGCATGCACATGCCTTGAAACAATCTCGTGCCGACTTGCGCCTCTATGTGCTCGTCGATCCCTCGGTCGCAGGCGCGCGTGATCTTGCCGTGCTCGCGCGGCAGGCTGCCGAAGGCGGCTCCACATTGATCCAGCTGCGTGACAAGACCAGCGATACGCGTGCGTACATCGCGCGTGCGCGCGCGGTGCGCGAGGCGCTTGCGGCAAGCGGTGTCCCCTTCGTCGTCAATGACCGGGTCGATGTCGCGCTGGCCGCAGGCGCGGACGGCGTGCATCTGGGTCAGGAGGACATGCATGCAACTGACGCACGCAGGCTGCTCGGGCCCGATGCCGTGATAGGCCTGACGATCAAGAACCTTGATCACGTTGCCGCAGCCCCGCTTGACGTTGTGGACTATCTCGCCGTTGGCGGCGTGTTCGAGACGACCAGCAAGGACAATCCGGATGCGCCCGTCGGTCTCGACGGCTTGCGCGAGATCATCGCCGCAATCCGTGCGCGTGGCTTTGCCGGGCAGGTTTGCGCCATTGCGGGCATCACGGCGGAGCGTGTGCCCGGTGTCATCGCGGCCGGCGCGGACGGGGTTTGCGTCGTCTCCGCCGTTATATCGCAAATCGAGCCGATGCAGGCCGCGCGGTCCCTTCGCGCGCTTGTGGATGCATCCCTGCGCAAGAGGGGTACACGCGCATGATCCCGATAGCGGTCACCATTGCAGGGTCGGATTCAGGCGGCGGCGCCGGCATCCAGGCCGACCTGAAAACCTTCTCGGCGCTGCAGATCTATGGTGCCTCTGTGATTGCCGCGCTGACGGCGCAGAACACGCTTGGCGTCACCGGTGTCATGGATGTGCCGCCGGAGTTCGTCACCAAGCAGATCGACGCGGTCTATTCCGATCTGAAGGTCGATGCGACGAAGATCGGCATGCTCAGCGATCCGGCGACGATCCGCGCGGTTGCCGCCGGGCTTTCGGCGCATGGCGCGCGCAACGTCGTGCTCGATCCCGTCATGGTCGCTGCCAGCGGCGACCCGCTGCTGAAGCCTGATGCGATCAGCGTCATTCGCGATGAACTGATGCCGCTCGCCGATGTCATTACGCCGAACCTGCATGAAGCAGCCGTGCTGACCGGCGAACCGGTCGCTCACAACATCGATGCCATGACTGAGCAGGGCAGGACGCTTGTGCGTGCCGGAGCGAAGGCGGTTCTGATCAAGGGCGGGCATCTCGATGGCGATGCGATCGATGTGCTTGTGGGACAGGACGAACCGAGGCTTTTCAGCGCTCCGCGCATCGATACCCGCAACACCCATGGCACCGGTTGCACGCTGTCATCCGCGATCGCGGCGCGGCTTGCGCTTGGCGATGATCTGAGCACGGCGATCTCAGCTGCAAAGACATATCTCAGCGGCGCGCTTGCCGCATCGGACGGGCTCCGTATCGGCTCGGGGCACGGGCCGGTACACCATTTCCATGCGCTCTGGAAGAAAGGCTGACTCCATGACAACGATGACCAGACGCGGACTCCTGACCACCGGGGCAATCGGCGCCGGTGTGCTTGCCACTCCCGGGATTGTTCGCGCGCAGGACACACGCACCTGGCGGATGGTCACGTCGTGGCCGAAGAACCTGCCGGGGCCGGGCGTCACCGCGGAACGGCTGGCCAAGCGGATCACGACCGCGAGCGCGGGCGCTCTTACGGTCAAGGTTCATGCCGCAGGCGAGATCGTGCCCGCGCTTGAAGTGTTCGACGCGGTGCAGTCCGGCACGGCGCACATGGCGCATACGGCGAGCTTCTTCTGGCAGGGAAAATTGCCGGCATCCGTGTTCTATACCGCCATTCCCTTCGGGCTTACCGCACCGGAGCACGCGGCCTGGATTCTCCATGGCGGCGGGCAGGCGCTCTGGGACGAACTCTACGCGCCTGCCGGTATCAAGCCGTTCATGGGCGGCAATACAGGCATGCAGATGGGCGGCTGGTTCGCCAAGGAGATCAACTCGCTGGAAGACATCAAGGGGCTGAAGATGCGCATGCCGGGACTTGGCGGGGCAATCCTGAGCAAGCTCGGCGGAGCGCCGGTCTCTCTGCCACCGGGTGAAATCTTCGGCGCGCTGCAATCGGGCCTTGTCGATGCGGCCGAGTTCCTTGGCCCATGGTCCGACATGGCGCAGGGTTTCTACCGTGTTGCGCCGTACTACTACGCGCCCGGGTTTCACGAACCCAACGGCACCGGCGAATGCCTCGTGTCCGCCAAGGCTTATGGGGAACTGCCGGAAAACCTTCAGGCTGTCGTGTCCGATGCCTGCGCGGCGGAGAACGCATTGTCGGTCGCGGAGGCCGACTGGATGAATGGCGCTGCTCTGGACACGCTCGTCAGTGAGCACGGCGTCAAGCTGCGCAGTTATCCCGCCGAAGTGCTCGATGCCGCACGCGAGGCGGCGGAAGTGGTGCTGGACGAAGCCGCGGCGAAGGATGCGATGTTCGCAAAGACACTCGCATCCTACCGCGCGGCCAAAACGAGGCTGAGCGCCTGGACAAAGACAGGCACCCAGTCGTTCCTTGAAGCGCGCGGCTAAATCCTGTCCCTGTATTATTTCTCGAGGCGGTGGGCGACGACGCTCTGGCGTTGTTCGCCCAATCCCTCGACGCCCAGCACCATTTCGTCGCCGGCTTTCAAGAAGACTTGAGGGTCCATCCCGAGGCCGACGCCGGCTGGCGTGCCGGTGATGATGATGTCGCCTGGCATCAGCGCCATGAAGCGACTGACATAGGCGACGATGTAGGGCACCGAGAAGATCATGTTGGCGGTGCTGCCTTCCTGCATGCGATTGCCATTGAGGTCGAGATACATGGAAAGGTTCTGCACGTTGGGCACTTCGTCCTTGGTGACCAGCCACGGGCCTACGGGGCCGAATGTCGGGGCGCTCTTTCCCTTGACCCACTGGCCGTCCATTTCGATCTGGAATTCGCGTTCGGAGACATCGTTGCAGATGCAATAACCGGCGACATGATCGAGTGCGGTTGCTTCCGTCAGCTGATCGCAGGGGGAACCGATGACGATTCCCAGCTCGACTTCCCAGTCGCCCTTTTTCGATCCGGGCGGCAGGATCACATCATCATAGGGGCCGCTGATCGAGGTCGGCGCCTTGGTGAAGATGATCGGCACCTTCGGAATTGCCATGCCCGCTTCCTCGGCATGGTCGGTGTAGTTCAGGCCAATGGCGACGAAGTTGTAGGGCATGGCGATGCATGAGCCGAGACGGGCATCATCGGGCGCGCGCGGCAGATCGTCGGGATCGACCCGGGCAATGCGTTCAAGGCCTTCCGGACGCAGTGCGGCGCCTGTTATATCGGCGACGACATGCGACAGGTCGCGGATGGTGCCGTCGGCAGCGATGATGCCGGGGCGCTCGAAGCCCTTAGAACCGAACCGGACGAGTTTCATGCAGCGGACTCCTATTCGTACTGACTTGCCAGGCGGTTTTTCGCGCCGGCTGTTTTGGTGGCGCGATCATGCGCAATCCGTTTCGCTGCGGCAAGCCATTGGCGCGATTGCGCTGGCTGCATGGCTCGCGGCGCCGTCTCCACTTGCGGCAAACGACGCGCCGCAGCGGATCGTGTCGGTCAACATGTGCGCCGATCAACTGCTCCTTGCCCTGGCCGATCCGCAACAGATCGCGGCGCTGAGCTGGAATGCCACGCGCCGCCTGCTGTCGTTTTATGCCGGCAAGGCGGCGCAATTCGAACTCACACGCGGCTCGGCCGAGGACGTCATCCTCCGCCAGCCGGACCTCGTCCTTGCCGGGCCGTTTGCCGGCGGGCCGGCAAAAGCGGCGATGCGCCGCGCCGGTCTCAATGTGGAGCAATTGTCCGTGCCCGGCACGCCGGCGGAAGCTGCCGACCAGATCGAGGATTTCGGGACGCTTATCGGGCAGGGTTTGCGGGGCAAAGCCGAAGCGCGGAAACTGCGCGACGCCTTTTCACAGCCCGCGGGAGAGGGCACGGGCAGGCCGATCAAGGCGCTTTACCTGCAGCGGCGCGGCGTCGTTACCGGTCGCGGCACGATGATGGATGCGCTGATGCGGGCTGCGGGCCTTGAGAATGCCGTTGAAACGCAAGGCTTTGCCCGGATCGGCGTTGAACGCCTTGCGACCATCGACGCGGACTTGCTCATCCTCGACGGGCATGGACTTCGCGCCGATGGAGATGCGGCGGATCAGGGCGCAGCGATCCTGGCGCACCCGATTATCGTCTCCCGGTTTCCTCCCGAACGGCGCGTGATCGTGCCACAGTCGGAAATCATCTGCGCCGGGCCGCCGCTGGCCAAAGCACTGGAGCGGCTCAAGAACGCGGCGCAATCATTCCGTAAGCCGTGATTGCTTTTAAGAGCCGCATTGGCGGCTCGTGCTGTTGTTTCCCTCCTAGACTTGTGCTGTTTGCGCAACAAATCCGGAAAAAAGGCCATTAAACCTCAATCTCGACTTGTGCGATGCAATATAGATTTTCCGGATAAATCTTTGACATTGCCTGTGTGAATCCTTGCGCGGGTCATTTGAAATATTAATTCGCTTATTTTTCTGAGAGTTCGAACAAAAATGATGTTTTGCATTGCATCATACAATGATGATTACGCTACGTAACCTCAAATTCTTTCCGATTGTTGCATCAAAACCGAGATGTAAAGCTCTGGAAAATCAATAAGAGCCTGTGGTCAAGCAAAGCAGTGCCGGAAGTTATCTCTGGGGAAGATACGAGCGAGTTCAGGGCATGACAAAGAACAGAAAATTCCTCGCGGCAAATGCCGTGCTGGCCATATCCGTCAGTGTTGCGGCTATCACTGTTGTTAACAATGCTTTTGCCGGGTCTTTTGCGCTGAGGGAGCAGAGCACCTACAGCCAGGGCGCCAGTTTCGCCGGAAACGCCACCTGCGGCGACTCGATCCAGGGTGCGTTCTGGAATCCGTCGGTGATCACCTGCAATGACGCGATGGCGATTTCCGAAGGAAGCCTGTCGCTTCTGTTTCTGAGCACCGAGGTGGATACGACAGCGGCAGCGGATATCCTCACCAAGCCGGACCCGGGCGATATCGGCAAGTTTGGCGCCGTGCCGTCCTCCTCGTTTTCCTTCGCTTACAACGAGAGCGTTTTTCTCGGCTATACCGTCAACGGACCGTATGGCCTCAAGCTCGGAACGCCGGCGAACCATAACGGTGACGCTTACTTCCGTGACGCCGAGATATTCTCGCTCAACGCGACGCCCATCGTTGGTTACAAGATCAACGATTACATCTCGGTCGCTGCGGGCATTCAGATCGAGTATTTCGATCTTACGAAATTCTCGCGGCAGGCTACGAGTGCCGCTGCCAGCGCGATCGGCAATGCCACCAATGTGAATTTGTCCGGCGACGATATAGGCGTCGGCTTCACGCTCGGCGCGACGTTGAAACCGGCGGAGGGCACCGAGATCGGTATCGGATTCCGTTCAAGTATCGCGCATTCGCTTGAAGGAACGCTGGTGCAATCGCTTGGCGGCGGTTCGACGAGCACGCCGATTTCCGCCGACCTCGATACGCCGGAAGTCGTGACCGTCAGCCTGCGCCAGAAAATAAACGACACCTTCACGCTGCTGGGCACGGTTGAATGGACCAACTGGAGCCGGCTTCAGATCATTCCTGTCACCACGACGGGAGGCGCGGTCGTAACGACCTTCCCCTTCTCCTATGACGATGGCTGGTTCTTCTCGCTCGGTGGTGAATACCAATACAACGACAAGCTGACCCTTCGCGGCGGCATCGGCTGGGAGGTTTCACCGGTCGGCGACGACTCCCGGTCTCTGAGCCTGCCCGACGACGACCGGCTTTGGCTGTCGGTCGGCACGACCTACAAGAAGGACGACAAGTGGAGCTTCAACGCGGCCTATACATTCATCACCGCGTTCGACACGACAATTGACCTGTCACCCGGAAACCCCTGGTTCACCGGTGCGCAAGGCCTGTATCAGGCCGACGTCGATGCCACCGTCCACATTGTTTCCGTCGGGTTCCAGCGCAAGTTCGGCGGTGGCCCGGTCTACGCAATGCCGCAATAATCATTTCCCTGTCAGGGGACGAACGGGGCGGAAAGCCGGTCTTCTGACCGGCTTTTCTTTTTCAGGCGGCTTACCAGCAGCCGGGATAGCGTCCGCCGTCGATCAGCACGTTCTGGTTGGCGATATAGCCGGCGTAGGCCGAGCACAGGAATGCGCAGGTCTTGCCGAACTCTTCCGGTTTGCCGAAGCGCTTGGCGGGGATTGCGCCGCGCCGCTCCGCCTCGACTTCGTCCTTGGGTTTGCCGGTGCTTTTCATTGCGGCGCTGATCAGCGAATCCAGCCGGTCGGTCGCGAACATGCCCGGCAGCAGGTTGTTGATGGTCACATTGCGGTCGAGGTATTTCGGCGTGACGCCGGCCACAAATGCGGTCAGGCCGGCGCGTGCGCCCGAGGAAAGATCGAGACCGGGGATCGGCTGTTTTACCGAGCCCGAGGTGATGTTGACGATGCGCCCGAAGCCGCGTTCAGCCATGCCGTCGATGACCTTCTGGATCAGTTCTATGGGCGTCACCATGTTCTGAACGCAGCCCTTCAGCATGGCTTCGCGGCTGATGTCGCGGAAATCGCTGAAGGGCGGCCCGGCATTGTTGTTGACGAGAATATCCACCGTGCCGGCAGCCGCGATCATCGCATCCTGTGTTTCGGCAAGGCTGACATCGCCCGCGACGGGTATGACTTCAGCGCCATAGGTATCCGCGATCTCTTTGGCTGTTTCCTTCAGCCGTTCTGCATCAAGGCCATTGACGATCACCTTGCAGCCGGCTTCGGCCAGTGCCTCGGCGCAGGCGCGCCCCAGACCGCGGCTTGATGCGCAGACAATTGCCGTGCGGCCGGAAATTCCCAGATCCATCTTGTTCCTCCTGCCATTGTTTTACAGGGCCAATTCGACACATTGCCCTCGTTTGGCCCATTGTCATATTTATGAAACCGGAATCGAGGTAAGGCCTTACGACATAAGGCATGAGGGCCACGCGGGCGAGCCTTGTTCGTTCCGCGCATGAATGGCGCCCTGACAAAAAAAGAGGTTATCCGTGGAAACGATGCGAGCGAACCGCAAATACCGGACGCTATTCGTTTCGGATCTGCATCTTGGAACGCGTGGCGCACAAGCCGAGATGTTCCTCGATTTTCTCAAGGATCATGAGGCCGACACGATTTTTCTGGTTGGCGATATCGTCGATTGCTGGCGGCTCAAGCGCGGCTGGTATTGGCCGCAGAGCCATAATGATGTCGTCCAGAAGCTGCTGCGGCAATCGCGCAAGGGCGCGCGCATCGTCTATATCCCCGGCAATCACGACGAGGTTCTGCGCGACTATATCGGCACCCATTTCGGCGGTATCGAAGTCGTTCAGCAGACCATTCACGAGACGGCGGATGGCAAGCGCTACCTGCTGATCCATGGCGACGAGTTCGATGTTGTGGTGCGTTACGCCAAGTGGCTGGCGTTGCTGGGTGACTGGGCCTATGTCGTGGCGCTGACTTTCAACACCTATTTCAACGTTGCCCGCCGAAAGCTCGGGTTCGGCTACTGGTCGCTGTCGGCCTGGCTGAAGCTGAAGGTGAAGAACGCGGTCAACTTCATCGGCGAATTCGAGGACGCTGTCGTCGAAGCGGCAAAGCGCGAGCAGGTGGAGGGCGTGATTTGCGGTCACATCCACCATGTCGCGGACCGCGACATGGACGGTATTCACTATCTCAATTGCGGCGACTGGGTCGAAAGCTGCACGGCACTGGTGGAACACCATGACGGGCGGATCGAGGTCATCGACTGGGGCGCGCAGGCGCGCGCCAACACGGTCGTTTCGCTGAACCGGAAAGAGGCGGCTGCCTGATGAAGATTCTGCTTGCTACCGACGCCTGGTACCCGCAGGTCAACGGCGTCGTGCGTTGCCTTGACCATGTGCGCAAGGATACCCGCCAGTTTGGCGCCGATGTCCACGTGCTTTCGCACGAAGGCTTCACGACCATTCCCCTGCCGACCTATTCGGAAATCAGGCTTGCCCTGACCCGGCCTGGCGCCATTGCCCGCAAGATCGAGGCGATCGGGCCGGAATACGTCCATATTGCAACCGAAGGGCCGATCGGTCATGCGGTGCGCCGCTGGTGCATAAAGAACGGTCAGCCGTTCACGACGAGCTACCATACGCGGTTCCCGGAGTATCTGCGCGCGCGGGTTCCGGTGCCGGTCGATCTCACCTACCGCTATCTTGCCAATTTTCACAATGCCGGCCGTGCGGTGATGGTGACGACGGATGCGCTGGCGGAGGAACTGCGCGGACGCGGGTTCCGCACGGTGGTGAAATGGCCGCGTGGCGTCGATAACAAGCTGTTCCGGCCACGCGAGGAAAAGGTGCTCGATTTTCCGGGGCCCATCTCGATGTATGTGGGCCGCGTCGCGGTTGAAAAGAACATCGAAGGCTTTCTGAAGCTCGACATTCCCGGTACCAAGGTCGTCGTCGGCGACGGACCGCAGAAGGCCGAGCTGGAGCGCAAGTTTCCCGATGTGAAGTTTCTCGGCGTGAAGCACGGCGAGGAACTGGGCGCGATCTATTCCTCAGCCGACGTGTTCGTGTTCCCCAGCCGCACGGACACGCTCGGGTTCGTGGTCATGGAGGCGCTTGCGTCGGGCGTTCCGGTTGTTGCTTTTCCGGTGACCGGGCCGCGGGATATCGTCGGCGATGCTCCGGTCGGCGTGCTGACGGAAGATCTGGCCGCCGGCGTTCACGAGGCATTGAAACTGTCGCGGGAAGCCTGCCGGGCGCGCGCGCTCGAATTCTCGTGGGATGAGTGCGCGAAAATCTTCCTGGATCATCTGAAGGCTTATCAGGGCGACAGCGTGCAACGCTCGGCTGCGTAAAATGGGATTGATGGTCTAGCATCCCGGTGCTAACCGATCCGGTATGACCGATCCCATACCGCTTTTCGACAATCCGATCTCCGTTCCTGTTGCCGCTGATGTGAAGGCTGCCGCGACGCGTATCGCCGGGCAGGCTGTTCGCACACCGCTGATCGAGAGCGCTGCCCTGAACGAACTGACCGGCGCGCGGGTGTTCCTGAAGCCGGAAAACCTGCAAAGAACAGGTTCCTTCAAGTTCCGTGGCGCGTTCAACGCGATTTCCGCCATGCCGGAGAATGTGCGCTCGCGCGGCGTCGTGGCCTGTTCGTCGGGCAACCATGCGCAGGGAATAGCGGCGGCGGCGCGTCTGCATGAGATTCCGGCAACCATCGTGATGCCGGCCGATGCGCCAAAAGCGAAGATCGAGGGGACGCGCGCGCTCGGCGCAACCATTGTGCCATATGACCGGGCGAGCGAGGACCGCGACCTGATTACACGGGGTGTTCAGGAGCGTACCGGCGCCGTGCTGGTGCATCCGTTCAATGACCCGCTTGTTATCGCGGGGCAGGGGACGGCCGGACTTGAAGCGGTGGAGGACATCTCGGCGGCGGGACTTGCGCTTGACGATGTGCTGGTTTGCACGGGCGGCGGCGGCCTTACGGCGGGCGTTGCTCTGGCGGTCAACGATGCGTTTCCCAATGCACGTATCTACAGCGTCGAGCCGGAAGGTTTCGATGACATGGCGCGTTCGCTCAAGGCCGGCATCCTGCAATCAAACGCACAGATGTCCGGCTCGGTCTGCGATGCGCTTCTGACGCCTTCGCCCGGCGAGACGGGCTTTGCGATCAACTGGCGTCTTCTGGCGGGCGGGTTGTCCGTCAGCGACGAGGAAGCCCTGTCCGCAGTTGCGTGGGCATTCCGGAATCTGAAGCTGGTTCTGGAACCCGGGGGCGCCGTGTCGCTGGCGGCGTTGCTGAATGGCAAGCTCGATGTGCGCGGCAGGACCGTGCTGGCAATCCTGTCCGGCGGCAATGTCGATGCCGAGATGTTTGCCCGTGCCCTGACGTCCGCTAGCTGAACAGCGCCATCGTCTGATCGGGTGTCAGCTTTTTCGCGGATTTCTTCTCCGGCTTGTCGAACAGATCCTCGTCGAGACCATCGATGTCCGCGTAGGATTGGGCCTCAACCGGTTCTTCGTTCTCCACTTGAAACGGGTCTTCGTCGGTGTCGATGATATCGATGATTTCGGAAGCGTCCTCAACTGTGTCGAGATCAACGATATCGACGGCTGTTTCGGTTTCGCTCCCGGCTTCGCCGCTGTCGTCGTCATCGTTCCAGTCGAGCGATGCCTCTTCAGGGTCGACAATGTTGGGCTCATGCTCGGCCATGTCGGGACCGGCATGCGCCATCAGGCTATCGATGTCGTCCTGTTCGATTTCCGTGCCCGGCTTGGCGGGGCCGTTCAGCAGATGCGCATCGGGCCGCGAGTCTTTTGGCTCTTCGATAGGCTCGCTATCGCCACTGGACCGCAGGTTCCAGATATCGATCATCGCGTTGACGCGGCTTTCGACATAGCGGAGCGCCTGGACGACCTTCTGGATGCGCTGACCGGTGATATCCTGGAAGGAGCAGCCGGTGTAGATGTCGATGATCAGTTCATCGATCTTGGCGCATTCTTCCTTGGCTTCGCCGCGTTCCATGGCGTGCCAGGCGACTTCCTGGATCTTCTCCGCCGCGGCCAGAATTTCGTTGGTTGCATTTTCGGTCGCACCGACAACGGCATCAAGCTCTTCGGTGGCATCGAGGAAACGGTCGTTCTTGTCTTCCGACTGCAGAGAGCGGATTTCGCGGCGTGTGCGCGAAATGGCTTCGGCCATGTCCATCAGATCAAGGCGGACATCGGCGACGGCGGAGTTGGAATCCGTTTTCTTCAGCGCACCTTCGAGCCGCGAAACGGCATCAAGCACAAGCTTCGTATCGGAATTGCGATTACGCCTTGTGTATTCCGCGAGGAACCAGCGGCCTCGCGCGGTCTCCATGACTGCTGCTTCGATCGCTGCGTATTCGTCCTCGCTTATCGGCGCGGGCAAATTGTCGGACATGGGCATTCTGCCTTGCTGGACATCTTCTCCGCAAATTGCGAGATCAGACGGATTCTTGACCGACAGGGTCGCAATGAAAGGTTATCAACTCCTTTCCAATACAGACGGTTTCCGGTTTTCACCCTAAGAAAGATGCGATTTTTCGCTAAGAGGCGCGGTTGTGAGTCAATCCAGGTCATATGCGCTTCGCGTGGCGGCGTTTTACGGCGCGATTTTCACCTATATCGGCGTCTACATTCCGTTTTTCCCGCCTTTCCTTGAAGCGCGCGGGCTGAACGCGTTCGAGATCGGCGTCATCATGGCGTTGCCGCTGGGCGTGCGCATTCTGGCAACGGCGCTGATGACGTGGATCGCTGACCGCTCCGGCAATCCCAAGGCCGTTTTGATCCTTTACGCGGCCGGTGTGCTGGCCAGCACGCTGGCTTACGCGGTAACCGGTGATTTCATCACGACCGCCGCCGTGACGGTCGTCAACGCGGTCTTCCTCAATCCGGTCATGCCGATGACAGAGGCGATCGCGTTGCGCGGTGTGCGGGTTTATGCGCTCGACTACGGGCGCATGCGGCTGGCGGGGTCCGCGACATTCATCGTCGGCAATCTGGCTGGCGGCGCAATTCTTGCGGCGACGGGCGCGGGCTTCGCGGTATGGCTGATGGCCGTTGCGGTAGCGGCAATTGTGATGACGGGGCTCATGCTGCCAAAAGCCGACGGGGGGGAAGCTCTTGCGGAGCGTCAGGCCGGTTTCCTCGCCTCAATGCGCGCCGCCGCCAATCCATACGATCTGGCGGTGATGGGTGGGCTCGCGATGGTGCTTGCCAGCCATAACCTGTTCTACGTGTTCGGCACGGTGCACTGGGCGGCGCAGGGCATCGGCAGCGCCACGGCGGGAACGCTGTGGGCCATCGGGGTGGTCGCGGAGATCATTCTCTTCGCCTGGTCGGGCGCGATCGGTGCAAGGCTTGGCACGAATGGATTGATCCTGCTGTGTGTGGGATGCGCCTTGGTGCGCTGGACGGGCATGGCGTTCGATCCGACGCTCCTGACGCTCTACCCGCTGCAGGTGCTGCACGGATTCACCTTCGGTGCGACGCATCTTGCGGCGATGCGTTTTCTCTCGGGCCACGCGGCGAGCAGCGGCGCAAACAGCCTGCAGGGGCTTTACTTCACGCTGACCGGACTTTGCGGCTGCCTGGTCAACTTCGCCGCCGGGCCGCTGTATGACGCATTTGCCGGGGGCAGCTATGTCGTGATGACGGTGCAGGCGCTCGCGGGCGGTGCGCTGGCGCTGTATGGATTGCGGCGCGCGGCCTCAGCCCCATAGGGCGGCTTGAGGGGGCAGGATGCGGCTGCCCTCGAAGACAAGGCCGGGTTCGCGGTCGCGCGCTAGCAGAAGCGGAGCGTCGAGATCGGCGAATTCGGCTCGTGCCGCGACGACCATTGCAGGCGCCATGGAAAGCGAGGTGGCAACCATGGAACCGATCATGATCGTCAACCCCATGTCACGAGCCGCATCCGCAAGGGCCAGCGCTTCCGTCAGTCCACCTGTCTTGTCGAGCTTGATGTTGATTGCGGTGTATTTCCCGGCAAGATCGGCAAGGGTGGATGTATCGTGCGCGCTTTCGTCGGCGCAAACCAGCACATCGGCGCCCGCGATATCGCGAAGGGCTTCGTCGTCGCCGGCGGGCAGGGGCTGCTCGATCAGTTCCACGCCAGCCTTTGTGCAGGCTTCGAGATTGGCTTCGAGATTGGATGCGCTCCAGCCTTCGTTGGCATCGATGATCAGGCGCGAATTGGGCGCGCCCTCGCGGACGGCGGCCATGCGCTCGACATCGCCATCGCCGCCGAGCTTCACCTTGAGAAGTGGACGTGCGCTTGCTGCCCTGGCGGCTTCCAGCATCTTTTCCGGCGTGCCAAGGCTGAGCGTATAGGCGGTAACGATGCCCGCCGGTTCTGGTTGACCGGCCAGTTCCCAGACGCGTTTTCCGGCCTGTTTGGCCTCCAGATCCCACAGGGCGCAGTCGATGGCGTTCCTGGCCGCCCCCGCAGGCATGGTTTTGCGGAGTTTCTCACGGTTCATGCCTTGCGAGATGGCATCGGCCTGTTCCGCAATCTGCGTACGGACGTTCTCGACGCTTTCGCCATAACGCGCATAGGGCAGGCACTCGCCACGCCCGGTGTGGCCACCGTTGAAGATCTCAGCGACCACCACGACGGCTTCCGTCTTGCTGCCGCGGGCAATGGTGAAGGAACCGGCTATCGGCCAGCTTTCGACGGAGGTTTCAATGCGCAATGTGCCCGGCATCTAGAACAGCTCTTTGATGCGGTCGACGATCGGGCCAACGCCGGTGCGGATCGGATCGCAGGCGGGAAGGCCATATTTTTCGCCGAGGTCCGCAATGGTGCTTTTCGCGGCCTCATCGTCGAGCGCATGCGTATTGATGGCAAGGCCGACGCAACTGATATCAGGGTTGGTCAGGCGGCCCGCGCTAATCGTCATGTCGATGACATCGGAAATATCCGGAATCGGGGCCTCGACATTGCGCATCTTGGTGCGCGTCGGCTCATGGCAAACCACGAAAGCATCGGGCTGGCTACCGTGCAGAAGACCGAGGCTGACGCCGGCAAAGCTTGGATGATACAGCGATCCCTGGCCTTCGATCACGTCCCAATGATTGGCCTCGTTGGCGGGCGAGAGCCATTCGGCGGCACCGGCGATGAAGTCGGCGACCACCGCATCGATCGCAACGCCGCGGCCGGAGATGAACACGCCGGTCTGGCCGGTTGCGCGGAAATCGGCGTTGAAACCGCGCTCGCGCATTCCGCGTTCCAGGGCGAGCGAGGTGTATTTCTTGCCCACCGAGCAGTCGGTGCCGACGGTCAGCAACCTCAGGCCGGGACGCTTGGTGCCCTTGCCGGTGGCAAATTTCTGCGCTGAATGTCGCACGTCGAGCAATTGCACGCCGTGCTCGTCGGCTGCGCGGGCGATTTCCGGCACATCGCGCAAACGCTGATGCAGGCCAGTTGCAATGTCCATTTTCAGGCTGATGGCGGTTACAATGGTCTCGATCCAGTGATCGGGCAGCACGCCGCCGGGATTGACGACGCCGACGACCATTGTTTTGACGCCCTTGGCGTGTGCTTCATCCAGCGTCATGTCCGGAATGCCGCAATCGGCCTTGCAGCCGGGCAGCCGTAGCTGGCCGAGGCACCAATCACGGCGCCAGTCGACGATGCCCTGGGCCGTTTTGGCGGCAAGCTGGTCGTGCACATCGCCAAGAAAAAGCAGATAAGGTTGCGCTATTTCCATTTTTGCTCCGCCTGTGGCTTTGAGGAACTTGTCTGAAGGGTTGTCTCGGATTACCCCATTCTTGCCAATACTGGATAGAGGCGGGCAAGGGGCCGTAGCAAGCGGTTTTATCATAGCTGCCCTGCGGGAAGGCATGCTCTGCTGAAAGGACATGTGCGTGGCAACGGTTGCGATCTATAACGGCTACCGGTTGGAGGAGGGCAGCGATGCTCTGCGCTTCAAGCCGTTCGGTTCGTGGATCATCCGCAACCTGACCGAGGTCGAGAAGACGCTCGCCAATTTCACCATGCCGGAATCCAGCGCTCCGGTGGTGATCGACCTGTCTGATCTTGAGAAGATCGATGTGGCGGGCGCCTGGCTGATCCATCGTTCGGCGAAGAAGTTCGCCGCCGCAAATCATCCCATCAGCTTTGAATCCGTTGGCCGCGCGGCACGCATTCTTCTTCAGGAAGTCGCAGAATCCGACCGCCCGGCTCTTCCGCCGGAGCCTGTGCCCTCCAAGGCCTATACGCTTGTTGAGGATGCCGGCAAATCGGTCATCAGTTCCGCCGTCGACCTGAAGCGCCTGACCGAGCTGATCGGTTCCATGGCCGCTATCGGCGTTTCAATGATCCGCAAGCCCTCGATGCTGCGCTTCACGCCGATCCTGTATCATCTTGAACAGACGGGCGTGCGGGCCATTCCGATCGTCGCGCTGATCACTTTCGTTATCGGCGCCATCGTCTCCCAGCAGGCGATCTACCAGTTGCGTGACTTCGGCGCCGAGCAACTGGCCGTGAATTTCGTCGGTATCGTCATCCTGCGCGAACTCGGCGTGCTGCTGACCGCGATCATGGTCGCGGGCCGTTCCGGCAGCGCCTTCACCGCCGAAGTCGGCGCCATGAAAATGCGTGAGGAAATCGATGCCGTGCGCACGCTGGCGCTCGATCCCATCGAGGTGATCATCGTGCCGCGGCTGACGGCGCTGGTCATCGCCGTGCCGTTGCTGACCTTTATCGGCAACCTTTCGGCGCTGACTGCGGCAGCCATGGTTTCGTTTTTCTATGGCGGGGTGCCGATCGACCTGTTCATCGAACAGCTGCGCGATCAGGTTGACCTGATCAATTTCACCCGTGGTATCCTCAAGGCGCCGTTCATGGCCATCGTCATCGGTCTGGTGGCGGTGCTGGAAGGCTTGCAGGTCGAGGGTTCCACGGATTCGCTTGGCAAGCACACCACGGCTTCGGTGGTGAAATCCATTTTCCTTGTGATCGTGATCGACGGACTTTTTGTCCTCTATTACGCCATGGTTGATGGGTAGGAGCGGGCCATGGCGATCAATCCACGCGCGATCAAGACGACCGGATACCTGCTGGAGGCGGAAGGTCTGACAGTTGGCTTCGGGCCGACGAATATCATCGAGAACCTCGATATTCAGCTCAAGCGCAGCGAAATCCTGGGCGTTGTCGGCCCGTCGGGTACCGGCAAGTCGGTGCTGATGCGCGCTCTGATCGGTCTGCTGCCACGCCGGGCCGGGCGGATTCGCTACTTCGGGCGCGATATCGACAAGCTGAGCCTGTCGGCCCGGCGCAAGGTTGAGCGCCGCTGGGGCGTGCTGTTCCAGCATGGGGCGCTGTTCTCGTCGCTTACCGTGAAGGAGAACGTCCAGGTGCCGATGCGCGAGCACATGGACATATCCCAGGAACTGATGGATGAACTGGCGGAACTGACCCTGTCGATGGTTGGCCTTGCGTCGAACGCGGGCAGGAAGTTTCCTTCCGAATTGTCCGGCGGCATGATCAAGCGCGCCGCATTGGCCCGCGCGCTGGCGCTCAATCCGGACATTCTGTTCCTCGACGAGCCGACTTCGGGCCTTGATCCGGTCGGCGCGGCGGAATTTGACGAACTGATAACAAGTCTCAAGGAAACTTTGGGTCTGAGCGTGTTCATGGTAACCCATGACCTTGGAAGCCTTTATCGCGCCTGCACGCGCATTGCCGTGCTGGGCGGGAGGAAGGTCATGGTCGATGGTGATATCGACACGATCCTGGCTTACGATGATCCTTGGGTGCAGTCCTATTTCCATGGCA
Source organism: Rhodobiaceae bacterium (assembly GCA_020441995.1). Lineage (GTDB taxonomy): Bacteria > Pseudomonadota > Alphaproteobacteria > Rhizobiales > Tepidamorphaceae > JACKJK01. The sequence continues at coordinate 52,728 of JAGRLC010000003.1, forward strand.
ATCGCGCCCAGACGGTTCAGGTGCAGATGGCCGAACAAGACAAGGTTCCTGTGTAATGGAAACCCGCGCGAGTCCCTTCATTGTCGGCCTGTTCACGCTGGGCACACTGTTTGCCCTGATTGCGTTCACCTACTGGTATTCCCGGTTCGGAGAAGGCGGACCGGAGCAGACCTACCGTGTCGTGTTCGCGGACGAGGTGACCGGTCTTGGCGTCGGTGCGCCGGTGCTGTTCAACGGTATCAAGGTCGGCTCCGTGGAAGACATGGGACTTGCGCCCGATGATCCGACGCAGATCGTTGCCCGGATCACGGTTGGCGCGGCTACTCCCGTTCGCGTCGATACGCGCGCCCAGATACAGAGCCAGGGTTTTACCGGCGTACCGTTCATCCAGCTCATCAGCGGCCGGCCCGACGCGCCGGAACTGACGCAGGCCTGGGGCGGTGAAGGCGCTCCGATCATCTATGCCGATGCCTCGACGGTGCAGAGCATCATCGACCGTGCGCAGTCGCTGATGACCAAGCTCGATACCGCCGTGACCCGTGTGGACGACATCCTTGCGGGCAACCAGGCGGGCATCAACAATTCGATCCGCAACATCGAGAAGTTTTCCGCTGCGCTGGCCGAGCGTTCAGACGCGATCGGCTCGTTCATGGACGATGCCGCGGCCGTGGCCCGGCGGCTCAATGCGCTGGGCGAGAAGCTGGAAACGCTTTCGACCTCGCTTCAGGAGCGGCTGGATGTGATCAGTCCTGATTCCGTGCGCCAGACGGTCGAAAACGTGAAGACATTCACCGCCGGGCTGGCTGACCAGACAGACGAACTGAAAGCCTTTATCAGCGACGCCGGCGCCGCGGCGAAGCAGCTTGCCGCAATTGCCGACAAGATCGATCCGGTGGCCATTGAATCGAGCATAAAGAACATCGAATCCTTCACCAGTTCGCTTGGCGGGCGTGAAGAACAGATCGCGAAGTTCTTCGATGACGCGTCGGCCGTCGCGGCCCAGTTCCGCGAAACCTCCAAGCGCATCGACGGCATCGTGTCCGGTTTCTCCGAAAGCGAGGGCGGCAGCCTGATCACCGAAGTGACGGCGGCCGCGAAGTCTTTCCGCAAGCTGTCGGATCAGCTTTCGGGCAAGGGACTTCGCAACCTGGAATCTCTTGTTAATGATGGTCGCCGTACACTTGCGACCATTGATCGTGTAATGAATAGCATCGAGCGCAATCCGGGCAGGTTCCTGACTGGAGGGTCGCAGGTGCGTGAATCGGGTGGCAACCGGCGTTGACTCATGAAGCCGTGCATTGTCTAAGCTACCGCAACGTCTGCGGAACAAGAGTCCGGTTGGGGGCGAAGTATGATTGGTCGTAGAAGCATAGGCGCGATTGCGGCATGCTTTCTGCTGGCTGGCTGTGCCGTCGTGCAGGGCCCGCCGCCGGAGACCTATGACCTGACGGCGCCGCGCGATTTCTCCGGCAAGGTCGGCGGTACCCGCGCCCAGCTCCTGATCGCCAATCCCAGTTCCGTTAGCGTTCTGGACAGCGAACGCATCGTTGTGCGGCCCGATCCGTACGTCGTTACCTATCTGAAGGGCGCGCAGTGGACCGACAAGTTGCCGAAGCTGCTGCAGACGCGCATCGTTCAGGCCTTTGAGAACACCGGAAATGTCCGCGCCGTCGGGCGTCCGGGCGAGGGGCTGCTGATCGATTATCAGGTTGTGCTGGATATCCGTAATTTCGAGATCGACAGCTCAAGCGGGACGGCCCAAGTCCTCATCTCGGCCAAGATCATGAACGACCGTAATGGCCGTGTGCTGGCCTCGCAGCAGATCGGCGGCCAGGCCTCGATCAATGGCGGCGGCAATGACGAGATGGTCGCTGCGCTGGATTCAGCGTCGCAGGCCGCCATCGATCAGCTCGTCCGCTGGACGCTGGCAAAGATCTGACGGCTGTCCGTTCAAGGGCGTCATTCTCCTTTCCATTCGATTAGACCGTGCGTTGGCTCTGGCCAGCGTCGGGCTTTGCCAGCCATGAAAAAACCCGCCCCTTTTGTGAAGGGGCGGGCCAATCGGTCTTTCTGGAGGTATATGCGCCCTTGCCGGGCGACTGGTGTTGTTTGACGCCGGGGGCTTTGCCGCCCCTGCTTTATCCTTGCGGTCAGGCCGTGCGGCCTGTCACCTCGGCGAGCATGGCGAAGACCTTGCTCGGTTCGGAGGTGAGGTACATCTGACGCATCGTGCCGTCGTGGTCCTGGGCCGCGATTTCGCCGAGCAGGCCCTCGAACTCGTCCATGTAGCGGTCAACCGCTGAACGCAGTTCGTTGTCGGAACGGTACTTGCGGCGCAACTCGTCCATGACCCCGTTGTCGCGGCGGGCATAGAGACGGCGCACGAAGATATCGCGGTCGCCACGGCGGTAGCGCTCGTAGAGCTCGGCATAGGAGCCGTCATTGAGAGCGCGAACGATATCCACGGCGGTTGCGTTCAGCGTTTCGAGAATGTGTGCCGGATTGCGCGGTGCGTGCGTGGGCTCGGCGCGCTGTTCCTCACGGTGAAGCCGTCCGAGCGTGTCGGCCAGCGGTTGGCGCTCACGGGCCGGAGGCGGCGGGGCTGCTGCCTCGGTGCGGCGCGGCGCGACGGGAGCGGCGGACGCGGAAGCGTATTCGCGGCTGCTGGGAACGCGGACAGGCTCACGGGCCGGCTGGCGCGCGGCAGGGCGCTCGGAGGCTGACGCCGAAGACGCAACCGTGCGCTGCGGCGGGGTTGCAACATCGAGGTTGCGGCCATGGCGCGTGACGATGTCGGAAAGCTCGTTCAGGGCCTTGACCTGATCCGACACGGCGCGGCGCATGGCTTTCGAGCTGTCGGTGACCTCGCGCGGCAGATCCATGGCACCGCGCTGCAGTTCGTTGCGGGTCAGTTCCAGCTCCTCGATCATCTCGCGGGCGGCCTTGCGCATGGCATCGCCTGATTCCGCCAGACGGCCTGTTGCGGCGCCAACGAGATCGGCGATTTCCTGGCTTGCGCTCTCGTAGTTCGAGCGCACGGTCGAAGCGGCGCGGCTCGATTCACGGTCGGCCGCTTCGGTAAGATCGCGCAGATGCGCCGTAATCACGTCGGCTGAGTTGTCGGCGGCCTGGGCGAGGGTGTTGCGGATTTCCTCGGCAGAGGCGCGGACGCGATCAAGCTGCGAGACAACGGCATCGGCCGAAGTGATCGTGCGCTCGCTGATCGTGTCGGCGGCTTCCTCGCTGGCGCGGCGCAGGACTTCGATCTCCTGCTGGGCCTGCTGAACGGAAGCGGTGGCACGGTCGCCAACGCTGCGGGCAACTTCCTCGGCGGTTTCGCGAAGGGCCGCGATTTCCGCCAGAAGCTGATCGTTGGTGGACTTGGCGCGTTCGCCGACGAGATCGGCGACGGAAGCGGCTGTGTCCTGAAGCGAGGTGATCTCGCCAAGCAGGCGGTCGCTTGCCATACGGGCGCGATCGCCGACCGCATCGGCAACCGAACCCGCAGCCTGTTCCATGGCGGCGATTTCGGCGGTGACCCGGTCCGCGGCTTCGCGTGCGCTTGCGCCGATCCGGTCGGACAGCGCTGCCGCGTTCTGTTCCATGGCGGCGATTTCGGCGTTGATCCGCTCAGCGGCTTCGCGGGCACGCATGGCCACATTGTCGGAAGACGATCCGGCGGTGTTCTCGATGGAGGCAAGCTCGCTTGCCAGCGCATCGCGCGCATCGCGCGCGGCGTCGGCGATGCGGCCCGCGATCATCTCGGCGGTGCCTTCCATCGCGGCGATTTCAGCGGCAACGCTGTGTCCGGTCTGCTTGGCGACATCGGCGATGCGCGAGGAGAGCGAACCGGCGGTGCCGTCCATTTCCGCCATCTCCGCAACAACCTTGCTGGCGGCCTGCTTGGCGGCTTCGGAAACGCGGCTGGCAACGGTGCCGGCAGCCTCTTCCATGGTGGTCATCTCGCCGAAGATGCGGTCGCTGGTGAGCTTCGCGATCTCCTCGATCTTGCCTGTCGTGTCGCCAGCGGCATCCTGCAGCGCCATAAGCTGGCTGCGCAGGGTCTCGCTTGCCGACTTCGTGACATTGGCAAAACGCTCGGTGACTTCGCTGGCGGAGCCTTCCATGCGCGCGATCTGTTCGGCGATGGCTTCGCTTGCCGACTTGGCCTTCTCGCCAACGAAGTCGGCGGTGGCTTCCGTACGGCTGCGGACCTGCTCGAGCTGGTCGAGAGCCGTCTGCGCGGATTCCGCGGTGTTCTTGCCCATGGTCTCGCCGATTTCGCGGGCGCGGGTTTCGGCGGCGGTGAGGGCATCCTCGACCAGGCTCTTGTAGGTTTGCATGATCGCATCGACATCGCGGGCCGTGCCGGACACGGAGGCGGCCAGGGCCTCGAGCTTTTCACGGCGCTCGTCAATGTTGATGTCGATCTGCGAGTCCGCGTCGGAAAGCTGCAGAATGGTCTTCTCGAGCGCAGCGCGCTGCGTGTCGAAGTGGACGCCAAGCTCGGAGAGGTCGCCGAGCATCTTCGAGGTGGTCGTCTCGAGCAGGGAAACCTGCGATTCGATGCGGCGGTTCGAGCTTTCGCCAACCTCGATGGCCGCATCCAGAGCGGTGCGGAACTGGGTGACCTGTTCGGTCAGGTTGGTCTCGATGTTGGCCAGGTTGTGGCTGGCGCCGGAGAGAACCTCGCGCAGGACGCTGTTCGACTGGGTGAGGCGCTCGAAGATCGACTCGACCTTTGTTGAAAGCTCGTTGCTGGTCGCGGTGACTTCCTCGACCATGCGGCTGGTGTGGACCTCGATGGCGCGCACGGCGACCTCGCCGGTCTCGGTCAGCTTGTTGGTAACGTCAAGGCCTTCGCGGGCAATGGCCTGCGCGGCCTGGCCGCCCTTGAGCTCGACGGCTGCCCCGATCGCATCGGTGGCGCGGCCAACGACTTCCTCGAGCGTCTGGCGGTGAACCTCGATACCGGAAATCAGCGCGTCATTGGTGCGTTCGGCGGTGTCCGCCAGCAGGCGCTGATGCTCGTCGATGCCCGACATAAGGGTCTCGCCGGCCTTGCCAACAGCGGCGGTGAGGGCGTTGAGCTGTTCGTCGACGCCGGTCGTGAGGACTTCGCTGCTGCGGGTGAACGTGTTTTCCAGGTTCTCGCGGCGGGATTCCAGGTCGGCGATCAGCTTGTCGCCGCGCACGCCCAGCGTCGTCTCGACGCCGGCGACGCCCGCCGCCAGGGTTTCCGTCAGCTTGGTGACGCGGTTCGCCAGCGACTTGTCGAGTTCGACGCCGCGCTCCTCCAGCAGGGAGCGGATTTCGCTGAGGCGCATGTCGAGCGTCTGGTCGATGATGAGCGCGCGCTCCGCGACCGAATTGGTGAAGCTTTCGGTGCGTTCTGCCAGCGTGCTTTCAACAGCCTTGGTGCGGGCATGCAGCGTTTCGTCGATGGCCTTGGAGCGTTCCTCCATGGCGCGGATAAGGGACATGGCGCTGTCGTTGATGCGGGTTCCAAGACCGCCCGCGTTGTCGTCGACGGACTGGATCAGGGCGGCAGCCTGTTCACGCATCTGGCCGGTGATCGCGTCGGTGCGCTCGACCATGGTCGAGATCACCTCGTCGGAGCGGATGGTCAGGGAGTCGCTGACCGCATCGCTGGTGTGCTGGATGGCGGCCACCATCTCGTCGGCGCGTGCGTTGAGCGTCCGGTCGAGATCGGCAGTGTGTGTCTGCAACGTGTTGGAGAGCGCGCCATTATGCGTCTGCAACGTCTGGTCCAGAACCTCGGTCTGGGCACGCATGGCATCGGAAATGTCGCTGGTGTGGGCGGACAGCGTTTCTGTCAGCTCCTGGCCGCGGACGTTCAGCAGTTCGTGCGTCATGTTCAGCGTCGCGCCAAGCATGTCGTTCACTTCCGCACCGCGGGTGACGATGGCATCGACGGCGCGCGAACCCGTTTCGCTAAGCGCCGTGTTGACGGCCTCGCCACGCGACGTGATCGCGCGGGCAACCTCGGCGGAAATGGTGCCAAGCTGCTCGACATAGTCGGCGGCGCGGACGGCTGCTTCGCTGGTCAGGGTATCGCTGGCCTGGGTCAGGCGCTCGACCAGTTCGTTGCCGCCAACGATGACGGACTGGTGCATCTGCTCGCCCGCGGTGTCGAGACGAACGGCAATCTCATTGCCGGCTGTCGCGATCTGGTCGGCGATCGAAAGGCCAACTGCGGAGAAATCCTCGCCGATGCGGTTAGTCTGCTCATTGAGCGAGGCAACCAGCTTCTCGCCGCTGCTGACAAGCTGCTCGTCAATGCGGCCGGCCTGATCCACCATGTCCTGGATGATCGTTTCGCCAGTGGTGTTCAGCGCCTCGGCGATCTGGTTGCGGCCTTCGCTGATGCGATGGATATAGCTCTCGCTCTGCTCGGTCAGCGATGTCACCAGCTGCTCGCTTGTCGTGGCAAGCTTCTGGGAAATCTCAGTGGACCGGGTTTCGAGCGCTTCTCCGACTTCGCTGCCCGCATCGAGAACGGACTTGGCCAGATTGTCCGATACACCCTTGATCTGTTCGGACAGATCGGAATGGGCTCCCAGCAGGGCTTCGCGCAGGAGGTCGGCATTGCCGATGATCGCCTCGCGCTCGCTCTTGAGCTGGTCGAGCAGGCTGCGCATGCGCTGCTCGTTTTCGTGGTAGGCGGTTTCAAGCTCGGTGACTTCGTTGTGAACCGAGGATTCAAGCTCGTTGGCGCGGGCAAGGGCCCGCTCGACGCCGTCGCCCATGGCGGACACTTCACGGCGGATCGCCTGGCCAATGGTGGAGACCGATTCAATGGCGGTCGATTCCGGTTCGGCAAGGCGCAGGGCGACCTCGGCCAGCGTGCGGCCGGCGAGTTTCATGTCCTGCGCGCGCCAGACCATCAGGCCGATGGCAAAGAACAAGAAGACGGGGACAGCGATCGCGGCATAAACAGCGATCATACCCGGCTGGGCACGCACGATGCTCGGATTGGTGACCTCGAACAGGCTCGGGCCATACAGGCCCAGACCTATAACGATACCAATGAAGGCCCAGACGGCGCCAAGCAGACCGGCAACCATGAAGGGCGCCGAGGAGGGGCGCCGCTGGAGGCGGTAAAGCAGCGTTTCGAGGCTGGGGCGGTCGTCGTTGGCCGCGGCGATGCCGCCAATCGGCGCATCGTCGGAATCGGTCAGGGCGCGGGCGAACTCGTCGAGAGCCGCTTCCTCGCCGCTTTTCTTCGCGGCAGGCTTTTTCCTGGACTCGCCGGATTTTTTGTCACTGCTCGCGCCGGAGCCGAAATTCGGCTCCTTGCGGTCTGAAGAAGACTCTTCGCCAATGACATCTTCGTCGAGATCAAGCGCTCGTTCGACCGCCGACATGGCCGCTTCGGAGGTCGTGTTGCGTTTGTTCGCCATCTTGGATCGCCTCGTATCCGTACTCTACGCTGGTCGGCGTCCTTACCGGGTACGCCTTACAATACTGCCGGTCTTAGCGCGGGCATTCAGGTTCAGCACATACCCAATCGGCGAAGGAAATGCATCTTCCGACCTCGCCCTTGGTAAACCAAATGCCCCGCATTGACCGTTTCCGGCCTCCTTGAACGCAGACACACTGCACCCACAAAGCCTTGCCGCCCGCGCAGTGTAGTGAGAAAGTTGTCTTTAGAGAAGCGCGAAGGGTAAGGCTGTTAATTTATCGTTAACGGCGATCAACCCTGCAAATGCGCCTGATCCGTGCTGGGTGGGGTTGTCATGGTGTCTGAACAGGTAAAATCCTCGGTATCCACCGGCAAAGGCGGACAATCGTCTGCCCAGCCGAGCGAGGCACAATTGAACTGGCTGCGGATGGGATTGGAGCAGCCTGGTGGAAAACTGCCGCTTTTCGACAGGCAAGGCCAGCGAATCGACAAGCGGACCGTGCGCGCCTGCCTTGCCAATGGCTGGGCCGAACCCTGGGTTCCAAACCCCATCAAGCCCGACTGGGAAGTCTGCAAGCTCAGCGAGGCCGGCCGCAAGCTTCTCGGCAAAGGCAATTAATCTACTGGGTCATTCCAGCCGTATTAATGGGCTCTGGCTCTAATCAAGATAACCCTTCGTTGACTCTGCGTCATGTTAACGCTGCGTTAGCCGCGTGGCTTAACCGCATTTGCTGCAAGTCCTGCGATCATGCCTCCAGAAGAACCATTGGGGGGCCAAATGGCACAGGCAGCTTTGAAACACGATTACGAGGGACCGGTCCACGGGACCATGCCGATGACTTCAGGTCATGCCGGCGAACATCACATTGACGATGGGCGCCAGATCGATCTGGTGCATCTTGCGCGCCAGACGCTTGGGGACGTGGAACTGGAGCGCGAGGTGCTGAGCCTCTTCGTCGTCCAGAGCCAGGTTTATCTGCTGCGTTTGCAGGCAGCCGAAAATGCCGCCGACTGGAAACGTGCCGCGCATACGCTGAAAGGTTCGGCGCGCGGCATCGGCGCATGGCAACTGGCCGAGGCCGCGGAAGCGGCGGAGGCGCTGGGCGGCGAGATCCACGATGCGGCGCATCGCAACGCGGTCGACATGATGCTGCTTAAGGTATGCGCGACGAACGCCTGTGTGCGGCAGATCTTCGACGAACAGGCTGACTGAAGCTTCCCGAAGGGGACAATGACAAGCGGCCAACGGCAGGGATTGGTTGAATCCCCGCCGGCGGCGCGCTATGTCGCGTTCGTCTTCAGTTGAGGGCTGCCTTGACGGGCGGCCTGTCCAGTTCCGGGGCGGTTTCCAGGCGATGGCGAAAATCACATATATCGAGCCAAACGGCGCAAAGCATGAAGTCGAGGGCGATAACGGTTCCACGGTGATGGAAACGGCCATCAAGCACATGGTGCCCGGTATCGAAGCCGAATGCGGCGGTGCGCTTGCCTGCGCCACCTGCCATGTCTATGTCGACGATGCCTGGACGGATGTTGTCGGCGCTCCTTCGGCGATGGAAGAGGACATGCTCGATTTCGCCTATGAAGTGAAGCCGACCTCGCGGCTGTCCTGCCAGATCAAGGTCAGTGACGAGATCGACGGGCTTGTCGTGCGCGTACCCGAGCGTCAGGCCTGAGCCTTACCGCCAGTTTCCCCGCGAGCCTTTTGCACACCGGTTTCAAGCCATGAAGGAATTCATGGCCAGCACGCCCTCGCAAGCGTAATCTCGCCGCCTCGTATCAGCGGTGGTTCACGAAAAACATGCATTTCATTTTCGCTGTCCTTGCCGGCATCCTTGGTGCCGCGATCGGTCTGGTTGCGGGATGGGGTGTTGGCGAGATTTTGGCCCGCGCCCTCAATGTTTCCTGTTTTGAAGGCGCTTGCGGTTACTTCGTCGCGTTAATCGCGCTGCTGGGCGGCGTTGCCGGTCTCGTCGCCGGTATTCTTGCAGTCCTGCTACGCGGGCGGCGCAAGGTGCCGCCGCATGCGGACGTTTCCTCTCTTCCCGCAGCCGAAAGCGCGCCAGCAAGACGGCATGGCTTGCGTACAACAGGGCAGTTCGTTGCCGCTATCGCCGTAATTATCGTTGCCGTGACGGGCGGCATCTGGGGCTACGCCTGGATCAGTGACGATAGCTTGGGCGGGCACAATCAGGCTGCGCCGCAATTCCAATATGAAATCCGGTTTCCCGCCGGAACGCCGCTTCCCGAGAAGAAAGCGGCTGTCGATGTCCAGCTCTACACCGAAAAGAACCAGGCCTGGGGCGACCTTTATGACGATTGGCGGCAGCAGGATGGAGAGCGGCCAGTCATAGCGGGATTCTTCGAACTCTATTTCCGCGCAAGCACGCGCGTTCTGTCGGTCAAGCTTCCGGGCGGACCGAAGTACACGTTTATCCTCAAGCTGCCGCGTTCGCCGGGACACATGACGGGCTATTCGGACTGGTACCAGGCGGATTCAGCAGATGACGGCAGCGGCAACATGAGGCCCGTAACCGAGGCTGACGATGTGCAGATCCGTTACCGTGTCGTCTATGCCGGCGAGGATTAGGCCGTCACACGTTCAGCAGAAGATATTCCCGCTCCCAGCTCGAAATGACGCGGTTGTAGAGCTGCCATTCGAGCGTCTTCACTTCGATGAAGGCATCGATGAAGCGATGGCCGAAGATGTGCCGCAACGGCTCGCAGCCTGACAGTTCCTGTAATGCGTCCTGGATATGGGCGGGCAGCGCGACACCGAGCGTGTGGGCGTCGATGGTTACCTCGGCTTCCGGCTCGCGGGCCTCCTCAAGCCCGATCAGGCCGCAGGCCAGCGTCGTTGCGATGCACAGATAGGGGTTGGCGTCGGCGCCGGCAACGCGGTTTTCGACGCGGCGGGCGGCGGCATTGGAATCCGGCACGCGCAATCCGCAGGTGCGGTTGTCCCGGCCCCAATGCACGTTGATCGGCGCGTCGGATTCCATGCGGATGCGCCGGAAGGCGTTCACGTTCGGGCAGACCAGCGCCATGGCCGAGGGGACGTAGTTCTGCAGGCCGGCGATGAAGTGGGCGAGGCGCGGCGAATCCGTTCCGTCCGCATGCGAGAAGATGTTGACACCTTTCTTGTCCAGAACCGACTGGTGGACATGCATGGCCGATCCCGGTTCGCCCTGGTGCGGCTGCGCCATGAAGGTGGCGTACATGTTATGGGCGATCGCGGCCTTGCGTACCGCGCGCTTGAACAGAAAGACCTGATCGGCCAGTTCCAGCGGCTCGCCGTGCTTGAAGTTCATCTCGATCTGGGCCGGGCCCGCTTCGTGCGCCATGGTGCCGATGTTGATGCGCGAGGCCTCGCAATAGGCGTAGATGTCCTCGACGCATGGGTCGAATTCATTCGCGGCCTCGATGCCATAGGCCTGACGGCCCGATTCCTTGCGGCCCGAAATGCCGACGGGAACGGACAGTTGCACGTCCGGATCGGCGCTCTTTTCCACCAGGTAGAATTCAAGCTCGGGGGCCACGATCGGGCGCAGGCCCTTTTCCGCGTACATGGAGAGTATGTGCTTGAGGACCGAGCGCGGCGCATAGTCGACCATTGTGCCGTCGGACTGGACACAGTCGCAGATCACCTGCGCAGTGGGTTCCTCGTACCACGGGACGATCCTCACCGATGACACGTCGGGGACGGCCACGATGTCGCGGTCGGTTTCGGCGGCGACTTTCGTGTCGTTGACCGTGTCGCCGGAAACCGCCTGCAACAGGATGGTCTCCGGCAGCCGCAGGCCACCCGACCGCAAGGCGGAAATGAAGTCCTCGCGCGGGACGATCTTGCCGCGCATCATGCCGTTCATATCGGGAACAAGGCATTCGATCTCGTCGATAACCCGCTCGCGAAGCCAGACGACGATGTCATCGGTGGTGGTAAGAACCGGTGCGACTTCCGCTTCGCTGCTATGATCGGACATGATACCTCGGATCGTGGTTGGGCCGGGCGGGTCTTGAGCGGTGTCAAGACACTGTCGGATTAGAACGTCACAATTGCGCGATAAAGCCGATTCCGGCAAGCCGCAGGGAGAGACGAACATGTTCAAGAAGATACTCGTGCCGGTCGATTTGTCCGATCCGGAGCATTACACCGATGCCATCGAGACGGCGGCGTCCTTCGCGCGCCAGTTCGGCAGCACGGTGAGACTGGTGACTGTCCTGCCGGTTCTGCCGAGCGTCGTGGCCGATTACATACCCATGGATACCCAGAACAAGATGCTGGACGAGGCTTCCGCCAAGGTGAAGGTACTTGTCGACAAGCTTTCGCTTGGCGAGGGCAGCGGCGAAGTCGCGGTGCGCGAGGGCGCGGTCTATCACGAGGTTCTGGAAGAGGCGGAAGTCTGCAAGGCCGACCTGATCGTCATGGGATCGCACAGGCCGGCGATGGCGACATATCTGCTGGGTTCCAACGCGGCGCGGATCGTGCGCCATGCGCCGTGCTCCGTCATGGTGCTGCGCGGCGAAGACTGATTTTGCGCGTTCTCGAACGGCTCAGCCGCGTGCGAGAACGCGTGTCAGGCGTTGTTGTATCGCCGGCGGCATGGCCATGACGACCGCCTTGGCGAGAGGGCGGATGCGCGCCAGCCACAGATTGCAGAGCCGGCCCGCGATCGTACGCGCTGCCGCGTAGTCATTGACCGCAACGCAGTTGTCCGTCCAACGCAGCTTGTAGGCATCGGCGGGAGCGAACAGATCGTAGGCGTTCATGCCTTCGCAGATGCACCAGCCGATGGTGTTTTCCATCTGGACCAGGCCGGCGCCAAGCGCCGCCATTTCCGGATTGTAGGCGCCGATATAGGCGTAATACCTGTCCAGGGAACAGAAGCCGATCTCGCTTGCCGCCGGTTCTCCATCAATGGTCAGTTCCGAAACGACAAGATTCTGCCCGCGGCGCTCATCGGCTGCGAGCCTGTTCAGGAACGTGACGGAACGCGGGTCCGCGAAGGCCCGGCTGGTTGTTCCACGCTGCCTCAGCCATTCCTGCTTGTGTGCGATTGTCCGCTCCGTGATAGCGGCCGCGTGCGGGCCGGCACGAGCGATGCAGAAATCGGTTGAACCTTCGGCATCGAGCTTTTTCCGCTTGCGGCGAAGCTCTTTGCGCAGGTTTGAACTCAGCCGCTTGTGAACGTCGGCAATGCCCATATCGGCGGACAGGTCGATCCATGGGGCCTGCCTTTGCGGACCGGCCTGGGACATCAGCTTGTCGAGCGCGGGCGCGATGGCTGTATCAGCGCGGACCTTGCGCAGGAAGAACACGTCCACATCCGGACACGCTTTCAGGCGCTTGACGGCGAATTCCAGCCACTCGGGATTCGCATAACCGCGCCGGACAAGGGCATCGCCATATTCCGTCAGCGGTTCGCCCATCCATTCGCAAACATTCAAAGGCCCGACGCGGGTGACCATCAGCGGCAAAACCGCCACGAGTCTGCCGTTGTCGCGCACAGTGACGGCGAACGGCCGGGCGGCATCCTTTCCGGTGGTGAAAACCGCACGCCAGTGCCACAGGAAGTCAAAGCCGGTGAACGGCAGCGGGTTTGCCGCGTTTTCCTCAAGATCGCGCCACTCCGCCTCCAATTCGTCGATTGCGGTTCCCCACACGAATCCGACGGCCGGCCGCACGCTGTTTTCAGCCTGCGAGTGGGATTTTGTGCCATCCGCCATGAACGGATTTAGTGCCGTAACGCGCGCCATGTTCAGCCCTGTCAGTACCACCGGTTGGGTCCGATTTGCCGCGATCTTACGTATATGGGTGGAATCTGAGGTAAACGCCTGCTGGAAACGGGTTCGCGTCGTTTATGACGGGTTAACGCGAACGCCGGGTTTTGCGCGGCTGGATGGGGGTGTCAGGTTGCGCGCTGGCATAAACCTCCAGCGTGTAAGGGCTGAAAGTCTCGATCTTGCGGCGATGCATGCCGAGCGGAATGACCTGCCTGAAATAGGGACTTTCGCGCAGCGGCAATGTAAATGTTGCATCGAGATAGATCACCGCTGCCTTGTGACCATTCTCGACGTGATGGTTCAACCGGCTCACGAGGTTGAACATTGTCTTCTCGTCAAACGGATCGAAGAGATAGACGACCAGGTTGCTTTGCGGCAGCTTCCATGTCGCGGCATTGCCGTAGACGATATCGACGTCGCGGCAGGCCATGATCGACCTTGGCCAATGGCGCAGGTTGAGCATGGCGTTCTCGTAGTGGCCAAAGTCGCGCTCAATGCCGATGATCTTGTCGAACGGGCGGCGCGACGCTTCCAGTACGACTCTGCCGCGGCCGCAGCCCATGTCGACGAATGTGTAACCCTTTGGCTCGTCGGGCAGCAGATCCAGCGCCCAATTGACGACCTTGCGCGGGCTGACGCGTTCTGTCGCGGCTAGGCCGTGGCCGGAACCCGAATGCGATGCGGTGGAGACTCTTTCGGGATTCCGGCCCAGGCGGTCGAGCAGGATTTCATGCAGCCGGCGCATCCGCCAGCGCCAGCCGTGGTCCATTTCCAGTGCCGCCGGTTTTATGCCCGGCGGTTGCTCCGCGGCCCTTGTCCTGCTTTTTTCTTTTACGTCCGGACCGGATTTTTGCGGCGTGGCTTTTGTTTCGGCGGATTTTGAAGCTTCCGGTTTGGCGGCCTTTTTCTCGGCGCGGCGGGCAGCGGCCTCCTTCTTTTGGCGCTGCTCGACCAGTGCCTTCAGCCGCGCGCGGTCGTCCTCACGCAGTCCGCCGTCATCCACCGGCGCTTCCGCCTTGGCCAGGGCAGGCTTTTTTGAAGGCTTCGGTGCCGGTTTCTTCGCGGGCTTCTTGGCCGCTGTCTTCTTGCCGGGTGTGGCCACTTCGGCCATGTCGTCCTCCTGATCGCATATCGGGCAAGCCTGTCGGCTTCGCTGCCGCACCGGGAAGCGGCTTATATGCGGGCCAGTCGCAGTGATTTCAATGTCTTACAGTGACGGGCGATTTAGTGCAAAAAGCCAGTAAATACAATAAATATCTGTAGTATTATTTATTTTACATTCATTCATTGACTTTTTTGCATGTGAAGAACATTTATGCGGGCAATCCTGGAGGCATATCATGTCCGACATTGAACCGTATATCCTTGTCTCCCTGCTGGCCGCGGGACTCGGTATCGTATTCGGCATCACCATGGAATGGTCGCGTTTCTGCCTGCTCAGCGGCGTGCGCGAACAGGTTACGACCGGCGCCTCATTCAAGCTCGGCATGTACCTGCTGGCGCTCGCGGTTGCCGCGGCAGGCGCGCAAGGTCTGCAATTGGCCGGTCTCGTCGATCTCGATCAGTCGATCTACCGGAGCGGCTCGCTGTCGGTCGGCGGGCTTGTTGTTGGCGGTCTGATCTTCGGGTTCGGCGCGGCGCTGACGCGCGGCTGTGTCAGCCGCCTGACGGTGCTTTCCGCGACGGGCAACCTGCGTGCGCTGGTGGTTCTGCTGGCTGTCGGGATTTCGGCTTACGCGACCCTACGCGGCATCCTGTATTTCCCGCGCGATGTCCTGCAGTCGGCGACAAGCATGACACCGCCTGTTGCGACGTTCGATGGCGCGCTGGCGGCGCTTGGCCTGGGCGAGACGGCGGCCCGGATGATTCCGGTGCTGATCGTTGCGCTGGTGGCGTTTGTATACGCGCTGCGTACGGTTCGAAGCCCGGTGCACTGGTTCGCCGCCATCGTCATCGGCCTGGTGATCACCGGCGGCTGGTATGTGACGGGCTATATCGGCGCGGACGAGTTCGATCCGCAGCCGGTCGAGAGCCTGACCTTCACCGCACCCATCGGCGACAGCCTTCTCTACCTGATGACTTATACCGGATCGGCCATCAAGTTCGGCATCGCGCTCATTGCCGGTACACTCACCGGTTCGTTCATTTCGGCACTGTTCGGCAAGCGTCTGGCCCTGCAGGGTTTCGAGGCGCCGCGCCAGCTTGCCCGCTATCTCACCGGCGGCGCGATGATGGGGTTCGGCGGTGTGGCCGCGCTCGGCTGCAGCATCGGCCAGGGGCTCACCGGCGTATCAACGCTGTCGATCGCCTCGCTGGTTGCGCTGGCTTCGATTGTTTCGGGCATGGCGCTTGGCATACGGCTTGTCGATGCGCGCGGCGGCGTCAACGAGATGGGCGGCGAGGCGTTTCCCGTCAGCATCTGATCCCGGGCCGGGGTCTGCGGCAAGGTCAAGGAAAAGCCCGTCCTGCTTTGCCGCAGGGCGGGCCTTCATTTGTCAGGGAAGCTTTGTTTAATCGACCGCGGGAACTGAACCGATCCAGCGTACGACATTGGGCATGTCGGGAGCTGTCATGCGAGCGCGCTCAAGTGGTGTGCCCGCGCCGGTGCGGATACGCAGGCCGGCAAGGACGGTCGTATCGGTCAGGGTCTCATGGTTCCCGGACGTGCTGCGCTCATCGACATAGGCTCCCTGATATGAGAGGAAGGCAGAGAGGTTGGCGCCGCCGATCCGGCGATCCAACTGGTGCTCGACCTCCAGGCCCCATGAGGTGATCGCTACCGGGGACAGGCCTTCGAAATCATCGGGGTCCTGATCGCCGCTGACATAGGCGAAATCGCCCTGAAGCTTCGTGCGGCCATCGTTGAAGAAGGCCTGCGCGATGACGCGGCCGAACAAGGCGTTGCTGATCACCTCGTCATCGCCGGCGCTGCTGTCCACATGCCCGACCTGCACTGCGAATGCGTGCCGCTTACCCATGACGCGGCCTTGCACACCGGCAAACCAGTGATCGGCGTCCTGGCTGGGGGGACTGTCCGTTGCGATGTTGGTCTTGCCGGCGCCTGCGAAAGTGCTCAGCAGCAGCGGGCCGCGCGTCCACGCAAGCTGGCCGCCGGCGCTGAAGCCTTCATTGAACGTATCATCAACAGCTATGCCGTTGGTCGTATCGGAGCCCAGCCGCGCCTCACCGGCGATCTCGGCTTGAGCGATCCATGCGTCACGCAGCCTGAAGGCGGCGAGCCCGCTGAGGCCTGCCAGCGGGAAATCTTCCAGCTCGTTAGGTGTGCCGCCACTCGAATTCAGCGCGCCCCCGTTGCGCCAAAGCCCAGCGCCCCACAGGCCAAGCTCGAGGACCGGGGCCGTTGTGTCTGATTGAGCAACCTTTGGCCGATCTTCGCCAAAGGGATCATCACCGAGCGGCATCGACAGGTTGATGAAGGGGCTGATTTCGAAACGGTTGGCGTTCGTCTTGCCACCGGCGGGCGCATACAAGGCCTTCATGTCGTATACGCCAAACCAGGCATTGGCGTCGACGCCGACACTCAACGTCATTGGTGAATTTGCCATGGCGAATTTTAGCGCCGCCCGTGCATCTAACCCCGGGACGAGCCGCCATGATGTGCGGCTGAAACCGCTTCCGAAATCATCGGGAAACCCTATGAAAATTTCAGTGTTCGTTACGGCGCTGGTGTAGCGCTTGCCGAAGAGCAGGGAGGCGCCTGCCCCAAGGTCGAGCCATGCATTGTCGTGCAACGGGATCGATGTCTCCAGACCGATGTGCGGCCCTAGACCGATGAATTCCGATTTGCGATCGTCGTGTGCCGCGACGTAGGGGAATGCCAGTCCTAGATCGAAATCCGCTTCGGTCTCTGCGCCGAAATAGGCAAACCGCGCGCCGAGCTTCAGCGTCGTCTCGGCGCCGTGGTCCTGCAGGAGGCTCACGGGTCGCCGGGCTTCAAGATCAATGACGGCCTGATGTTCACGATGTTCAACCTGGCCAAATGCAAATGGCGATTGGTCTATTCCGATGACCTGAATCAGGATATCGGGACCGATTGCCTCGTTCGCTTCATTGGAAAGACCAAGGCGAGCAAAGAGACCGACATCCCAGCCGTTAAATCCGTTGAACAGTTCCCCTGCCGGGGCAACGATCCCGATCGTGCCGCCGAATAATGACGAAGCGCCGATGTTCCGGAAATCATCGGGATCGACTTCGACCCACGGCTGCTCGTCGCCGGTGAGCCAGCCGCCGCGCGCTTCGAAGATCAGCCGCGCGTCTTCCGCCGCTGCCGACTGGCAACCAAGCGCAATCGCGAGCGTCATGGCGGACACGGCGCAACGTGCGATGGCAGGGCGTGGGCGGACTCGTTCCATGAATGCTTTAAAGCACGCGAATCAACAGTGCCAAAGCAGTAGAAACGGAAAGGCCGCAAAAGCCGGCCGGCTGTTGCCGTTGGGTAACTAAGATTACCGCTTCAACTCGGCAATCGCGCTGTCGAGACCTTCCAGAGTCAGCGGATACATGCGGTTGTTGAACAACTGCCGGATCATCTGGATCGACTGGGTGTAGCGCCAGTGCTCTTCCGGCACGGGGTTGAGCCAGACGCTGTGCGAATAGATGTCCAGAACCCGCTCCAGCCAGACCTGGCCCGCTTCCGGGTTCATGTGTTCCACAGAGCCGCCGGGAATGGCGATCTCATAGGGGCTCATGGAAGCGTCGCCGACGAAGATCACCTTGTAGTCCGAGCCGTAGGTGTGCAGCACGTCCCAGGTGTCGATTTTTTCCTGCCAGCGGCGATGGTTCTGCTTCCATACGCCTTCGTAAAGGCAGTTGTGGAAATAGAAATATTCAAGCGTCTTGAATTCGGCGCGGGCGGCGGAAAACAGCTGCTCTGTCTCCTCGATGTGCCAGTCCATCGAGCCGCCGACATCGAAGAACACCAGCACCTTGACCGCGTTGCGCCGCTCGGGGCGCATATTGATGTCGAGATAGCCCTTGCGCGCCGTCTGGCGGATGGTGCTGTCGAGGTCGAGTTCTTCCTGCGCGCCGGTGCGGGCGAACTGGCGCAGCTTGCGCAGCGCCATCTTGATGTTGCGGGTGCCAAGTTCGCGGCTGTCGTCAAGGTCCTTGAACTCGCGCTTGTCCCAGACCTTCACGGCGCGGAAGTTGCGATTGCCGTCCTGGCCGATGCGGATGCCTTCGGGGTTGTAGCCATAGGCGCCGAAGGGAGAGGTGCCGCCGGTGCCGATCCACTTCGAGCCGCCCTGATGGCGGCCCTTCTGTTCCTCGAGACGCTTTTTCAGCGTCTCCATCAGCTTGTCCCAGCCGCCGAGCGCCTCGATCTTCTTGCGCTCTTCTTCGCTCAGATAAAGCTCCGCCTGTTTGCGCAGCCATTCTTCCGGGATGTCGGCCTCGATGGCTTCACCGGTCGATTCCAATCCCTTGAAGACATGGCCGAAGACGCGGTCGAACTTGTCGAGGTT
>JAGRLC010000039.1 GCA_020441995.1 Rhodobiaceae bacterium
GCGACCCAGAAGAAGATGATGTCGAAACCGGTGACCAGAACGTCGGTCTTGTAATAATTGCGCAGTTCGGGCGTCTCGTCGGGCCAGCCTAGCGTCGAGAACGGCCAGAGGGCGGATGAAAACCAGGTGTCGAGAACGTCCTCGTCGCGCGTCAGGATGTCGCCGGGCTGGTAATTCTCCAGCCTTTCCTCAACCCAGGCCTTCCAGGGGCCTTCCTCGGCGAGATAGTGCTGGATTGCGGCGTCCAGCGCCTTTTCCTCGTTCTCGGCGACGAAAACCGTGTCGTCCGGTCCGTACCAGGCCGGAATCTGGTGTCCCCACCACAGCTGCCGGGAAATGCACCACGGCTGGATGTTGCGCATCCACTCGAAATAGGTCTTTTCCCAGTTCTTCGGCACGAAGACGGTGCTGCCATCCTCGACCGCGGCAATGGCGGGCTTGGCCATGGTCTCCGCATCGAGGAACCACTGGTCCGTCAGCATCGGCTCGATGACGTCCTTGGAGCGGTCACCGAACGGCTGCATGATCTTCTTGTTCTCGACGAGCGGGAGCTGCTTTCGCTCCTCGCCATCCGGTGTCTGGACCGTGACATCGGCCATGACGGCGAGACCGTCCGCGGTGATCTGCTCGACGATACGCTTGCGCGCCTCGAACCGGTCGAGACCGCGATATTCATCGGGAACAAGATTGATCGTGTCGACATGGCGGACATCGGGAATGCCGCCCTTCTTGACGATCTCCATCGCCTCGGCCGCCGCTTCCGCATAAGGCGCACCGTCGGAGCGCATATGCGCGCGGGTGTCCATCAGGCGGTAAAGCGGGATGTTGTTGCGGCGCGCGACGGCATAGTCGTTGAAATCATGCGCGCCGGTGATTTTCACCGCACCGGAACCGAATTCCGGATCGGGATATTCATCGGTGATGATCGGGATCAGGCGGCGGTGTTCCTTCGGCCCGACCGGAATTTCGCACAGTTTGCCGATAATCGGCGCGTAGCGCTCATCGGAGGGATGGACCGCGACCGCACCATCGCCCAGCATGGTTTCGGGACGGGTCGTGGCAATCGAAATGTAGTCACGGGTCTCGCGCAGCGTGACATTCCCGTCCTCGTCCTTCTCGATGTATTCGTAGGTTTCCCCGCCCGCGAGCGGGTACTTGAAGTGCCACATNNACATGTGGCCGTCGACCTCGATGTTTTCCACTTCGAGGTCCGAGATCGCGGTTTCGAATTTCGGATCCCAGTTGACGAGGCGCTTGTCCTTGTAGATCAGGCCCTTTTGGTACAGTTCGACGAAGACCTTGAGGACGGCCTTCGACAACCCTTCGTCCATGGTAAAGCGCTCGCGCGACCAGTCGCAGGATGCGCCGAGCCGCTTCAACTGGTTGATGATCGTACCGCCGGATTCTTCCTTCCACTGCCAGACCCGCTCGACGAAAGCCTCACGGCCCATCTCGCGCCGGTCGGGTTCCTGCCGCTCATTGAGCTGGCGTTCGACGACCATCTGGGTGGCGATGCCGGCATGATCGGTGCCAGGCTGCCAGAGCACGTCGCGGCCGCGCATGCGCTCGAACCGCACCAGGATGTCCTGCAGTGTGTTGTTGAGCGCGTGGCCCATATGCAGCGAACCGGTGACGTTGGGCGGCGGAATGACGATGCAATAGCTGTCGGCGCCGGGCTTGGCGCCGCTGCCGGCCTTGAAGGCGCCGGAGTTTTCCCATTCCGCATAGATGCGCCCTTCGATTGATTCAGGCGCGTAGGTTTTGTCGAGCATGCTGTACACCGGATTGGTCTGACTGAGCCGAATACGCTTGTAACACCGGGCGTTACGGCGTCACGTGGTAAAGACCACGCCCCGTTGGCTGTCAACCGGCGTTATTGGCGCAGGCACCTGCAAAGACAAATGAAATTGGAAGATGGCCGGGAAGATCAGCGGCCGCGAGAAACCCGCTCGATTTCCTCGCGCACCAGCTTTTCGACCATGTTGGGAAGATTGTCGTCCAGCCATTCCTGCAGCATCGGCCGCAGCATTTCCTTCACCAGATCCTCAAGCGTGTGAGAATCGCGGCTGAGGATGGTGTTGGCGAGCTTGCCGAAAGCACTGCCGACGGCTGCATCGGTTGCCGGTGAAATCAGACGGTCGGCGATGCTTGCGGCACTGCTTGCTCCGGGCTTTACCGCCTCTTTTGCCACGGCTTGCGGCGCGGGCGTGGATTCTTCTTCCGCAAAATCCCCGAAAGAGACTTCAGGTTCGACCGGTTCAACCATTTTCGGCGAATAAGCAACCATGTCGTCCGTCAGCTCGAAAATATCATCGGAACCGGTATCTTCCGCCGCCGCAGGCTCCGGTTCAGCCGGCGCCTTGGCCTCCGCCGGCTCAGGCTTCTGTTCAGCCTCGGGCGCAGGTTCGGGTGCCGGCTTTTCAGCCGGTTTCGCGGCTTCTGGAGCCGGAGCGTCATTCTCGTCGGAAATTATCTTTCGAATGGAGGCAAGGATTTCCTCCATCGACGGTTCGCTCTGTTGCGCCGCTTTAGACATATGCCCCGCTCCGCCGCGTGGTCTATTCCATTCGTCCGCCTGCCCCTAGACGCAAGGAATGGACAGAATCAACACTGTGCGCCGGAGTATCGCAGGTTGGGCACCAGCGCAAAAGGCCGAGATCAGACCCTTCCACGCCTGATTTTCAGGGAAAGAGATTAAAGCGAGGTTGCCAAGCCTCTAGAGCCGGCACCTACTGGCCGTCGGAGGTGCGCAAACCGAACCATTTGTCGCGCACCTGCCGCGCATTGGTCTCCGGCTTGTACTCGCGCACCGACAGCCCGATCCGCGTTGCCAGCAGCCGTCCAAGAGCCGAGTAGAGCGACACGGAGGCCACGACCTGATCGCGCTCGGCAATCACACGGCTGACGCGGGCGTCCAGCAATTCCTGCTGCGCATCGAGAACGTCAAGCGTTGTGCGCTGGCCGACCCGGGCCTCCTCGCGCACACCGTCCAGGGCAATGGATGCGGCGTCGATCTGCGCCTGGGCCGACAGGATCGAGGCCCTTGCCGCCTGAAGCCCGCCCCATGCCGACAGAACCGCAGCCTGAACCTCGGCGCGCGCCACATCGACTTCCAGCATGCGCTGGCTGCGGGTCTGCTTGGCCTCCCGGATCTGCGAATATTCCGAACCGCCCTGATAGATCGGCACGGTCAGCACACCGAGAATCTGGGCCGAGAAGGTGTTGTTGACGGTCGAGGAAGGCTCGGTGTTGTAGCTCATGCTGCCCTGCAGAGAGAGCGTGGGCAGAAGCGCGCCCTCGGCGACCTTGATGGCGAAGGCAGCCGATTCCTCAGAGTACCGCGCCGCCTTGATCGCCGGATGGTCGGACCGGCTGATGGCGATGGCCTGGTCAAGGGATGCCGGAATCTGGCGGGTGAAAGGCTGCGGCGCCTTCAGGTTCTTGGGCTCGCGCCCGATGATCTGGATGTAGACCGCGCGGCTGGACAGCAGTTGCGCCTGAGCCGCGTTCATCTGGGATTGCGCCGCACTCACGCGCGCCCGTGCCTGGGCGGTATCGGTGCGGGTCACCTCGCCGACCTCGAAGCGGTCCTGCGTCGCCTTCAACTGTTCCTGGAGCACGGACAGGTTGTTGTTGCGCAGTTGCACGATAGCGGAATCCCGCACCACGTCGGCATAGGCCTGGGCGGCCTGCAGCAACACGTTCTGTTCGGTGTTGCGCAGCGATTCATGCGCGGCGCGCACCGCCGCTTCGGCCTGCTTGGTCGAGTTGACCGTGCGATAGCCCCGGAACAGCGGCTGGTTGACCGTCACGCCAACGCTTCCCGGCGTCGTGGTCGAACTGCCGCTTGAAGTGGAAATGGACGAATCCGTGTCGGTGTATTTCTGGCCGATCGATGCCTCACCGGTCACGGTCGGGCGCCATCCAGACAGTGCCTGCGCGACACCTTCATCAACAGCACGCGCTTCCGCACGCGCCGCATTCAGCGTCGGATTTGAGCTATAGGCATATGACATTGCCGACATCATCGTCTCGGCACGCGCCGGAAGCGCCACCGATACAGCGATGGCACTCGCCAACACGCTGGCGAGATACAGCTTTCCTTGCCGCATTTGACGCACCCCGTACAACTCCCGTCCAGCAGCCCTGTGTCCCGGAATGGCGCGGTCCTTTTGATATGACCGCTGCCTGTTTTCCATTGACCGGCCGGCTTTGCCTACCCCGTTGCGCCCGCACGCCCATACGGCGGTACGCAAGCCAGCGCGTATTTAGGCTCCAGCAGAGCCACGACCACCCTAGTCAGGCATTTTTCGAATGCAATACAACAGATGTCAGCTAACGGATTTCGCGTGCGCATGGCGCAAATGCGCCACACGCATGCAGACGCTGTCCCGGTATTTTCAGTAATTAGAAAACAAATTCCGGGGCACGGGCAAAACCGGGAAGCGTGCGGATATTCGCGTCGAACGCGACCGAGCCGCTGATGTTGTCGCCAGTCTTGACGAAGAGCGTCGCACGGCCAATCGGGCCGTCCTGAACCACGGCGGCAAGCCGGCCGCCGTCGCGAAGCTGCGCGAAGAACACGTCCGGAACCTGTTCGACGGCACCTTCGAAGATGATCACATCGTACGGCCCTTGCGAAGCAAAGCCTGCTTCCAGCGGGCCTGTGAACACCGCAACATTGTCGAAGCCACCCTCGGCAAGGGCGTCGGTCGCATCGGATGCGAGGCTTTCATCCGCCTCAAGGCCGACAACGGCGCCGCACAGGCGCGAAATAACCGCGGACGTGTAGCCGGTTGCCGCACCGACATCGAGCACGAGATCGTCGGCTGCGATATCCGCAAGCTGCACAAGCTTGGCGAAGGTCATCGGTTCCATCAGGAAGCGGGATGCGCCACCCTCGCCGCCCAATGGCAAATCCTCGTCGAGATAAGCCATGTTGCGCAGCGTTGCGGGAACGAACGTCTCGCGCGCCACATCAAGCATCGCCGTCAGAATGCGCGTGTCCGTAATGGCGTTCGGCCGCAACTGGGTGTCGACCATGCGCTCGCGTGCAGCAGTATAATCCATCGGTTTCCCCGCCCCGGGCTCATAATGGCGCGGCCCCGGCAACTCACCGGCGCCGTCCGCATGAATGTCATAGTCCGCTCCGCGCCAAGCCTCAACCGTTGCCAGGCGCAAGCAAAGGAAAAAATCCATTCCCGAACTGGAAGAAGAGTTCATGGAGGCCACGCCCGGAATCGAACCGGGGTATACGGATTTGCAGTCCGCTGCGTCACCACTCCGCCACGTGGCCTTGATCCATGGAGAGGCCGGCGAAATGTGGTGTGCGCCGGCGCGGAGGCTTTCTATGCCAGCGCGCGGGTTAAATGCAAGTAACTCGGCACGATTGTCATGGCCCCGTCTACCCGGTTAGCTTCATTGAACCCCGGAACAAACGGATGGCATGAGGCATGAAAACCTTTTTCAGCGAAAAACACCGCCTGCACTTTCCACAGGCAGAACTGAGTGGCGGCGAGTTCGTGACGCCGTTCGAACGGCCATCGCGGGCGGAATACATCCTCAACCGGCTGCGTGACCGTGGCTTCGAAACACCGCAAGCGCCCGGCGATGTTGATATGAAGCCGGTCCTTGCGCTGCATGACGCCGGTTACATCGATTTTCTCGAATCGGCCTGGGAAGAGTGGAAAGCCGCCGGCTTCAGGGGCGAGATCATACCGACGGCCTTTCCCGCGCGGCGGATGCAGGCGCGCTGCCCGGACCATATCGACGGCAAGGTCGGTTATTACGCGCTTGCCTGCGAGACCGCGATGACGTCGGGCACATGGGAAGCGGCCAGGTCGTCATGCGCTTCGGCGCAATCGGCGCAGAAACATGTCGCCTCCGGCGCACGCTCGGCCTTCGCGCTTTGCCGCCCGCCCGGGCACCATGCGGCAATCGACATGTTCGGCGGATACTGTTTCATCAACAACGCAGCTGTCGTTGCACAAATGTTCCGCGACGATGGCGCGGCGCGTGTCGCGATTCTCGATGTCGATTTTCACCACGGCAACGGGACGCAGGACATCTTCTACGACCGTGGCGACGTGTTCTTCGCCTCCCTGCATGGCAAGCCGGAAGACGCGTTCCCCTATTTTCTCGGCTATGCCGATGAAACAGGCGCAGGCGGCGGCGAAGGCACAACGGCGAACTATCCGATGCCGCCCAAAACGCCTTACAACGCGTGGAGCGAGGCGCTCGACGATGCGATTGCGCGCATCGGCAAGTTCGGCGCGGAGGCGCTTGTGGTTTCGCTTGGCGTCGACGCCTTCAAGGAAGACCCGATCAGCTTCTTCAAGCTGGAATCGGACGATTTCACCGATTGCGGCCGGCGCATAGAAAAGCTCGGGCTCCCCACCGTCTTCTGCATGGAAGGCGGTTACGCCATTGAAGCCGTGGGCATCAACACCGTGAACGTGCTGGAAGGCTTCGAGGGCGCTTAAGTGAATTCCGGCGGCCGGCGGCCGGGCCAGTCGGTTGCCTTGTGATAAGCCTGACCGAGCTGGAGAATCCGCGCGTCATTGCCATGCCGGCCGAAGATCTGGAATCCGGTCGGCAGCCCTTCCGCGCCGAAGCCCGCCGGCGCGCCCAGCGCCGGCAGCCCCAGCAACGAGACAGGAACCACCACGGCCATCCACTGGTGGTAGGTCTCCATGGCGCGGTTGGCGATGGTTGCCGGCCAGGACAGGCTGGCGTCGAAGGGAAACAATTGGGCGCTTGGCAGCACGAGCGCATCGTAACTGTCGAACAGCTTCGACACACAGCGCAACCAGTCTGATCTGACGGCGCTCGCCTTGTGAACATCGAGCGCGGACAGATTCAAACCACCCTCGATCTCCCAGATCGCCTCCGGCTTCAGCATGGCCCGCTTGGCGGGATCGGCATAATCGGCCTCGCGGGCAGACGCGATGGCCCAGTGGCGCAATGTCAGCCAGGAGTCCCACATCGCCTGGGGATAGAAATCCGGCGTCACAGGCTCGACAGCGCAGCCAAGATCCGAAAACACATTCAATGCCTGCTCGCAAAGACGCAGAACTTCCGGTTCAATGGCGAAAAAGCCATCCCAGTCGCCGAGCCAGCCGATCCTGCGGCCCTTAACCGGCGCTTCGATGCGATCCAGAAAAGATGGCTCGGCTGGAAGCGTGTGCGGCTGGCGGGCATCGGGTCCGGCCAGTACATCAAGCAGCATGGCGACGTCGGCAACGCTGCGGCCCATGGGGCCATCGGTTGCCAGTTCATGCAGATAGACATCGCCCGCGTTGTCATCGGGAATGCGCCCGAAGCTCGGGCGGAAGCCATAGACATTGTTGAAGGCCGCCGGATTGCGCAGCGAGCCCATCATGTCGGACCCGTCAGCCACCGCCAGCATGCGCGCGGCGAGCGCGGCCCCTGCCCCGCCGCTCGAACCACCGGCGGATTTCGACATGTCGTACGGGTTCAGCGTCGTGCCATAGACCGGATTGTATGTATGCGAACCCATGCCGAATTCCGGCGTATTGGTCTTGCCGATGACGATCGCGCCGGATGCGCGAATACGCTCAGCCAGCAGGCTGTCGTAAGCAGGCACATGCCCCGCGTAGATCGGCGAACCGCGCGCGGTCACGATGTCGGCGGTATCGGCCAGATCCTTGATGGCGAACGGGATGCCGTGCAGCGGGCCCTTTCGGGGCGCCTCGTCCGCGGCTCTTGCTTCCGCGATCAACTCGTCGCGCGGGCGCAAGGCGACGATGGCGTTCAGTTTCGGGTTGAGAGCATCGATGCGGTCGAGGAAAGCTTCCGTGACCTCGACGCAAGACAGATCGCCGCGCGATATGGCAGCGGACAGATCAAGGGCTGAAAGCGCGCTCGGGTCCTGCATGCGGACACTCCTACGAAAAGCGGAGGGCCTGAGCCCTCCGCCAATCTTCGATAATTGCCACCAGCCTACTTCTGAAGCTCGGTCCAGATTGCGGTGTAGAGATCGCGCGCGGCCGGGCTGCATGTCGGCAGGAACTGGCCCTTGTCGGCGAACTCGGCCGGGACATTGATCTCCGGCGCCGTCTTCATGTCGTCGGGCATGAACTCTTCCGAACCGTCGATGCCGTTGGCATAGCGGGCGAAAGCGGAAATCATCGCCGCGTTTTCCGGCTCCATGATGAAGTTCATGAACAGCTTGGCGTTCTCGACGTTCTTGGCATCCTTGATGATGGCAACGGAGTCCATCCACATCACGTAGCCTTCCTTGGGATAGCCATAGACCACGTTCGGATTTGCCAGACGGGCGCGGAAGGTCGATCCGTTCCAGTTCACCGAAGCCATCATTTCGTTGTTCGACAGCTTGTCCGTGGTGCCGTAGCCGATCGAAAGCCACTTCGGCTTTGCGGCCATCAGCGTGTCGCGCACCTTCTTGAGAACTTCCTTGTCCTCGGTGCACGGTTCGCCGCCGGCATACATGATCGCAAGCCCCATGACGTCGTTCATTTCAGGCACGACGTTGACCTTGCCGACCAGCTCCTCCGGCGGATCGAGGAAGATCGCCGATGTGTTCGGATCGCCCGAGTAAGCCGTCTTGTTCACGGCAACACCGGTGGAGCCCCACTGCCACGGCACAGTGTAATGGCGACCCGGATCCCACGGCACGTCGCGCCAGCGCTCGGAGACGTTCTTGAAGTTCTCCATCTCGTCGGGCCGCGCTTCGAGCAGCAGCCCCTTGTTGACGAAGATCGGCACGTAGTTGGCGGACGGCACGACGATGTCGAAGCCATGCCCGCCGGCCTCGATCTTGGTCAGCGCGGTATCGTTGGAATCATAGTCGGTGACGGTGACCTTGACGTCGTATTTCTCTTCGAACTTCTTGATCAGATCGGGGCTGGTGTAGTTGCCCCAATTGTAGATGTTCAGCTCGCCTTCGGCATTCGCACCGCTAGTCAGCGCAAAGGCCGCGACGCCTGCCAGAAGAAGGGTACGCACGTTCATATTCCACCTCCGGGTTACACGGTTTTTGGTTATTGCCGTTTGTCGTTAGTCAGGATTTGCCCTCCTGTCCCTGGTGAGGACGAAGAAGACGGAGAGCAATACGAGGGTCAGCACGAGAAGTGCGGTTGATATGGCGTTCACCTCCGGCGTGATCGCACGGCGAAGCTGACCCAGCATGTAAGTTGGCAGTGTATCCTGCCCCGCCGACTTTACAAATTCGGTGATGATGACGTCATCGAGCGAAATCACGAAGGCGAGCATGGCGCCCGCGATGATGCCCGGCGCAAGCAGCGGCAGTGTGATGCGCCGGAACGCCTGCCAGGGCGTCGCGTAAAGGTCGGCTGCCGCCGCCTCCAAAGTGGAATCCATGCTTTCCAGCCGCGCGCGGATCGGCAGATAGGCAAACGGGACGCAGAACGCGGCATGAGCGATGATGAGATACCCAAGCCCCGTATAGCCGGTCGCCACCTTGATCGAGGCAAAGAAGATCAGCAGCGCAACGGCGGTCACGATCTCGGGCACCATAAGCGGCTGGTTGATCATCAGGTAGATCGCCGTGCGGCCGCGGAAGGGCCTTGTCCGCGTGGTGGCGATCGCCGCCATGGTGGCAACCGTCGAGGCGATGGCTGCGGCTGCCGTAGCGATGATAAGGGAGCGCAGGGCTGCTTCCTGCACGACTGTGTTTTCAAGGGCGATGAAATACCACCTGATCGAGAACCCTTCCCAGAATGCAATCGAATTGCCCGCGTTGAAGGAATAGATCACCAGCGTGACGATCGGCGCGTACAGGACGATGAAACAGATCATCGCGACCGTGGTGAAGCCGGGCATGGTCTTCACCGAGAAGGTCTTTCCCTTCTTCGCTGCCCGGTTCGCCTCAGCCATGGCTGCGTTCCCCGGAGATGGCGCGGACATAGAACAGCAGCGCGACCGCCACGACGATCAGCAGCAGCATAGACAAGGCCGCCCCCAGCGGCCAGTTCTGTCCCTGCCCGAATTGAAGCTCGATGAAGTTGCCGATCATCATCTTGCGGCCGCCGCCAAGCACGCGCGGTGTCACGTAAGCGCCCAGGGACGGCACGAAGACGAGGATCGAGCCGGCCACGATGCCTGGACTGACAAGCGGCAGCACGATGCGCCGGAACACCTGCCAGCGGTTGGCGTAGAGATCGTATCCCGCTTCCAGAAGCCGGAAATCGAACCGTTCGATTGAGGCATAAAGCGGCAGCACCATCAGCGGCAGATAGACATAAGCCATGCCGAGCAGTACGGCGCCTTCGGTGTAGAGCATCTGGATCGGCGTATCGATGAAGCCGAACTTGATCGCGAGCGTGTTGACGATGCCCTCGTTGCGGATGACCTCCATGATCGCGAAGGTGCGGATCAGCAGGTTGGTCCAAAACGGTATCGTGATCAGGAACAGCCAGGCGGCGCGCTGCCTCTTTGAACGCGTAGCGATGAAATAGGCTGTCGGAAATCCGAATGCGAAAGTGATCAGCGTCGTCAGCAGAGACAGTTTCACCGAACGCCAGAAGATCGACAGGTGAGCATCGGCGAGATGCACCGTCTCGTCGAAAATATCGACCCGGAAGAAAATCTTGAACCAGGCATCCAGCGTTGGCTTCCATGTCACGCCGCCATAATCGCCGGGTTCAAGGAACGAATAGATCAGCACGATCAGCAGCGGGCCGCTGGCGCCGATCAGCAGCAGGCATATGGCAGGCAATGACAGCAGCCAGTTGCGGCGGACGCGCTGAGTGTTAACGCGCGCCTCGTGGCTTGAAATGGCAGGCGTGTTTGTGTCGGCGGCGGCCATCAGTCGATCAGCACCTGGGCGGCGCCGTCATCGAAGCGAACGCCGGCGCGCATGCCCGTATCGTAAGCGGCATTGCCGCCAACGGTATTCTGAAGCCGCGCGACCAACCGTTCGCCGCCGTCCAGTTCAAGATGACAATGGGTGTCGGTGCCGAAATAAACGGTGCGGGTCACCTTGGCGGGGATCGTTCCCTCGATGCCGAACTGCTCAAGGCGAATGTGCTCGGGACGCACGGCAAAGGTCACGCTGCCTTCCGGCTTTCCCTTGCCCAGACGCGCCTTGATCACATGGCCGCTGGGCATCCTGATCTCGGCCGTATCGCCCTTCACGCCCTGCACCGTGCCTTCAAAGAAATTCGATTCCCCGATGAAGCTCGCGACAAAACGCCCCGAGGGCCGGTTGTAGATGTCCTCTGGCGAACCGATCTGGAGAATGCGGCCGGCACTCATCACCGCGATACGATCCGACATCGTCAGCGCTTCTTCCTGATCGTGGGTCACGAAGATGAAGGTGATGCCGGTTTCGGTTTGCAGGCGCTTCAACTCGATCTGCATTTCCTTGCGCAGTTTCAGGTCGAGCGCGGACAGCGGTTCGTCGAGCAGCAGCACCTTCGGACGCGGCGCGAGCGCACGGGCGAGTGCGACGCGCTGCTGCTGGCCGCCGGAAATCTGGGCCGTCGTCCGGTTGGCGAGCTGTTCCATGCGCACCATGGCGAGCATGCGCGCAACCGTGTCCGATATCTCCTTGCGCGGCTTGCCCAGCATTTCGAGCCCGAAGGCAACGTTCTGCGCCACGGTCAGGTGCGGAAAGAGCGCGTAACTCTGGAAAACGGTATTGATGGGCCTGTGATTGGGCGGCGTTGCGGTGATGTCCTCGCCATCCAGCAGGATCGTGCCCGCTGTCGGCGCCTCGAAGCCGGCAACCATACGAAGCAAGGTGGTCTTGCCGCAGCCCGATGGCCCAAGGAGCGTGAAAAACTCGTTCTGGCGGATCTTCACCGAAACATCGTCGAGAGCGCGGACTTCGTTTTGCCCCGAGCCGAAGACCTTGGAAACCCTGTTCGCCTCAATCGCGATTGCAGGCTCTTGTGCCGCCAAGCCGGTCCCCCTGTCCAAAACTGACACCGGTCAAAGCATAGGCGGATAATCATGCGGCTGCCAAGCGGATATATAACCGTAAGCGATTATGTCCGTTCTTTTTTTCCGTTGATCCGACTCACGCCGTTACGGACCAGTTTTTCGCCCTTTTGCCGCAGATATCGTATGATCGCGAAATCCACCGAAAGAACGATCACGCCCAGCGGCACCATCCAGAACCCCAATACCGGAAGAAAGCCGAGCAGCCCGCCAATGATCAGGCCCACACCAAGCAGAATGCGCGCAACCCGGCTTGCAGGAAGCGCGATTTCATACTTTCCGAACCGGACCTTGCGCGATTTCCGGCTTGGTGTTTGCGTCTCGCTTGTGTCTGGACGGGTCATCAAATCTGGCGCTGGACCTTGTTGCGGGAATGGAAATCCCTGTTGTTGAAAGATGGTGTCCCCAAGCCTGCCCGAAAAGGTTTGCAAATGCCGTTCGCTCTGCTATTACCGCGGCCCTGATTTGACATTCCCCGGTAGCTCAGTTGGTAGAGCAAGCGGCTGTTAACCGCTGGGTCGCTGGTTCGAGTCCGGCCCGGGGAGCCAAATCGGAAAAAACAGGCCCGGTTTGCATAACGCGAACCGGGCCTTTTTCGTTTCGGGGCGCATTTTTCCATAAACATCAGAATCCCTTTATTGCTTGCTCATGTGAACGTTCCCGCGATGCCGAAATGAACCTGAGAAACTGGATATGACATGACCGACTGGAAGCACGAGCTGTCTCGTGAACAATACGAGATGCTGATCGACAGCATTTTGCGCGCCAGCACGATCGCCTCGGTGATCGGAGAAATGGCAGACCGGATTGATCCCGACACTCTCAAGGGTATGGCGGAAGCCATGAAGCAAAGAACCTTTGAGAGCCTGGCGATTGGCGGATTCGACGAGGATGATGTCAAAGCCATCCATACGAAGGTGCTCGCGAGTATCAGGCCGCGGCCAAACGCCTGACGCAGTATATTAGTCTCAGGACAATCCGGACGCAGCCTTAGAACGTATGTTGCTACATCGTTTGCTGCTTTCGGCTGGATATGACTGAAACCTCCAAAGGCCCCGCCATCGTCTGGTTCCGCGAGGATCTGAGACTTGAGGACAACCCCGCCCTTGCGGCCGCGGCGGAATGTCCGGGCGGGATCATCGCGCTCTACGTTCTCGATGAGGAAACAGAAGGCCTGCGTTCGCTCGGCGGCGCATCGCGCTGGTGGCTGCATCACAGCCTGAATGCGCTTTGCGGAGCCTTGAGGGACAAGGGCGTCAGACTTGTTTTGCGGCGTGGCAAGGTCACTGAAACGGTACTCGATGCCGCCAGGGAAGCCGGCGCGGCGCAAGTGCATTGGAACCGGCGCTACAGCCCCGGCGAAATCGAATCCGACAAGGCGGCAAAACAGGCCTTGAAGGATGCCGGCATCGAAACGGTCAGTCATCCCGGCAACCTGCTGATCGAGCCATGGCAGATCGAGACCGGCAATGGCGATCCTTACAAGGTGTTCACGCCGTTCTGGAAAGCCGCCAGGCAAAAGGGCTGGCGGACAGACCTGATTCCAGCGCCTAAATCCCTCACCTGCGCCGCCGGTGATATGGACAGTGAGGAACTGGAAGACTGGGATTTGCTGCCCGGTGCGCCGGAGCCCGACTGGGCAAAGGAATTCGGCGATATCTGGCAGCCCGGCGAATCCGGGGCGCGGGAACGGCTCAAGTCGTTTCTTGACGGCGGCATCGACGGCTACGCGAATTTGCGCGACCGGCCCGACCGCGAGAATACATCGCGCCTATCGCCGCATCTGCGCTTTGGCGAAATCACGCCGCATACAATCGCGTCCGCCGTATCGCAGGCACGCGACGCCGGGGATGTCAGCGAGCGCGATGCCGACAAGTTCCTTTCCGAAGTCGGCTGGCGCGAGTTTTCCTACAACCTGCTCTACAATTTCCCCAAGTTGCCTCAGGAAAACTTGCAATCGAAGTTCGACGGCTTTCCCTGGAAAGATGACGCGGACGGTCTGAAAGCCTGGCGGAAAGGCATGACCGGCTATCCGATCGTCGATGCCGGCATGCGCGAGCTCTGGCGGCTAGGCACCATGCACAACCGGGTGCGCATGATCGTTGCGTCCTTCCTGATCAAGGACCTTATGATCCACTGGCGCGAGGGCGAAGCGTGGTTCTGGGATACGCTGGTTGATGCCGACCACGCCAATAACGCGGCAAGCTGGCAGTGGGTGGCCGGCAGCGGCGCCGATGCCGCGCCCTTCTTCCGCATCTTCAATCCGATCCTTCAGGGCGAAAAGCACGACCCGAAGGGCGACTATGTCCGCATGTTCGTGCCGGAGCTTGCCGGGTTGCCGGACAAATACATCCACAAGCCGTGGGAAGCGCCGGGCGACGTTCTCGATAAGGCCGGGATCACGCTCGGGCAAACCTATCCGCAGCGCATCGTCGATCACGCCAAGGCGCGCGACCGCGCCCTGTCCGCGTTCAAATCCCTCGGCAAGGGCGACTGAGCAGCATCCACGCATACTGTTCACAAGGATTTGGCTGCCATGCACGCCCGTATGGTTGCCGACACGATGCCAGAAGGCTACCGTCGCGCGCCTCTGAATCATGTGAATTAAGGCCAATGCGGAGTACGGCATGAATTTCCATGAAGACATCGTCGGGACGATCGGCAATACGCCGCTGATCAAGCTGCGCAAGGTTTCGGAAGAAACCGGCTGCACGATCCTCGGCAAGGCGGAATTCATGAATCCCGGTGGCTCTGTGAAAGACCGTCCGGGCCGTCAGATGATCCTTGAAGCCGAAGCGCGCGGCGACCTGAAGCCCGGCGGGCTCATCGTTGAAGGCACAGCCGGCAACACCGGCATCGGCATTGCGCTTGTCGCGCGGGCACGCGGCTATCGCACCGTGATTGTCATTCCCGACACCCAGAGCCAGGAAAAGAAGGACACTTTGCGCCTGGCCGGCGCTGAACTGGTGGAAGTCCCCGCCAAGCCCTATTCCGATCCCGACAACTATCAGCATGTTGCGCGACGGATGGCTGAGAAACTCGGCGAAAGCGAGCCGAACGGCGTGCTTTTTGCAGACCAGTGGAACAATCTCGACAACCGCAAGGCGCATTTCGTCACCACCGGCCCGGAAATCTGGGCCGATACCGATGGCAAGGTCGACGGCTTCATCTGTTCGGTCGGCACCGGCGGCACGCTTGCCGGCGTCTCGACCTTCCTCAAGAGCAAGAACAAGGACATCATCATCGGCTGCGCCGACCCGCGCGGCGCCGCGATGTATTCGCTGTTCACCACCGGCGAAGCCAAGGCGTCCGAAGGCGGCTCGGTTGCCGAAGGCATCGGCCTTGGACGCAACACGCCGGTGATCGATGGAATCCCCGTCGATACGGCCTTCCTCATTCCCGATGAGGAGGCGATACCGATGCTGTTCGATCTGGCCGATAGCGAAGGGCTGCTGCTTGGCGGCTCCAGCGCCATCAATATCGCCGGCGCGGTGCGGCTGGCGAAAGAGACCGGCCCGGGCAAGACCATTGTCACCGTGCTGTGCGACCATGGCTCACGCTACCAGTCGAAGCTCTACAATGCCGGCTTCCTGCGCTCCAAGGGCCTGCCCGTGCCGGAGTGGCTTGAGCGGTCATCCTCGATCAAACCGGACTTCGTCAACGCATGACCGAGGCCCTGTTCAACGAAGACGCTTACCTGACGAGCTGCGAAGCCCGTGTCACCGGCATCAACGAGCGCGGCGGGATCGTGCTTGACCGGACCGTTTTCTATGCCACCAGCGGCGGCCAGCCAGGCGACAGCGGGAAGCTCGTCCTGCCCGGCGGACGCGAGATCGTTATTGCCACGACTGTGAAGGGCGATAAGCCCGGCGAGATCGTCCATGTTCCCGCCGAGGGCCAGGATTTGCCGCAGACGGGTGACGCGGTGACCGGACTTATCGACTGGGAGCGGCGGCTCAAGCTGATGAAGATGCATACCGCCTGTCACCTTGTGACGGTTACCTGCCCCTACCCGATCACCGGAGCCTCCGTTGGCGAAGAGGCCTCGCGCGTCGACTTCGACATCCCCGAGCCTCCGACAAAGGAAGATCTGACAGCCGCTCTCAACGAGATGATCGCCGCCGCGCATCCGATCACGACGCGATGGATCAGCGAAGACGAGCTCGACGCCAATCCCGGTCTGGTTAAATCCAAGAACGTAAGGCCGCCGCGCGGCACGGGTCGCGTGCGGCTGGTGCTGATCGGCGAAAACGGCGTAATCGACAGTCAGCCCTGCGGCGGAACCCATGTTGCGTCGACGGGCGAAATCGGCAAGCTGATCGTTACGAAGATCGAGAACAAGGGCCGCGAGAACCGGCGCATCCGTTTCACATTCGGATAAGATCTGCACGCTTTAAAACAATCGAGGAGGAAACCCATGGCCGACCGGCGGTCCGAGTTTGTCGTATCAACCGAATGGCTTGCCAAACATCTGGACGCGCCGGACATCGTGATCCTCGATGGAAGCTGGCATCTGCCTCCCACGGGCCGCGACGGCAAATCGGAATATGAGGAAGCCCACATCGCCGGCGCCATGTTCTTCGACATCGATGCCATTTCCGATGAGAAGAGCGAACTGCCGCACATGCTGCCGCGACCGGAGAAATTCGCTTCCCACATGCGCAAGCTCGGTATCGGCGATGGGCAGAAAATTATCGTTTACGACCAACTCGGCATGTTCTCCGCCGCACGCGTATGGTGGATGTTCCACGTCATGGGCCATGAGGATGTCGCGATACTCGACGGCGGCCTGCCGAAATGGGTCGCCGAGGGGCGCCCTGTTACACAGGACATTCCGCAGGCGCGCGACCGGCATTTCACCGCGCGGCGCAACGCCGCCATGGTGGCCGACGCCGATGACGTTACAGCGCATCTCAAGAATGGAACGGCGCAGGTCGTCGACGCACGCTCCGCCGAGCGTTTTGCAGGCAAGGCGCCGGAACCGCGTCCGGGGCTGCGCTCCGGCCATGTGCCGGGCGCCTGCAACCTGCCCTTCCCCACGCTGCTGAACGAAGACAAGACGCTGAAGAGCAACGCCGAGATCGACGCCGCATTCAAGGAAGCCGGCATCGATCTCGACAAGCCTGTCGTGACCATGTGCGGCTCGGGCGTGACCGCCGCGATCCTCAGCCTCGGTCTTGAGATCATCGGCCGGAAGCCCGCCGGGCTTTATGACGGTTCATGGGCGGATTGGGGTGTTGAAGGCGGGCGCGACATCGCCACCGACTGAGGCGGGACGCGCAGGCAAACCGGAAGAAAAAAGGCGGCGCCAAAGC
Source organism: Rhodobiaceae bacterium (assembly GCA_020441995.1). Taxonomy (GTDB): domain Bacteria; phylum Pseudomonadota; class Alphaproteobacteria; order Rhizobiales; family Tepidamorphaceae; genus JACKJK01. The sequence continues at coordinate 17,262 of JAGRLC010000039.1, forward strand.
GCCGCCTTTATCGTCTCTGATATGTACAAATATTAGTGCAGGATCTGCGACAGGAACAGCTTGGTGCGTTCGTGCTGCGGCTTGTCGAAGAACTCCGCCGGCTTGTTCTGCTCGATGATCTGGCCCTGGTCCATGAAGATGACCCGGTTTGCCACCTGACGGGCAAAGCCCATCTCGTGGGT
>JAGRLC010000040.1 GCA_020441995.1 Rhodobiaceae bacterium
TGGTACAGACGCTGGAGAACAATCCCGTCTTCATCCACGGCGGCCCGTTCGCCAACATTGCCCACGGCTGCAACTCGGTGCTCGCCACCAAGACCGCCCTCAAGCTCGCTGACTTCGTCGTTACCGAAGCCGGCTTCGGCGCCGACCTTGGCGCCGAGAAGTTCATGGACATCAAGTGCCGCAAGGCCGGTATTGCTCCGGACGCGATCGTTATCGTCGCGACGGTCCGCGCCATGAAGATGAACGGCGGCGTCAAGAAGGATGATCTCGGCGCGGAGAACGTCGAGGCCGTGAAGAAGGGCTGCGCCAACCTCGGCCGCCACATCGAGAACGTGAAATCGTTCGGTGTCCCGGCTGTCGTCGGCATCAACCACTTCGTCTCCGACACCGACGCCGAAGTCCAGGCCGTGAAGGATTACGTCGCCAACCTCGGTTCGGAAGCGATCCTGTGCAAGCACTGGGCGAACGGTTCAGCCGGTATTGAAGAGCTGGCGAACAAGGTTGTGCAGATTGCCGAATCCGGCCAGGCGCAGTTCTCGCCGCTCTATCCCGACGAGATGCCGCTGTTCGAGAAGATCGAGACGATCGCCAAGCGTATCTATCGCGCCAGCGAAGTTCTCGCCGACAAGAAGGTCCGCGATCAGTTGAAGCAGTGGGAAGCCGACGGTTACGGCAACCTGCCGGTGTGCATGGCCAAGACCCAGTACAGCTTCACCACGGATCCGAACATGCGCGGCGCGCCGACCGGCCACTCGGTTCCGATCCGCGAAGTGCGCCTGTCCGCTGGCGCCGGCTTCGTCGTCGTCATCTGCGGCGAGANNTGCCGGGCCTGCCGCGCGTGCCATCATCTGAGTCCATCTGCCTCAACGATGCCGGGCAGATCGAAGGTCTCTTCTGATCACCTCGTCCTTCCGGGACGATCACACATGCCGGCGGCCATTCGTGGCCGCCGGTTTTTTTGTGCCGCAAGCATGTTCCGGGGCAGCAGAGCTCATGAAGGATCCTTTAACCCTCATTTGAGAATCGCCGCTGATACGCTCTGCCCGCAAATCGCGATTTAATGACTCCGTGCGACGATTGCTTCCGGAATAACAGGAGGCTTTGCATGGACAGCGCATCGGGCATCGGCCTGCTTGGGCCGGAAGACATGCATCACTACATGGACCATCTGCAGAGGCTTGACGCGAAGACGCGGCGCCTCAGGTTTGGTCACACAATCGATAATGCGGCAATCCAGGCGCATTGCCTGAAGCTGGTCGGCGAAGGCGCGCAGGTTGTCGCTCTGTCCATCGACGGTCTTGTGCGCGGCGCGGCCGAGATCAGCCCGCCAAATGAGGCTGATGACGGGGCGCGGGAAATCGCTTTTTCAGTGGAAGCCGACTTCCAGGGATGCGGGATCGGCACCTGCCTTGCGCTGAAAGCGGTTTCGATTGCCCGCCCCTCACCCGTCACAATGATCTGCAGCGCCGACAACAATGGCATGATCGCGCTTGGATGGCGCATTGGTGCGCGTTTCCACAAGTCCGGCGATCATCTGGAATGCAGGATCGATACGGAACGGCGCGCCCACTCGCGTGATGGCTTCACCGATGCGGATGGTTTGCAGCCGGCGATTTTCGCGCTGGCCAGAGGGTATGTGTGAAGCGTTCCAAGAGCGCGGCGACAGCTTTGACCGGAGTTTTAAATATCCGGGCAGCTGCGCCGCGCTATGGTTTTTCATGCGCTTATTGGCACAACAGGGCGGCTCCCCCGTTGGTGTATTGGGCCGCACCCTGCAGGACGGTCAACGTCTGCTGCCCGTTTGAATAGGCCTTGCCGACGGGAGAGGCGACGGAGATGAGCGGCACTTCCGCGCCACCATTATGCGTGACATAGGCAATCGCGGTATTGCCCGCGGTCTCGATCCGCCCGCTCAGGGTCGACCCATCCGTACAGGAATAGGTGAACGCCTGCGTGGCAGTTCCGATCTGGCCTTGCGGCGCCATCGGCTGCTGCGTCGGCATGGTCGGCTGTTGTCCCGCGCCACCCGAGGCGAGCTTAGTCTGACAGGCCTGCAGGAAGTCGCTGACCGCAGGCTTGTTCACCGCGTCGATCTGGCTTGTCTGCGTGGCGCCTATGACGGCAAGCGCGATATTGTCGTCATTCTTGAACATGTTCCAGACCGGATCGTTGAGCGGAATTTCCGTGCGGATGCCGGAATATTCCTCGCTGTCCTGAAACACCTGACCGGGAAGCTGGGCTCGATTGGTGAATGACTGCACCGAGACCTGAACCGGGCTTCCTGCCGGCTGTCCCAGCGTATCAATGATGAAGTCGGTGAGAATGCCGCGGCCCACCGGACCCATCTTGCACTGGGCATTGAACACGAGCGCATCGGTTTCGGGGATGCCGAAGATCAGCGAGGTCTGCTGCTCGCCCGTGGCGGCATCCATGAAGCTGTTCGTGAACCAGGTTGTGCCATCGTCATTCGCCGCCGGCTGCATTGGCATTTGCCCCTGCGGCATCATCGGCTGTTGCATTGGCATCTGTCCCTGTTGCATGGGCATCTGCGTTGGCGGCACGAAAGTCGGCTGCCCGCCTTGCGGCATCATGGGCTGCTGCATCGGCATCTGTCCCTGCTGCATGGGCATCTGCGTTGGCGGCATGAATGTCGGCTGACCCCCTTGCGGCATCATGGGCTGCTGCATCGGCATTTGTCCCTGTTGCATGGGCATCTGCGTTGGCGGCACGAAAGTCGGCTGCCCGCCTTGCGGCATCATCGGCTGCTGCATGGGCATCTGTGCCGGCGGCACGAAAGTGGGCTGCTGCCCCTGAGGGACGAAGGCCGGTTGCTGCGGCTGCCCTTGGGGAACGAACGTCGTGGGGCCCTGCTGCGGCTGCTGCGCGGGCACGAAGGTCGTCGGCGACTGCTGCGGTGCCGAGGCCAAGCCACCACCCCATCCGCACTGACGGCTGAACGCGTCGAATCCTGCGCGCGAGCCACTCAGCCGAATGCTGGTGGTACGGCCCTTATAGGTGACCCGCATCGTGCTGCCGGACTTCATCGCCTGAACCAGATTGTCGGTGGGATTGAGGTTGATCTGCGGCAGGAAGCCGATCGCACCCATCTCCATCGTGTTGGCATTGATGTTGAACGTCTGGCCGTCGATGCGGATGGTGACCGGGTCGATCGCGCCCACCCGCCCTTCGTTGGCGGCAGCGCCCATGATCATCATGTTGGCCGGGCGGCCTGCGCCCTTGCACTCGATGATGACATTCATCTCGCGGTCGCAGTTCTTGCAGTCGGTGAGGTTTGCGCTGGTTCCCGAACCGGTGACGCCCCAGCGCTCAGCAGCGCTGGCGGGCACTGTCGCCAGTGCCGCCATAAACGCAGCCGAACAGCCGATTGCGGCGGCGCGCATGAAGTTCCCTGCATGGATCATTTATATATTCCTTGTTGGGGCGCACCCGCGCCGAAAAGCCCTGTTCCCTGATGGAAGTCTCAATAGAGCCTCTGCCCGCGGCAGGCAGCCCAGGCATGCTGGATGTTGAACTCACCGCGTTCCAGCCCGAGGTTGCGGCTGACACAGCTGTCGCGCATTCCCATACCGTATGAATGATATTGCTGCGTCACCCGATGTGAATCGAGGGCCCAATCCTGCATCCGGCAGACTTCGGCGATCTGATCGAGCGGGATGCCATTCGGTCCGTTGCCCCAGCCACCCGTGTTTTCAACGCCGTACTTGAAGCACTCATCGGCTGCTTTCGCATTGAGCACCGCGCGGCAAATGGTTAGTGCTGCCTGGTAGGAACGGCCATGAGCCTTGAAATCGTTCCCCCATGCATTGTCCTTCTTATAAAAGTTACCCAAAAGCGTTTGCACGCAATCGGCGGGAATGGTGACGGCATCGCGCGCCTGGCACAGCCAGGTCGCTTCGTCTTGATTGATATTGTAGCCCAGTTTGATGGCCGCGTTCGTGCATTGGGTCGATGCACGTAGACCAGGTTGTTCAGTTTTGTTGCCTTTTTTCGGCAATGCAGCCCCGCCAAACAGGCAGACATTGATCGCATGTCTCCAGGCATTATCGTCACTGCTGTTCTGCGTGCGTTTGTGGGCTTCGAACTGCGCATAAGTGCAGCCGGAGAATTCGTAACGGCAGGCCTCGATCGCCGTTTGCCAGGTGCTGCCACGCGTGATGGCCTCCTTGAAACAATCCCGTGGCCAGTTCGTATTCGGCGTTCCCCGGCATAGGTTTTCCGCGTTGCCCTGCACCCAGAGTATCTGAGAGTCATTCGGGCCCCACTTCAAAGGCGGATTCTGAGCCATGATCGTCAGCACGCAATGATATGGCGGATTCTGTTCCGGCGTCGTGCGTCCAAGAAAGTTAAATGCATCTTCCTTGCTCATTTGCTGCGCCGAAGCCGGCGCACTGAACATCGATGCCGATATCGCAACCATTACAGTCAGGATCGTGGAAAAAAGCGTCCGTGCGATGGTGTCTCGGGTCATGGTTCGTCCTCTGGCCGGAGCCGGTTTGTTACTGCGATTTGCAGATCGCTTCGCGGCCTGCCTGCGTGATGATGGCCGTGTCGTTCTTGGTGTGCAGTTCGATGTCGCCGCCGACATAGCGTGCGCCGGAGCCCGACTGCGCGGAGACAAGCTGCGCCTCCTGCCCCTGTGCATTGATCAGATAGGCAAGCGGCACCTGCCCACGGTTGTCGAACCGGACGGTGAGCTGGAACCCGCCTTCGCAGAAAAACGTCACGGTATTGACGTCACCACCACCCATCACGGGATTGCCGCCGCCGCTTGCGCCCGACAACTGCGAAATGCGCCACTGATAGGCCTGGAAGATGCAATTATCGTTGCCGCCACAGGCGTTGCGCTGCCGCAGCCAATCGCCCTGCTGCTGCTTCAGCGTTGCCTGCTGGCCGCCGGACAGGTTTGCCCGCTGCTGCTTGTACATGGAGGCCATCTGCACATCGAGCTGGGCGATCTGCGCATTTGAACAGATACGCTGCTCCGTGGCGTTTAGTTGCCCGCCGCAATTGAAGCTCGGCTGCGCGAAGGTCTGCGGTTGAGTTGGTTGAAACGGGGGTTGCGGTGCGGGGGGCTGAAACTGAGGCTGTTGTGGCTGTTGTACCGGCGGCTGATTGACGCCCTTGTTCAACTCGTTGGCGACGATGCCGAGGCCGAACTGCAGCAATGCGCCGAACAATTGCTTTGCGGTATCGTCCTTTTGCACTTGTGGCGGCGGCGCCGATGGTGGTGGCTTTCCGACATTGGCGAGCTGGGCAGCCGTCGGCACATGCGCGCATTTGTTGTTGTCCATCATGCGATTCATCAGCGCGTCGTAATTTGCCGCGGTGAAATCCTGCGGACCGACCTCGCGCACATACGTCTCTGTGAGTACCGGCATGTTTCCGGCCTGCCCGCCGCCCGTTCCCTCGATGGGTTTCGTGTAACGCAAAGTCAGCTGATTGCCGTTCATCCTGAAATCGACATTGAACCCACCTGTCTTCCAGGGGTGCGGGTCATTGAAAACGAGATATGCCCGTTCAGTCCCCCGCAACGTATTGTCCAGTCTCGCTTCGCCGATCAGGCAACTGCTGCCGTTAAAAACGAAGCCGCCCGGCCCCTCCTGATCGACACGGCGATTTCGCGAGGCGAGGATACCCAAACGGCATTCAGGACACGGGTAGAAGTCGGACGAGACCTGACGCCAGATGCCAGTCAGCGGCACATTGTCATGGCGTATGATCAGCGCGGCGCGCTCAGCCTTTTCCTGCTCGTTCAGTGCCCGGAAATCCCACATCGCCGAATGCCAGCCTTCATCGACGAAACTGACCTTCACGGGCCCGCGTTGACTGCCGTCCTGATTGTTGATCGCAAAATCCGGATTGCCGGCATTGCGGATCCGCAGCGAGCCCTGCGCAGGCTCGAATATCCAGTGTGCATAAGGTCCGTCGTTGGGCCCGCCTATCAAGACCTTGCCGGTTTTCAGGTCGTTGTTGTCCATGAGTAGATAGCGGCCATAGAGGCGCGATCTGATCTTGTAGACACCTGGCGAACCTTCAACCGTCTGCAGTTCCCAACTGGCGTTGGGATCCAGCGCGTTCGGATCGGATTCGTAGAGCTTCCCGTTCTGGTCAACCGCCAGTCGCCCATGGCTCCACTTGTTTGTGATGAAGGCGGCATTGCCGGAGGCAACTTCAGGCGGCAGCAGGTCGTTCTGCGCCATCGCGTCCGGCGCGATGAGCGCGGCCTGCATAGTCACAATGGCCAGCAAGGCGACCGCGCGCAGCATCAGGCGTGAGACCGGAGAAAATGAACAACGCGCGAAAAAACAGCCGTGTCTTGAAATTTTCATCCGATCCGCCCCAAGGTTGCGATCTAACATTGCCTGAAACCAGCCCTAGCCAAGCTAGAATGAACCTAGCATGAATAACAAATACAGTTTTTACTCAGGGTTAGTTTGACAGCCTAACGGCTTCGCGACGGGGCGCGTCATGCGGTCCGGAACACACGCCAGACATTTATCCACGAGGGGAATTCCATGTTGTCCACCAGCCATACCGCCCGCACAGGTGCCATCACCATGATGAGCGCGGCCCTTGCAACTGCGGCTGTGATGTTCGCAGCGCCGGCGAGCGTTTCGGCGTCCTCATTGAATGCAGGTCTTTCTGCAAAACCCGCGCATGTGGACGCGCGCCCTGCCCTAACACGGGTCGCCGGCTTCAAGCGCGAGCGCAAATATTTCGGCGACTACATGACCACTTGCCGCCCCGACGGCGCGTGCGACACGATCACCTTCACCGAGATCCCCACCAGCAATGGCCAGAAATTCTCCTCATCCCTGACCTTCAAGCGTCAAAGAGGCGCGGATGCTCCATGGTTTCTGACTTTCTCGGGCGTTTTCCTCGGGCCGATGGAAGTGAAGATCGGCAGCCAGAGCTGGACGCTGCAGCCGGGAAGCGGCTACGGCCAGTTCATGGCCTTCAACTATTTCGCGCCGCCCCTGAATGCGACGATCGTGGGCGAGATGGTCGCGGGCTCGACGATGGAGATCACCCAGACGAAGAAGGACGGCTCGCAGCAGACGGTGAGCTATTCGCTACGCGGCCTGACGGCTGCGATGAAGTGGATCGACGCTAAGCAGGGCCGCACCGACACGACGCAGGCTATTGGTGTTCCAGCAACGCTTGAGGACGCGGTGCCGCAATAAGGCGATCCACTTCAAAACGCAGAGGGCGTCATGACCTGGTTTTTCCTCATTTTGTCGAATGCACACGCAGTCGCTTTCGCCCTTTGCGCCGACCACGGATGACCCCGCACCCGAGGGAGCCGGGACAGATACGAACTGACGGCGTCGGCCGTCCGCTCTTGCGCGCGGTCATACATTAAGCCGTGCCGGCTCCGGGCCGGCACGACCAAGAATGCGGAAATCTCAGTACTTGGTGCGCCAGCCGGCCGTGATTATGTCGATGTCCTCGGCCTTTGCGCCGTTACGCTCAGCGCCGATATTGTTGTAGGTCAGGTAAGCCGACACGCCATAGCGGTCAAAGTTCTGCACAAGACCGACGCCGAAATTCGTTTGCTCAGATCCTCGCGTATAAAAAGCTCCTGAGCTCTCGCCGTCATCGGTGACACCGTATTCGCCGTAGATCGTTGTTTGACCGATGCTGAACCATTTCTGCGTGATACCGGCATGCGCGTAAAATGAATCCGCGCTATCAACGTCCGTCGCTCCGAGAGCCATCGGCGCATCCCTGTTGGAATTCGTATAGTTGAACGTTACGAACACGCCGCTTGGAACATGCATCAGACTGGCGGTGCCGGTCAGGTTCTGCTGGCTGTAGCTCGACTGGTTCCGGTCGAAGTCCTGATAGCCGATGCCCGCAGCCACACGAAAAGCGCCAAACTCGCCGGCATAGCGTAGCGCGATATCCCAGTAATCATCGCCAACATCAAATCCGGCCCCGACATGATCGGGTTCGCCGGCAGAGGCGCTGAGCATAAAGCCCGCGATCGTCGGCGACACGTATTTGACCCGGCTTGCCTCCTGAACGCCGGTTACATCAGGCGTGAATAAGGCATAATTGCTGCCAAAGCCGAACACTTCATGCTCGCCCGCGCGCAGATTGGGGTCGGAATTGGTGACATGGGCGATCGGGCCAAGCGTCATACTGTGCAATCCGGCATAGGCCGTTTCACCCAGACCCAGATACACCTTGCCCAGTTCCCTGGTGCCGATGAACAGTTCCGCCTTCTGCAAGCAGACATTACGGTCGAGTTTTTCGTAGTCGCAGCCTGCGTCCAGATCGTCATCGTCGCGCTGGACGTCCCACTTGTTGAAAGCGAAGCTGGCCGACAGGTTTGCGCCGAAATAGACGCCGGAATCGAGCACGCCTCCGGCGCTCATGCCGACATAGCTCGGTGTGGCCGGATTGGTTCCGATGAACGTATCGTCTCGAACTGGATTTCCGTTGTCATAGCTCACCAGACCGGAGTTCGACTGGCCGTGAAACTTGATCAGGATTTCGCCGCCCTCGAACTGAAACGCATAGGGCTGCAGGCTGCTCGTGAATACGCCGCTCTGGTATCCGCCGTGTCCGTAAACCGGGTCGAGGTTGAACAGCATGGCGGAGAAATCGCTTCCCCCGCCATAGTCCTGGAAGCTGGTTGCCTGGGCATTGGGCGAGCCGCGCAAAAAGCGGGCGGGAACCGCGGTTTGGCCGTTTGTACCCGGAATAAAGACGACATCAGGCACATCCATTATGCCGCGCCGGGAAAGCATCTCCGTGTCTACCGCGGTTACGGATACCGGAACGTCCGCAATGCTTTGCTCACGCCCCCGCGCATTGGCCGCGTCGGTCGGCACCGCCGCGAGCAAGGCCGCGCCCAGAACGGCCAGACCGCCCGAATTGATAATATTTGCCGCTCCCGTATAACGAGAATGAAGCCCCATAACACACCCCTGTGTAAATCATTCTGGTTTTTTCAAGCATTATCCTCATTACGTGACGTAATCTAATTTAAGCCGGCATAGTTCCACGGAGATGCAGACTTTAATTTTCAAGGGTTGCAGCCTCGCAACACAATCAAACCAGGGATAATGCGCCTGGGCACATATCAAGTCTGTCTTTTTTGAAACGATCGATACCAGTTTTCAGGATTAATTCCGCGCTTGTAAATTCGCGCACAAGAATCCGGACCAATTACCCCGAATTCCAAAGAATGCCGATTTTTGATCAAGCATGAGGTTGTGAATTACGCACCGTACGCCTTACGCGAGCAATGTCTCTGGCGCTGAACGCCATATCGGTCTTCGCCAGCATGCCACAGGCGATAGCCGATTATAAGGAAGATTGGTGGGCCCGCAGGGATTCGAACCCTGGATCTACTGATTAAAAGTTTGAAGGTTATGATTTTCCATCAGTAGCGGCTCGTATATACTATCCATAATAATAAAATAGATAGAGTCTAAGTTGACTCAATGCATATCAAAAATGGTTTTTGAGTTGCAGCCGATCTGCTTACTATTTGTTTACTGGCATTAGGCGGCAAGCAGCGGCCTGACGGCTGCGATGAAGTGGATCGACGCCAAGCAGGGCCGCACCGACACGGCGCAGGCTATTGGCGTTCCAGCAACGCTTGAGGACGCGGTGCCGCAATAAGGCGGCAACCTGCTTTCAGGCGAAGCTTTTCCGGCTCGGTGCGACATCCAGCATCGGGCCGATTTGCATTTTGCTCAATTGGCCATTGAGGGACGGCACATGTTCGTCGCCTCGACCCAGCCCTTGCCGACCGCGACGCGCCCTTCCATGCACTGGACGAGCGTCTGTCCCATGCTCTGCTTGGCGCCACGGCACAGGTTGAGCGCGTTGTAGATGTCCCACTTGGTGTACTGGTTCGGCTTTTGCGCCACGCCCTGCTTGTCCCAGGCAACCCAGCCCGACATCACGTAGTGCAGGCATACTGCCGGATCGGAGGCCAGCTCACTGCGCTGGCAAAGATTTTGCGCGAATTCATACGGATAGAACTCGACCTTGCCTTCCTTGTATTGGTTTGGGCCCATGAGTGCGGCAATGCATGGTGTTACTGGCCCCGGCGGGGTGCGCGAAGCCTGGCGCGTCATCGTGCAGCGCCCCTGAGCACGCCCGCTGCCGGCCTCGTTCCACCATCTGCCGATCCATGCCGCGTTCTGCCGTGCCGCCGCGTCATTGCAGATGCTGACAGCCTGGGCATGATCAGGGATGTATCGCGTATTCACCTCGAAACGGGCCGCATTGATTGCGGTGTTGGTGGCTTTGCGGATGAAGAGATCGAGCTGCCCCGCAGGACCCGGGGATGCCTGCCTGCTGGCGTTGAGCAACTCCTGGCCATAGATGAGACAGGCAGCAATGCTTGGGTTTGGCATGTAGTTGAAACCGAAGCAGTTCGCATCGCTCGAGCAAGCCTGATTGCACTGGTTTATGGTCACCGATCCGATCTGCGCCCGCAGCTTGATATGCGCCGGCAATTGGTCGTTCACGAGATCGTACTCATTGAGGATCGACGCCCGCAAAGTTGCGTAATTGCGCTCAATCCCGCGTTTTTCGAAATGGCTGACGTCATTGTCGTACTGCAATGCACCGGTCCGGCTGTCCCAGGTGCTTAGCGTGCACTGCCCGTCGGAGTACCGGAATTCGAAAGAATTGCAGCCACTGCCCTCGGCGTCGCAACGCTGCGCGCAATCCATGACCGAGGTGCCGTTGACGATACGGTTCTCACGATGAAACCGCCCATCGAGCCCATAAGTCCGCGATACGTTTAGTTTGGAATAGTCTTTGGCGTCGTAGCGCTGTGTCACGAAAGCCTTCTGCGACTGATAGACGGCCTCTCCCAGCTGCCGCTTGAGGTTGTAGGCCTCCCGTTCCTTGCGCTCCTGCTCCTGCCTTTGCTGCTCCTGATACCGCCGCGCCTGTTCAAGCGCGGTCGGGCCCGACCCTCCGTTGGGATTGAGTTGGACACCAGGCTCATACGGCTTGGCGTTCTCACCTCCACGCGGAATGAGATATTGGTAATTCTGCGCCGCTGCCGGAACGGGAAAAATCGCGGCTGCGGCAACCGCCAGAACCATCGAAACAGGAAAAATAAATGCAGCGCTCCCGAGGACCTTTTTCATGGGTTTCCTCAACTCTCTAATCAGTACGCCGCCCCTTGAGCATGACCTTGGACGCAAACCTTACGCTTGGTCAATGCGCGTCCATCAAATTGCTCAGCCAACTCAATAGAGCATCATTCAGCTTGCGTTTAGGTGGTCCCCGTTTACCTTACGGAAATTGAGGGAAAAGGGGCTGTCATGGCTAAGAGCAAATGGAGCTTTCAAAGCCTGCGCAACAGCGTGCGCACCATGCTGGCCGCGATGACGGTCTTTGTGAGCATGCTATCCACCGCGCCGTTGCTAAGCGCGCAGCAGAACCCGCCGGCGATCATACCCATCAATGAAATCCGTATGATCGCCTACAAGGATCAGCATTTTACCGACATCGGAACGACCTTCCTTGCCATTGACAGCCGGACCTGGCTTTACGTCACGATTTTCAAGCAAGGCGAGCAATATACAGCACAAGTCACTCGCTACGACGAAGTCTACCGGACCGATCAGGAAATCCGTCTCCAGAATGCTGCCTGCGGCGTCCACGTGTCGATCTATCCGCCGCGCGACAATCCCGGGCCCATGGCCGGCCAGGTCATCTACATGCCACAGAACCAGGCGCCGCGGCAGCTCGGCAACATACTCGCGGTTTCCCGGCAGATAGGCATTGCGACAGGCGTCAGCGAGCAAGACATTCGCAAAATGGCCCGCGATGCGCGGTTTTTGGCGACCAACTGCCCCGGCCAGAGACCAACGCCAATCGTCGCGAGCGCGCCGGCTCAACCGCAGCAGCCGCTGAAGCCCGATGAGCCCATCACTCAGCTGACGCCAAGGCAATGCAACGTATATTCGTGGATGGGGATGCCGTGGACCTCAAGCTTCGGTCCCATCGGCGTTGCCATCGTACCCGAGCCAAGCAATCCGGATAACGTGTGGCAGTTCCTCGGCAGTTACGGAAACAACAAGCTGCGCGGATACATCCACAAGGACTCAAGCTGCATTGTCAACGGCGAATGGCTGTATCCGAACGGCAGACGGGGCAAGTTCCGGTTCGAAATGCAGACCCCGAACAGCTTCACCGGTACCTATACCGAAGGCGACAAGAACCCAACAGGCCTCGCCGCAAACTGGTTTGGCTACAGGTGATTGTTTTCGGCACAAAGGAACAGCGAATGATCGCGAGGCACGAAAAGACCGGGACACCCCGATGGAAGCGCTTTGTTTTGACCGTGTCCGCAATCCTGATCACGGCAGCGCCGGCGGCTTCCGCTGGCCAGTACGAATGCGCGGTTCTGCGTCAGGACGCAGGCCGCGAGCAGCCCGCCATGGATGCGCCGCTACAGCGCAGGTTCGATGAGACCCTCCAAGTCGTTAGTCCGGGAGAAAGCTATTACACGACGGATGACCCGACGCCGGAGGGCGCCGGCTGGATCGAGCTGTATGGAACACAGGCTCAACGCGGTAACAGCTTCATAGGCTACTTCCAAAGCGGCAACTTCAACTGTTCACCGCTGTAACCGGAAACCGATCCGTAGGCGGGATCTGAAACCAACGGCCCGTCTCCTTATCCTGCGTTCAGAGCGCAGTTGCCGCGCATACCCCGCAGGGCTTAAGCGTCTGGAAGAAATATGGTGAGCCCGCAGGGATTCGAACCCTGGACCTACTGATTAAAAGTCAGTTGCTCTACCAGCTGAGCTACAGGCTCCCGCAATGCGGAACGCGCAGGGTATAGGCAGACGGACGCGATGCCGCAACCCCCATTCGGATAAAGGTTCTGGTCAAATGGGGTCAATATCGCCGCGCGCCCATCCTTCCCGCATTTCAGCGGCGAAATCGGTGAAGGTTCCAGCCGCGATCGCCGTGCGCATCCCGGCCATCAGTTCCTGATAATAGGCGACGTTGACCCAGCTTAAGAGCATGCCGCCGAGCGGTTCGCCGCAACGCACGAGATGATGCAGGTACGCGCGCGAATAATCGCGCGCCGCGGGACATGAACTTGCCTCGTCCAGCGGGCGCGGATCGTCGGCATGGCGGGCGTTCTTCATATTGAGGCGGCCGAAACGGGTATAGGCCTGCCCGTGGCGGCCGGCGCGGGTCGGCATCACGCAATCGAACATGTCGATGCCGCGCGCGACCGATCCCAGCAGATCATCCGGCGTACCGACCCCCATCAGGTAGTGCGGATGCTCGACCGGCAATTGCGGCACGGTCTCGTCGAGCACGGCGAACATCACATCCTGCGGCTCCCCCACGGCAAGCCCGCCGACCGCATAGCCCTGAAAGCCGATATCCCTCAGACCGGCACAGGAGCGCGCCCGCAGCTTCGGCTCGGTGCCGCCCTGTACGATGCCGAACAGGGCCGCGCCGCTGGAGGCGTCGAACACGGCCTTGCAGCGTTCCGCCCAGCGCAGCGACAGTTCCATGGCGCGTTCGGCTTCCGAATACGGGCATGGCAACGCGACGCACTCGTCGAGCTGCATCTGAATGTCGGAGCCGAGCAGTCCCTGGATTTCGATGGAGCGTTCCGGGCTCATCTCATGGGCGCTGCCATCGACATGGGAGCGGAAGGTGACGCCCTTTTCATCGATCTTGCGCAGAGAGGCCAGCGACATGACCTGAAAGCCGCCTGAATCCGTCAGGATCGGCTTTTGCCAGCGCATGAAACTGTGCAGGCCGCCGAGCTTCGCGACACGTTCCGCGCCGGGGCGCAGCATCAGGTGATAGGTGTTGCCGAGCACGATGTCGGCGCCGGTGGAGGCGACCGTTTCGGGAAACATCGCCTTGACGGTTGCCGCCGTGCCCACCGGCATGAAGGCTGGCGTGCGGATATTGCCCCGGCGGGTATGAATCACGCCTTGCCGCGCCTTGCCGTCGGTCGCCTGGATATCGAAACTGAATGGCGTCACGCCGTTCCCCCTGCCCGCTCGATCAGGCTCGTATCGCCGTAGGAGTAGAACCTGTAGCCGTTGCGTATCGCATGGCGGTAAGCGTTTTGCATCGTCTCGATGCCTGCAAGCGCGCAAACCAGCATGAACAGCGTTGATCTGGGTAGATGGAAATTCGTGATCAGGGCATCGATCACGCGGAATTCGTAGCCCGGCGTAATGAAGATATTGGTTTCGGCGGTAAAGGGCGCGATTTTCCCCCGTTCGAGGGCAGCGGATTCCAGCAGGCGCAGCGCCGTGGTGCCCACCGCGATGACGCGGCGCCCTTTAGCTTTCGCGGTATTGATGCGTGTGGCTGTCTCATCATCGATGACGCCGTATTCGGCATGCATGACGTGATCGGACGTGTCATCGGCCTTTACAGGCAGGAAAGTGCCCGCGCCGACATGCAGGGTCAGATAAGCGGTTTCGACACCCCTGCCCCGGATGTCATCCAGCAGCTTCTCGGTGAAATGCAGGCCTGCCGTCGGTGCGGCAACGGAGCCTTCCTCACGCGCATAGATGGTCTGGTAATCGTCCAGATCGCGCGTATCCACGGCGCGTTTGGATGCGATGTAAGGCGGCAGCGGCATTGCGCCGACCTGTGACAGCCGTGCGTTCAGCGCCTCGCCCTCAAGCGCAAACCGCAGCACGACCTCGCCGCCGCCCGGTGTATCGACAACGTCCGCATCCAGCGGCGCGGGCGCGCCCGGTGCATGAAAGGACATCCGGTCGCCGGCGGCGATCTTCTTGGCGGGCCGCGCAAAGGCGCGCCAGGTCGAAGCGTTTTCGCGCTTGTGGAGATTGACCGACACCCCAGCGCGCGCATCGCCACGCAGCCGCTCGCCTTTCAGGGCAGCGGGGAGAACGCGGGTGTCGTTGAAGACGAGCAGATCGCCGGGGCGCAACAAGGATGGCAACTCGCCGACCGTGTGATCGGCGAGCTGCGGTGTCGCGTCAGGCATGATATGGAGCAGCCGCGCGCTCTCGCGCGGAACCGCCGGGCGAAGCGCGATCCTGTCATCTGGAAGATCGAAATCGAACAGGTCGACGCGCATGGAGCCCGGCTTTTGTCGGTCCGAAACCTCAGCCGAGGTCGGCGGCAACCTTCATGGAAACGATCTTATCGGGATTGGCGACCGGTTCGCCGCGCTTGATCTTGTCGACGTTTTCCATGCCTTCGATGACATTGCCCCAGGCGGTGTACTGGCCATCGAGGAAGGTGGCGTCATCGAAGCAGATGAAGAACTGGCTGTCGCCGGAATTCGGGTCCTGAGCGCGGGCCATGGAGACCGTGCCGCGCACGTGCGGCTCCTTGTTGAACTCGGCCCTGAGCTTCTTGCCGGAGCCACCCATGCCGGTGCCGGTGGGGTCGCCGGTCTGGGCCATGAAACCCTCGATCACGCGATGGAACGGCACGCCGTCATAGAAGCCCTCGCGGGCGAGTTCCTTGATGCGTTCTACATGGCCGGGGGCCAGGTCGGGGCGCATTGCGATCGTCACCGCGCCTTGGGTGGTTTCCAGAACAAGTGTGTTTTCCGGATCCTTGATGTCTGCCATGGGGATACCCTCCTTGCGGCGGCGCCTGAGGGGTCAGGCGCCATTGAAATGGATGTTGCTTAGTTTGCGAGCTTCATCGAGACGATCTTGTCGGGATTGGCCGGCGGCTCGCCGCGCGAGATGGCGTCGACATGCTCCATGCCTTCGACGACACGTCCGAAGACGGTGTATTCGCCATTCAGGAAACTGCAATCCTTGAAGCAGATGAAGAACTGGCTGTTGCCGGAATTGGGGTCGTTCGAACGCGCCATGCCAAGCACGCCGCGGCCAAAATTCTCTTTTGAAAACTCAGCCGGCAGGTCCGGCAGATCGGAACCGCCGAAGCCGGTGCCCGTCGGGTCGCCGGTCTGGGCCATGAAGCCGTCGCTCACGCGGTGGAAGGCGACGTTGTCGTATTTGCCGGCCCGCGCGAGATCCTTCATCAGCTGGCTGTGCTGCGGCGCGA
>JAGRLC010000041.1 GCA_020441995.1 Rhodobiaceae bacterium
GTATCGTCGAAACGCAGGATGAAGCGGCCGCCATTGGACTTGGCGTAGAGCCAGTTGATCAGCGCGGTGCGGGCGTTGCCGATGTGCAGCCTGCCGGTAGGCGACGGCGCGAAGCGGACGGTGACGGACATTGAAAACTTCCTTTCGCCGACGGCTATACATGGCCCAAGCCGGTGAGGAAATCGGGAAACCGGTGCTAGCGCGTGAAACGCTCGTTCCCGCGTGTCGCCAGACCGGACATGCAAGTCGGATCGAGCGACAAACCGCAGCGCTCGACCATACGCCTCGACGTCTCGTTGTCCGCGTTGACGAACTCCTGCACCGACCGCGCGCCGAGCCTTTCCACGCAGCGGCGCACCATCTCGGCATTGATGGCAACGCCGAGCCTCATGCCGCGATGGCCCGGATCGACGGCGACCAGACCGCCCCAGGCCGTGCGGGAATGCTGGCTCATGGAATTGTATGGCATATGCCCGCAAGCCGTGGCGACGATCTTGCCGGAGGGAGACCGCACAGCGAGGCTGACCATCGGCTCGGTCATACCGGCGATCATGCGGCCAGAATACGGCCTGACGCCGTTGCGCTCCATGCAGGCCTGCATCTGCTGCACAACCCGCTTGGTCAATTCCTCCTTGCGGATGATCGTGTAATCCTCAGGCAGGCGCCGCATGCCTTCATCGGCGGTGTGTTTCAGGACCGTTTCAGACGAACCCTTGAAGACGTTCCACCAGTCGATGCGGAAATCACGTTCGGCCAGAACCGCCTCGACTTCCGCAATGCGCTCTTTCGGCACCATTCGGAAGGTGAAGACACCGTCTTTCTCGAGCCTGTCGAAGATCGCTTCCCAGCCGAGCGCGTCGATGTCGTCGACACCCAGCATGCGTCCGGCATTGACCGCGCCACGCACGTTTCTGCACCAGACAACCATTTCATCGACGCGCTGCTGAAGCCGTTGCTGTTCCGGCGTGCCGCAATACCAGCCCATGCATTTCCCCCAAATTGCGAGCGGCAAGATAGGCGAAACGGGTTAAAAATGTCAGCCGGCGGAGCTACTCTTATTGGAAAGCGCCGAACAGCCAGCCCGACACCATCGATCCTGATACGGCCAAGCAAAGATAGAGCAGAAACGGTTTCATTTTCAGCACCGGAAAGATCGCCATCGCCCCCCATATGCTCACCACGCCGCCGGAAACGAGGAAGGCCATCGCTGCGCCGGGCGACATTCCATGGTCGATCAGCGCGCGCGTCAGCGGTAACGCGGCATAGCCATCGACATAGGCAGGGGCCCCGACAATGACGGCAAGCGGCACGGCAAAGACGCTGTCACGCCCGACATAGTCGGCCAGCGCATCGGGCTGGAGCCAGGCGTTGAGCAGATATTCGGCAGCGAATGCAGGTATCAGGACGAGCAGCATGAATCGTGCGATGGACAACGTTGAACGCGCAAAACGGGCGATGCGGCCAGAATCGCGCCAGATCAGCGGATCGAACGTGCCGGCATTACCTGTCTCACCGAGCGCGCCGACCAGCCGGTTCGAACGCAATGGCGAGCGGCTCCATTCCCTTTCGCGCATCAGGCTCGTTACAGCGCCGCCGAACACACCCAGCCCGATCGCGGCGAGCATCTTTCCCAGTGCAAACGACCACCCCAGCGTCGCAGCTGTCGTCGACAAAAGAGCTGGTCCGGTGATCGGCGACGACAGCCAGAACGCCATCACCGGCGCGAGCGGCACGCCTCCGGCAAGAAGCCCGGCCATCAGCGGCAGAATAGTGACGCCGCACACCGGCAACAGCGCACCGACGGCGGAAGCTGCCAGAACAGTCTGAACCGTCCTGCCATGAAACACGGCCACGACACGTGTACTGGCACCACTGGCTGTGATCCAGGCTGCAAGCAGGACGCCTGGAATAACGATGGGCATGACATGAATGATGCTGATCGTGACGAAGACGGTAACCTCGCGCACCAATCCGGGCCGCCAGAGCAACAGAATCGCGGCCGCTAGCGCAAGCAGGACATAGACTGTCCGCATCCTGGGTTGTGCTGCCTGAACGATCGCCTGAAGTGACAATGGAACCTCCCATTTCCGGTTCCGGCACTCTGGCAGCTCGACAGATATTTATAAAATGAGTAATTTCTGAATCAGTTATCGAAAATATCAATAGCATGACTCATCTGGACAGCGATCTTCTGCGTACGTTTCTCGTCGTCTCGGAAACCGGGAGCATCTCCGGCGCAGCCTTGCGCATCAACCGGAGCCAATCGGCGACAAGTCTTCAGATCCGGCAGCTTGAGACCGCCGCCGGGCAGGCGCTGTTCGTGCGGCACGGCCGCGGTGTCACATTGAGCAAGGCCGGGGAACAATTGCTCCCCGTTGCCCGGCAGGTCACGAATACACTGGATGCCGCCCTAGCCGATCTTCGCGGCGAACGGTTGGAAGGCCGACTGCGGATCGGTGTCAGCGACAATCACAGTCGCGCCGCACTGGTGCGCATCATCGCGGATTTCACATCCCGGCACCCAGATGTCGAGCTAGAAGTCGGATGCGCACTCGGAACGCACTTCGAAGCAGAACTGGAAAGCGGCGCGCTAGATCTTGCCGTCTTCGAGGTTCGCGAACCTGCTGTCGGCGACGACATCCTGCGAGAAAACCGGTTGGCCTGGATGTGCAGCCGGAACAGCGATTTCGGTTCGCGAACCGTCCTGCCGATCGCGGTGTTCGATCAGGCCTGCTGGTGGCGCGATGCCGCCCTGTCGAGTCTCGAAGCCGCCGCGCGACGATTCCGCATCGTGTTCACGAGCGAAAGCGACGTGGGCGTACGCGCAGCCGTGCGTGCCGGCATCGCTGCCGGGCTTCTGGACACACACGAAAACCTCGACGGATTAGCCCTCCTGCCAGACATGGACACGAAATACCCGTCGTTTCTCGTCTTGCGCAGGGGACGCGGCGCCAAGGGCCCGATCTGCGATGCAATGTGCGAAGCTGTTGGCAAAGCTTTTCAAGGACATTGAATCCAGAGGCTGCCGTTCAATCGACTTTCGTCGCCAGTTTCAGGTCCTTCAGTTCGGCGGGCGTGAAGAAGTAGAGGCTTTGCTTGGGCGTGCGCATGGCGTGGGTCCAGACCATCGGGTCGACGCCGAAGCCGTCGAGCAGGTCCTGGACCTCGGCGGCGACGCGCTGCGCCTCACCGATGCCGTCGTCGATACTGCCGAAAATGCCTGAATCCACATAGACCCGGTGAACGCCGATCCATGCCTCCTTGCTGGCGGTACGCTTGACGCCGGCGGCAAACAGGATCGGGCAGGACGAGGCACAATAGCCATCGGCGCGAACCCGCGTCGTCAAACCCTCCTCGCGAATGCGGCGCGCAAGAGCGACCGCCTCGGGAACGATGCCGCCTGGAGAATGCAGCACCAGTTCAAGCTTGTCCGGCTTGATGTCGTCGGGCAGCGCGGACAAGGCGCGCTCAAACGCATCGACCGCGCCGAAGGTGATGGTCCCCTCGCCGCGCAGCTCGTTGCCGTCGCGCTCGAAGGTCATCGGAGCGGCTTCGGAGATGGAAGGCCCGCGCACACCGGGCGGCGCCGTCCGCCCCGGCGCAACGGGACGTCCGCGCTCCAGATAGGGGCGGACCTGATCGCCGTCGGCGGGCGGACGCGTCACCACCGGCCCGGTCCGCCGCATCAGTTCATTTGCTTCGCTGTCGCGGCTGAAGGTCTCGTAGATGTCATAGGTCAGCAAGCCAGCGGTGGCGACCATGACGAAGACGAGCATGGAGACCGCGAACCAGTCGCGATGCACGGGACGTGTCTCAGCCGCGGCATTGTCCGACATCGAAGTCTCCCTGATCGCCCGCTACCGGCAGCAGGCGCTTGAATAAAACTGGTCCGGCCACGCGGCGAAACAATGGCATGAGGTTTATTTTGCTCACGCACGCAAACTTGATTGGCATGTGTACAAGCCATGCGGTTTCGATGCGGTCCATCAAAAGCCTCTTCCCGGAATCAGCGAATTGGAACCGATCTCCATGAGTGACGCCACGCAAGCCTTTCTGCTGCTCGGCCTGACCGCCGTCATCATCGCCGCCAGCTTCGCCATTGCGGGGCGGACGAATGCCGTTGCCGGCTTCTTCGACGGGCAGGACAGCGACGGCAGGGCGCCGGGCCTGTGGACGCTGGTTCTGAGCCAGGTCACGACATGGATTTTCGCCCGCTCGCTGCTTAACGCGGCGATCCTCGGCTTCTACTACGGCACGCCGGGCGTCCTGGCCTATACCGCCTATTACGCAAGCTTCCTGACCGGCTGGATCGTCGTCGACGGCATCCGCTTCAAGGCAGGCGCAGCCTCGATCCAGGATTACCTGCGCGCGCGTTTCGGGCGCGCGGGCGACGGCTGCTACAATTTCGTCATCGCGCTGCGGCTGCTGTCGGAGGTCTTCGCCAACCTGCTCGTCGTCGGCGTCATCTTCGGCGGGCTGTTCTCCAACATCCCCGGCGCGGACCGTTACGCCATCGTGGCTCTGGCGCTGGTCGGGCTCGGCTATTCGATGATGGGAGGCCTGCGCGCTTCGGTGCGCACCGACGTGTTGCAGATGGTGGTGTTCCTCGCCGTTTTCGCCGTCGCCGTCGTCGCGCTGCTGACGCACGAGAGCTTCTCGTTTGCCGGCGTTCTGACGGCTGAAGGCGTGGCCGGTCCGATCCCCGGCTGGGTGCTGCTAGCTGTTGCGGCGCTTCAGGTCTGGTCGTACCCGACCCACGATCCGGTCATGACCGACCGCGGATTTCTGGCGGACCGCGAAACCACGAAGAAGAGCTTCCTGCACGCCTTCTGGATCTCGGCCCTGTGCATTTTCGCCTTCGGCCTGTTCGGCGCGCAGGCAAGCCTCGTCGCGGCGGAAGGCGAAGCGATGCAGGCGGTTTGGGAGCGCATGTTTCATCCCGCGATCCTGCTGTGCCTCAACGCAGGTCTGATCGTCTCTGCCCTATCGACGCTCGACAGCGCGCTGGCCTCCGCTGCCCGGCTGACCATCCGCGACATGAAGCTTGCGCCCGCCACCGTCACCAACGGACGCATCGCCATGGCGCTGTTCATGCTCGGCGGCGTGCTGGTCATGCTGGCCGACGTGAAGGATCTCTATGCGGCCACGGCGGTGTCAGGCACGGCGTCGATGTTCCTCGCGCCCGTCCTGTTCTTTTCGATCCTCGGCGGCCAGCGCAACATTCCGGCGTGGTCGTATCTCACCTCGTTCGCGGCAGCGATCGGCGGCGCGGTGACCTACTTCTATGTAGAGGCAAAGGCGGACTGGGCCGTGGCGCTGTTCGGCGGAGCGCATAAATACACCGCGCTCCTCTTCATTTGCATCGCGGTGCTCGCGATCGGAAACTCCGCCTTCGCACTCGGCATCGTGACCGCGCGCAAACGGGCCGTGGCTTCATAGTATGAAGCCACTTCTCTTTTGATTGGCGCAATTGCGGACGGAAAACCGCTTAAACTTTTCCTGGAATTGCTCAGGAGGTTTCGGTGCGCCCGGTCTTCGATGTCAGCGGGGTGATATTGGCGGGCTCGCGGGCCGGTTCGGACGGTTTGCCGCCATCCGCCTTCACCGCAACCGCTTCCGCCGCATCGCCATGCTTGCGCATGCGCTCGTAGAGCTTCAGCGCGACCATCAGGTCTGCCGCCGTCATGCGGTTTTCCGGGACTTCCGGGTCCTCGGTGTTGCGGATGGCAAGCTGGACGATGGACAAGATCACCACCAGCACGGCGGGCATCAGGTCGATGGAAATCGCGCCGGCCCAGCTCGGCAGGAAGTCGGTCGCGTAGCGCAGCACGGCCTCGGGTTTGGACAGCGGCACGAAGCGCTCCGGCGTCGCGGCGGGGCGGTTCAGAATTTCATCCGCCGCGCGCGCCAGCGCCTTTGCTTCTTCGGAGATCGCATTGGCGACATTGCCGACCACGAGATCCTGACGGCTGCGCAGGTCTTCCGTGCCGCCATCGGCAACGGGGGCGATGAAGGCGCGCTCCAGCCCGTCGGCGGCGCGGCGCACCGCCGGCGCGATCGAGGTCTGCTGCATGGAAGCGATCACGCCTGTCAAAGCAACGGCTTCGTCCGAGAAGGCGTCGCCGCGCGGCGCGACGGGGCCGTTGCCCGACACGAGCCTGCGCATGGCGGAGAGATGCTTCTCGCCCTGACTGTAGAGCGCATCGACCTCCTCGCGGTCGCTGGAGACCTGGCCAGCAAGGGCGGTGAGCTGCGCCGACATCTGACCCAACAACTGCACCACCGTGCCGGAACCGGACGTGCCGGTCAGCGCGCCGGAGTTGCGTTCCTGATCGGCCAAGCGGGCGAAGCGGTCGGCGGCAAGCTGGATATCGGGCAGGATCGACTGCGCGGCGAGCGCATTGTTGTGGGCGGTGTCGAGATCGCGGGAGTAGGATTCCGTTGCTTCGGCCAGATGCTGTTCCAGCGCGGCGGAGCCTGCCAGCGCGGCGGCATTCAGCCAAGACGACATGGCGATGATCATCACCGCTCCCAGCGCCATGGCGCCGTAGAGCATGCGGCGGATGCGCGCCTCGCGCACGTGCGGCAGGAAGCGGATCAGGTAGGACCAGAAGGCGTAGATGCCGACCGAGACGGCGGCGGAATAGATGATCGCGCCGAGAAAGGTCAGCGTCGCGGAGCCATCAAGCAGGTCGCGCACGCCGAGATAGGTGTAGACGCCCGACGCAATCGCCAGGACGGCGAGCGTCGCGCGCGTCGTTAGCGACAGTTCGTCGATGCCGTGGCGGAGTGTCTGGGCCATGAACGCGCCTCTCCTGATGATCTGAACGCAGTTTGACGTTACCGGACATCATTTGTCGCGGGAAAACGTGGCGGCAATGGGGGCACACGGCGATTGCCGCTCCCGTCCCGCACGCCTAGGCTGCCTTGCATGGATCAGACAGGAGGCGGACGGGTATGAGCGCGTTGACCTACACGAAAATATTCACCGACGAAAACGACCTATCGCATTTCGAGACCTGCGAAATCACCCTTCAGGAAAAGGCCTATGCGCCGCCCGCCGACCCGTTGTTCACCTCCACACCAGAACCGGCGACGCAAACCCTGTTTCTGGAGCTTCCCGCCGGCTGGACCGGCGAATGGCATCCGACCCCGGTGCGGCAATGGCTGATCCTGATGAGCGGTGAATGTTCGTTCGAGGTGGAGAGCGGCGAAAAGCGCATTCTGAAGACCGGCGACCGGATATTGCTGGAAGACATGAAGGGGAAAGGCCACCGGACCGTCGTGTTGAGCGATGAACCGGCCCGCATCACCGCGATCCACCTGCCTTAAGTCAATTCGCGCGCCAGCAGTCTGCGCGACATCGCGATCAGCAGTACCGTGGCGGCGGCCATGTAGCACGCCATGCCGTAGAGCTGGAGATCGAAGGCGACGCCCGCGTCGATCAGCACGCCGAGGACGAAGGGGGCCGCCGCCGTCGACAAAACCATGGCCGAGATCGCCATGGCGCGGATGGCGCCTAGGTGAAGCACGCCATAGATTTCCGGCCAGAGCGCACCCGAGACGGTCGACATCAGCCCGGACGTGAGGCCCAGCCCCATCATGACGAAAGGCACGACGAGCGGATTCGCCGTCGAGGCAAGCAGTGCCGCGGCGATCCCCTGCGGCACGAGCACAAGTGGCAGGATGTGGCGGGCCGACCAGCGGTCAACCAGGAAACCCGCAACCAGAGCGGTGACGACCTGGGTTGCCGCGAACAGCGGGAAGTAACCGGCGAACTGGACCAGTTCCCAGCCTTTCGTTTCGGTCATATGGACCTGATGAAAGAAGATGCCGGTGCCGATGAAGGACGGGGCGAGAAAGGCCGGCATCAGGAGATAGAAGATCGGATCGCGCAACACTTGCTTGCGCGTCCACTGGCGTTGTTCGGCAGCCGCATGCGCACCGCCGTTTGTCCTTGCATGCTGCGGCGTGCGGTTCTCGCGCAGCAGCCACCACAGGCCGGGGGCTGAAACGAGCATCAGAACGCCCGCCACGACCATCCAGATTTCGCGCCAGCCGAGAAACGCCAGCAAGGCGACAACGATCAGCGGGTAGGCCGACTCCGACGCCGGGAAGCCGAAACCGGAAATGGCGAGCGCGCGGCCGCGCGTTGCCACGAACCAGCGCCCGATCAGGGTTTGCGACGTGTGCGTCATCATCCCCTGCCCGAACAGGCGCAGGCCGTAGATCGCAAGAAACAGCGTCACGGGGCCTGCGGCGATCGACATGACAAGCGCGGCGGCCGCGAGCCCGCCGGAGACGACAACGCCGGCGATGGCCGGATTGCGGATATCCGCAAGACGCCCGACCCAGATGATGCTGATGGCGCTTGCCAGCGTTGCCGCGCCATAGACCGTGCCGAACTCGCCGTGACTGAGGTCCAGTTCGCCGCGTATCTCGCCGGAGAACAGCGAGATGAAGAACGTCTGGCCAAACCCCGACATGAATGTCAGCAGGAACCCGGCTGAAAGCCAGCGCGCGTTATCGAGGAAAAAACGGAACATGCCCTGCGGTGTACGTCAGTTGCCCGCGCGAAGATAGCCGGACAAACCGGCGGTCTGGCCGCAAAAGCCACGGCAACGGAGATTTAAGCAAAATTACTTAGGCTTGCCGGAATATGTGAGGCAGCGCGATGACATTTTCCCTGTACCAGCCCGGCAAGTCCGGCAACGCCACGACGAAATTGTCGGAACTGATCGGCGCGCTCAGTCATGCGCTCGATCTGACCGAGGGCCAGCCCGAGGGCCACTGCGAACGCTCCTGCTGGATCGGTACGCATATCGGCATGGCTTATGGCCTCGACAACGAACCGCTTGATAACCTCTATTACACGCTGCTGCTGAAGGATCTGGGCTGCTCCAGCACAGCAGCGCGCATCTGCCAGATTTTCCTCACCGATGACCTCACTTTCAAGCGGGACATGAGGACCATTGAGGGAAGTCCGAGTGCCGCATTGCGCTTCATCCTGAGCAAGACGGGCGCCGAAGCGAAGCTGACCGAGCGTATCCGTGCGCTCGTCAAGCTCGTCAGCAAGGGCGGGGACCTGGTGCAGGAAATGATGCATACCCGCTGCCAGCGCGGCGCGGATATCGCCAGCCGCCTGCGCTTCAACGAAACGGTGCAGGGGGGAATCCACGCGCTCGACGAGCACTGGGACGGCGCGGGCAAGCCGGACGGTCTGGCGGGAACGGACATCCCCATCGGCGCGCGCATTGCGTGCCTGGCCCAGTTCATCGACGTTTTCCACACCGAGCACGGGCCCGACCGGGTAATCGCCGAAGCAACGGCGCGCAGCGGAACATGGTTCGACCCGGCGCTTGTCTCCGCATTCATGCGCGCGGCAAACGATCCGGCGTTCTGGGAGCCGCTGAAATCCGGCGACCTCGGCGCGCATCTGCAGACGCTGGAACCGGCGCAACATTCCTTCGACGTCGACGAGGACTATCTCGACGATATCGCCGCGGCCTTCGCCGATGTGGTCGATGCCAAGAGCCCGTTCACGGCGGGCCACAGCCGCCGCGTTACGTTCTACACGAACATGATTGCCGAAGAGATGGGGCTTTGCGCCGATCACCGCCGCTGGTTGCGGCGCGGCGCGCTGCTGCACGATCTCGGCAAGCTCGCCGTCTCCAACCAGATCCTCGACAAGCCCGGCAAACCGACAGACGAGGAATGGACCGCGATCCGCAACCATCCCGTCCACAGCCGCGACATCCTCTCAAAGGTCCGCATCTTCGCCGACCTTGCCCCGATCGCCGGCGCGCATCATGAACGCCTCGACGGCAAGGGCTATCCCGACGGCCTGACAGGCGAGCAGATCAGCCTTGAGATGAGGATCCTGACCGCAGCCGACGTGTTCGACGCCCTTTCGGCGGACCGCCCCTACCGAAAGGCGATGCCGGTTGGCGAAGCGCTCGCAATTCTCGACAAAGATACCGGCACGGCCTTCGACGCGGATTGCGTCGCAGCCCTCAAGCGCGGTCTGGAGCGGCTCAGCGGGAATGAGGAAGCGGCCTGAGCGCCAGCCTCAACCTTCCTGCTTCAAGACGACGAACTCGCCCTTGCCATCGCGGCGCGCGGCGCACCACTTGCCGGCTTCTTCCAGCATGGCGCTGGAGGCAGCAGTTCCGGTCTCGTTGCTTTCCAGCTTCTGCCTGCCGCGCTCGCCGGTGACGGCCTGAACCCACTGGCCGTCTTCAAACCGCATGTCGTGGTACCAGTGGGTGACCGTGCCGCGATAGCCGCCGTTGTCGTCGGGATGGATTGTGATGTCGCAGTTCTCGCAGGCGCCCCGCCCGCCATCGATGTCGCAGTCGTAGAACATGTAGCCGACCGCAACCGCGCGGCTTTGCGGCAGTCCCTTCCGGAGCATCTCGTCGAATTCGCTGTAGTCCTCGCCACCGCAGGCGGTGAGTGCCAGCGGCAGTGCAAGAGCGGCCAGAATGGCGGCAGTGCGGGCAAGCGTCATCGGGACTATTCCCCCTCGTACCGATAAAGCCGTTCCGTCTCGACCGGGAAATCCGGTATCGGTGTGCCGGGGTCGCGGAAGGCGTTGACAATCGGATAGCGGCGATCCCGGCCGAAATTGCGGCGGGAGATTTTCACGCCGGGCGCCGCCTGCCTGCGCTTGTATTCGGCGATGTAGAGCAAACGTTCCACCTTCTTCACCGTCGCCTCGTCGAAGCCTTCGGCGACGATGTCGTGGACGGCGCTTTCATCTTCAACGAGCCGCTTCAGGATCGCGTCGAGCTCATCGTATTCGGGCAGCGAGTCCTGATCCTTCTGGTTCTCGCGCAGCTCCGCCGTCGGCGGCTTGGTGATGATATTGGGCGGGATCACCACGCCGTCAGGACCAAGACAGCCTTCGGGCTTGTGCTCGTTGCGCCATGCGGCAAGGCGGAAAACTTCCGTCTTGTAGAGATCCTTGATCGGGTTGAAGCCGCCNNNNCGTAGAGCGTGGCGTAGCCGACGGAGACCTCCGACTTGTTGCCGGTGGTGACAACCATGTGGCCGAACTTGTTGGAGATCGCCATCAGGATCGTGCCACGGGCGCGCGACTGGATATTCTCTTCCGTCACGTCCGGCTCGCGGCCCTTGAACAGGTCCTGCAGGGAAGCGGAAAAGCCTTCGACCGGATCGGCGATGGGCACAATGTCGTAAGGCACGCCGAGCGCCCTGGCGCAGTCCGCCGCATCCTTGAGGCTCTCTTCCGATGTATAGCGGTAAGGCATCATCACGCAGTGGACCTTTTCAGGCCCCAGCGCGTCGGCGGCCATGGCCGCGCAGATGGCGGAATCGATGCCGCCGGACAGCCCCAGCACAACACCGGGAAAACCGTTCTTGCGGACGTAATCGCGCAGGCCGTCAACGCAGGCGGCCCAAGTCAGTTCGTCGGTATCCGCCAGTTTCTCATTCGGCCCCTCGACGCAGCGCCAGTCGCCGCTCTCGCGCGACCACACCGTCAGCGCAACCTCTTCGCGGAACGCCTGCATCTGGAAGGCAAGGCTGCGGTCGGCATGCAGCGCGAAGGACGATCCGTCGAAGATCAGTTCGTCCTGTCCACCGAACTGGTTGACGTAAACGAGCGGCAACTCGCTCTCGACCACGCGGGCGACGGCGACGTTCATGCGCACGTCGTGTTTGCCGGTCCAATATGGGGAACCGTTCGGCGAGATGAGGAATTCCGCGCCGGTCTCGGCCAGGGTCTCGCAGACCTCCTCCTCCCAGATGTCCTCGCAGATCGGCACGCCGAGCCTGATGCCCCGGAAATTCAGCGGACCGGGCATGGGGCCCTGCTGGAAGACGCGCTTTTCGTCGAAGACGCCGTAATTGGGCAGCTCGACCTTGTGGCGAATAGCCGTAATTCGTCCCTCATCCAGCATGCAGTAGCTGTTGTAGAGCGCGTCGCGCTCGCGCCACGGCGTGCCGATCAGAACAGCAGGGCCGCCATCGGCGGTTTCCTTCGCAAGTTCCTCGACCGCTGCCATGCAGGCGGCCTGGAAAGCCGGCTTCAGGACGAGATCCTCAGGGGGATAGCCCGCCACGAAAAGTTCCGGAAAGGCGATCAGGTCCGCGCCCATGGACGCGGCCTCAACCCGCATTTCGCGGGCCTTGGCGATATTTTTTTCAACCGCGCCGACGGTGGGGTTGGCCTGAGCGATTGCGAGTTTGAATTTATCTGTAATCCCGGTCATGGCCGAGATTTATAGTGCCGCGCGAAGAAACGAAACCGCTTTTGCGTGAAACGGTGCTCTTACGCAAACGCATAGGCGTCCATGGCGATGACGCCGAGGTCCACGCTTGCGTGCAACCGTTCACCCGCAACCCCTGCCCCGCCGGCGCCGAGCGCGACGAACAGCGGCAGCAGATGCTCCTGTGTAGGATGGTTCTCGCGGGCGAAGGGTGCCTGCTCACGGTAGCGTACCAGCGCCTTGGTGTCGCCGGCCTGAATGCGTTCGGCGAGCCACTCGGCAAAGGCCAGCACCCAGGGTTCGGCCGCCGACTCGGTCGTAAAGCCGCCGGTGAAAAAGGCTGCGAGATTGTGCGTGACGGCGCCGGAGCCGATGATCAGCACGCCCTCGTCGCGCAGCGGCTCGATCGCCTGGCCGAGCGCGAAATGCCATGCGGCATCGCGGTGCGGCGATACGGACATCTGCACGACCGGAACGTCGGCATCCGGGAACAGCAGCGCCAGCGGCGTCCACACACCGTGATCGAAACCGCGCGACGGGACGCGGTCGACGCCGAAACCGGCGGCCTCGAGCAGGCCGGCGGCGCGTTCGGCAATCGCCGGTTCGCCTGGCGCGCCGTATACGATCTCGCGCAAGCGTGGGTCGAAGCCGCCGAAATCATAGACCGTGCCCGGCTTCGGGTCGGTGACGATTGCAACGCCGTCAGTCTCGAAATGCGCCGAGACGACGAGGATCGCCTTCGGCTTCGCGATCCTGCCGGCATAAGACTTGAGAAAGTCGCGGGCGGCCATGTCGCGCAGCACGATATCGGGCGCGCCATGGGAAACGAACAGCGTCGGCATGGGGGACTGCGAGGGGGCCATTTCCGGTCCTTTCGGTTCGCGATGCTTCAATGCCCGTAATATGCGTAGCCGCGCATGTTTACGGGACCGTCCTCAACGTCAATTCAGCGTTCTTGTTTCGCGAACAAAACCCTCATGCAATACCTGAACCGTTCGGGTAAACGGGCGTCCCGTCGTCGATCTCGTAATAGTCGCCCTTCTCGCTGGCCATGATGTGCCAGCCCAGCGGAATGCCTGTCGGCTTGTCGACACTACCGGCGAAGATCGACACGGTCGGCTTGCTGTCAGGCGCCCAGAACATCAGCGATCCGCACATGCCGCAGAAGCGGCGCGTGGCATCGTCGGTCGCACGCCAGTCCTTGAGATTTTCCTCGCCGTTAATCGTCAGGCAATCGCCGGCAACGCGTGTGGCCGCAACGAAATGGCTGCTCTGGCGGCGGCAGCTGTCGCAATGACAAGCCACGAATGGCCGGAAGGGACCGTTTGCGGAGTATGTCACGGCACCGCAGGCGCAGCGGCCAGTGATGACATCGCTGGACGAACCGATTTCCGTCTTCATGGAGTTTCCTGTCCAATTCCGGGGTGTCCTGCCCGGACATCACGCAATCGCACGAAACGCAGGGAATTGGCGGCGGATGTTCCGCCGCCAAATGTTGTTACAGACCGCTGACCGCCTGGGCGCGTTCGCCGCCCTTGCGCACCCGCGACAGTTCCTCGGCGATCAGGAAAGCAAGCTCGAGCGCCTGATTGCCATTGAGGCGGGGGTCGCAATGGGTGTGGTAGCGGTCCGACAGATCAGCATCGGTGATCGCCGCCGCGCCGCCGGTGCATTCGGTGACGTTGTTGCCCGTCATCTCGAAATGCACGCCGCCGGGATGTGTCCCTTCGGCGCGATGCACCTCGAAGAACGAGTGCACTTCGCTCAGGATACGGTCGAAGGGCCGGGTCTTGAAGCCGCTTGCCGCCTTGATGGTGTTGCCGTGCATGGGATCGCACGACCATACGACGTTACGTCCTTCCTTCTGCACGCGACGAATCAGGGCGGGCAGATGCTCGGCCACCTTGTCGGACCCGTAACGGCAGATCAGCGTCATCCGGCCCGGCTCGTCTTCCGGGTTCAGGATATCGATCAGCTTCATCAGCCCGTCGCCATCGAGCGAGGGGCCGCATTTGACGCCGATCGGATTACGGATGCCGCGCATGTATTCAACGTGCGCATGATCCGGCTGGCGGGTGCGGTCGCCGATCCAAAGGAAGTGGCCGGAGGTGTCGTACCATTCGCCCGACGTTGAATCGACGCGGGTCATCGCCTGCTCGTAGCCAAGCAGCAGCGCCTCGTGGCTCGTATAGAAGTCGGTCGAGCGCAGTTGCGGCGTCGTGTCTCCCGTGATGCCGCAGGCGCGCATGAACGAAAGGCACTCGCCGATACGGTCGGCCAGCGACTGGTAGCGGTGGCTCTGCGGGCTGTCCTTCAGGAAACCGAGCGTCCACTGATGCACGTGCTCCAGGTTGGCGTAACCGCCCTGGGAAAAGGCGCGCAGCAGGTTCAGCGTCGCAGCGGACTGGCGGTAGGCCTTGAGCTGGCGGCGCGGATCGGGAATGCGTGCCTCGGAGGTGAATTCCGGCCCGTTGATAATGTCGCCGCGATAGCTCGGCAGTTCGACACCATCGATCGTTTCGGTCGGCGCCGAACGCGGCTTGGCGAACTGGCCGGCGATACGGCCGACCTTCACCACCGGCTGCGCGGCGCCATAGGTCAGAACCACCGACATCTGAAGGAAGACGCGGAACAGGTCGCGGATCTGGTCGGGATGATGCTCGGCGAAGCTCTCGGCGCAATCGCCGCCCTGAAGCAGGAAAGCCTCGCCATTCGCAACGCGTGCAAGATCGCGCTTCAGCCGGCGTGCCTCGCCTGCAAAAACCAGCGGCGGAAAGCGCTTGAGCTCACCCTCGACTTCAGCCAGTTCGGCAGCATCGGGATAATCCGGAACCTGGACGATCGGCATGTCGCGCCAGCTCTCGGGAGACCATTTGTTCGCCATGATCGAACACCTTTACTTCAAACGCTTTTCCACATGCGCGATTGAAACCGCGCGTGGCGCAAGTTGCGCCATATCAACATTTTACCCGCCTCCAGACACCATGAAAACATGACAATGCCCGGCGGCAAGGCTGCGGGTTATACACCCATCGCCCGAATGAGGCTACCATTGCGGTCAAGCACTTTGTGAGGACGGCTTGGAACCTGAACACCAGCACGATGCCGTTGCGATCCGCGAGCGCCTCGCCGAGGGGCCGAAGGTCAGCTATATCCGCGACTGGGTTTACGGCGGCATCGATGGCGCGGTGACGACCTTTGCCATCGTCGCGGGCGCGGTCGGGGCCGATCTGTCATGGCGCGTGGTGCTGATCATGGGAGCCGCCAATCTGCTCGCCGACGGCTTTTCGATGGCGGCGGCCAATTACACCGGCACACGCGCCGAGATCGAGGATTACGAGCGTCTGCGCCATATGGAAGAACGCCATTTGCGCGAGCAGCCACGCGGCGAGCGCAAGGAACTGATTGAAATCTACCGGCTCAAGGGGTATCGCGGGCGCAGCCTCGTCGGCATGGTCGATCTCATCATGGCCAACCGCGACCACTGGCTCGATGTGATGATGGTCGAGGAACACGGGCTGTCATCCATGCTGCGCTCACCGATGAAAGCGGCGCTGTCCACATTCGCCGCCTTCATCATCTGCGGCGCGGTCCCGCTTATTCCGTTCCTCCTGCCGGTCTCGAATCAGGCCGGCATCGCCGCCGTCATGACCGCCGCGACCTTCTTTGGCGTGGGGTCGTTGAAAGCGCGCTGGTCGCTCATTCCATGGTGGCGCTCGGGGCTGGAAACACTGGGGATCGGACTTGGCGCGGCGATTGCCGCTTACGCGATCGGCGAAGGCCTTGCCAAACTGATCTGAGCCACGTAAGCGCCGGGAAGCATCAATTGCCGGATCACGGGACGGGCACCCATGCGCTTCTTCTTTGCAGCCTGCGGAACGCTTCTGTTCTCGGCCTTCGTCATTCTGGCCGGTTCGGGCCTGCTGTTCGGTCTGCTGCCGCTGAATGCGAGCGCCAACGGCTTCTCCGACACGTCCATCGGTATTCTCGGCTCGTTCTACTTCGCCGGCATGCTGCTGGGATGCCTTATCGCGCCGGGGCTGCTTCGTTCGGTCGGTCATGTCCGCGTGTTCGCCGCCGCCGCGGCCATCGCAACCGCGATGCCTCTTGGCCACGCGCTGTTCTTCGAGCCGCTGGCATGGGGCATCATGCGGATGGCGACGGGCTGCTGTTTCGCGATCATCTACGCGATCATCGAAAGCTGGCTGAACGAACGCGCCACCAATGAAATCCGCGGTGTGGTGCTCGCCGTCTACAACATCATCAACTACGCGGCCATCGCGTCGGGGCAGCAGATGCTGCGGCTGTACGATATCGGCGGGTTCGAACTGTTTTCGCTCACCGCCATCCTGATTTCGATTGCAGCCGTTCCCGTCGCCCTGACCCGGACGCCCGCCCCTACGCCGCCTGAATCGCCGAAGCTGCGGCCGATCTGGCTCTACCACATTTCACCGGTGGCCTTTGCCGCCGCGATCGTTGTCGGCTTCGCCAACGGCGCCTTCTGGTCGCTGGCTCCCGTCTATGCAACCTCGCTTGGGTTCACCGCAGCAGGGTCGGCCGATTTCATCACCGCCTCGATCATCGGCACGGTGATTACCCTGTTCCCGATCGGGCGCGCGTCGGACCGGATGGACCGGCGCACGATCATGGCCATTGTCACCGGTCTTTCCGTTATCGCCGCGCTGGCGCTGGGTCTCTGCGCCACTTTCGGCATGAACTCATACTGGCTGCTCATGGGCCTCAGCATGATTTTCGGCGCCGCGGCCATGCCGATCTACGCGCTGGCCGGCGCGCACGGCAACGACCACGCCAAGCCCGAAGAACTGGTCCAGGTCTCCACCGGCCTGCTGCTGCTCTATACAATCGGGGCGGTGATCGGGCCTATCGTGACAGCGCAACTGATGTCGCTTGTCGGGGCGGGCGGTCTTTTCTACTGGACCGCCGCGGTTCATGCCCTGCTTCTCGTCTACACGATCTGGCGCATGACGCAGCGCGCGCCGGTGAAAGACAAATACCGTGAGCCATTCGTTCCCACGCCTCGCACATCTCCGCTGGCGGTCGAACTATCGCCATTGGTACAGGATGACGATCCCGACGCTGTGCAATAAGGTTTGCGTTCAACCAGGGTGAGCGACATGGCGCAGAACGAACCATCCTTCACCATCGGCGTCGAAGAGGAATACCTCCTCGTCGACAAGGAAACCCGGAACCTCGCAACCGATCCGCCCAAGGCGTTGATGGAAGCGTGCGAGAAGAAGCTCGCCAAGCAGGTCAGTCCGGAATTCCTGCGCTGCCAGATCGAAGTCGGCACCCCTGTGTGCAAGAGCGTGCAGGAAGCGCGCAGCGAACTGGCGCATCTGCGTGGCACGATAGCGGACATCTCCGGCGAGCACGGCCTTGCGCCCATAGCCGCATCCACACACCCTTTCGCGCGCTGGAAGGAACAGCAGCACACCGACAAGGAGCGCTACAACGATCTTGCCCGCGACATGCAGGTCGTCGTCCGGCGCATGCTGATCTGCGGCATGCATGTGCATGTGGCCATCGAAGACGACGTGACGCGCATCGACCTGTTCAACCAGCTCGCCTACTTTCTCCCGCACCTGCTGGCGCTGTCGACATCCTCGCCTTTCTGGCAGGGCATGCGCACCGGGCTGAACAGCTACCGGCTGAGTGTCTTCAAGGAGATGCCGCGCACCGGGTTGCCGGAGGAATTCGATTCACCGGGTCAGTATCAGCGCACCGTCGACGCGCTGGTGAAAGCCGGCGTGATCGAGGACGCCACCAAGGTCTGGTGGGACCTGCGCCCCTCCGCCCGCTTCCCGACGCTGGAAATGCGTGTCACCGATACCTGCACCAGGCTCGATGACGCGATTGCCATCGCGGCGCTGTTCCGATGCCTGACGCGGATGCTGTGGCGCCTCAAGCGCTCAAACCAGCGCTGGCGCAGCTACACGCGCTTTCTCATCGAGGAGAACCGCTGGCTGGCCCAGCGAGATGGTGCGCGCGGCAGCCTGATCGACTTCGGGCGCGGCGAACGGGTGGCCTACCCCGAGCTTGTCGAGGAACTTCTGGAACTCGTCCGCGAGGATGCCGAACACTTCAACTGTCTCGGCGCCGTCGAACATGCCCGCCAAATCGCCAGCGAAGGCACCAGCGCCGACCGCCAGATCGCCATCTACGAGAAAGCGATCGCCGATGGCGCGGATGAGGACGAAGCGCTAAAGGCGGTGGTGGATAACCTGATCGCGGAAACGGTGGACTTCTAACACACTACTGGACGTCCACGCCTTACGTTTACGTAAACGTAAGGCGTGCTACTTCGTATGACGCCGGGATGGCGAGCGCATCGTCACCAGCTCTTCCGCGGCGGAGGGATGCAGGGCGATTGTCGCGTCGAAGTCGGCCTTGGTCGCGCCCATCTTGACGAGAATGCCGAGAAGCTGAGCCATTTCGCCGGCATCGGGACCAACGATGTGACACCCGATGACGCGATCGGTCGCGCCATCGACCAGCAGTTTCATAAGCATGCGGCCATGGCTGCCGCCAATGGTCGCCTTCATCGG
The DNA here is from genome assembly GCA_020441995.1 of Rhodobiaceae bacterium. Lineage (GTDB taxonomy): Bacteria > Pseudomonadota > Alphaproteobacteria > Rhizobiales > Tepidamorphaceae > JACKJK01. The sequence goes on from JAGRLC010000041.1 coordinate 18,800, forward strand.
ACGGAAGCTGGCGGAGTAGACGATCACATCCTCGAGCACATCGCGGGCCTGCTCTTCCGTCAGGCCAACCGTGCCTATCTCCGGCGTCGTGAAGACCGCAGTCGCAATGTCGGAATGATCCACCAGCCACGGCTTGCCGCCATACATGCTGTCGGCGAACGCGTGGCCCTCGCGGATCGCAACCGGCGTCAGGTTCACCCGGTCGGTCACGTCGCCGACGGCGTAGATATTTTCAACATTGGTGCGCGAATGGGCATCGACCTTGATCTCACCCTTGTCGCCGAGGTGAACGCCCGCGGCATCCAGGCCAAGACCCTCTGTGGCCGGTTTGCGGCCAATGGCGAACATGATCTGGTCCGCCTCAAGCACCTTGCCGCCGGAGGTGTGCCCGATGAGACCGGCACCGGTCTTCTCGATCCTCGCGAAGGTTTCGCCAAGGACGAAGTTGACGCCATTCTGCGCCATCTCGCCACGCACATGGGCGCGCACTTCATCGTCAAAACCGCGAAGAGGCTCGGGGCCGCGATAGATCAGCGTCGTCTCGGCACCCAGACCGGCAAAGATCGAGGCGAACTCCATCGCGATGTAGCCGCCACCGGCGATCACGATACGTTTCGGCATCTCGTCCAGATGGAAGACCTCGTTGGAGGTGATGACGTGTTCGCGCCCTTCGAGGCCCTCGTCCACATTGGGCGTGCCGCCGGTCGCAATCAGGATGGTCTCGGCGGTGACGGTCCTGTTGTCTTCGATGAGCCTGATGGTGTGTTCATCCTCAAGCCGGGCATAGCTTGAGAACAGCGTGACACCGGCCTTTTCCAGATTGCTCTGGTAGGCCCTCTCCAGCCGGGCGATCTCGTTGTCCTTGTTTGCAATGAGCGTCTTCCAGTCGAACGCCCAGCCATCGACGCTCCAGCCAAAGCCCGTGGATTCCTCGAACTCCGCCGGGAAGCGGCTGGCATAGACCATCAGCTTTTTCGGGACACAGCCGCGAATGACGCAGGTTCCGCCATAGCGGTAACCTTCGGTGATGGCGGCGCGGGCGCCATGCTGGGAAGCGATGCGGGCCGCGCGCACGCCACCCGATCCGCCGCCTATGACGAACAGATCGAAGTCGTAGCGGCTCATACGTCGCCCATGGTGATTATACCATTGGAACCGGCAATCAGGGCGCCATCGGCAATGCCGATAAACAACCCGTGCTCGATAACGCCGGGAATGTTCTTGATCGCGGTTGCCAGCCCTTGCGGATCGGGGATGGTGCGGAAATGGCAATCCAGGACGGCATTGCCCTCATCGGTCATGACCGGGTCCCCATTGTGGGTCATGCGCCGGGCGATCATGCCGCCGCAGCCATGGGCGCGGGCCGCTTCCTCGACATGATGCAGGGTCGCTGTAAGGCCGAAATCCAGCACTTCCAGCGGCAACGGGAATCCGCCCAGCGTTTCAACAACCTTGGTCTCGTCCGCGATGACAATCATGCGCTTCGACGCGCATGCGACGATTTTCTCGCGCAAATGCGCGCCGCCACCGCCCTTGATCAGCCGCAGCTCGGGGTCGATCTCGTCCGCACCATCAATGGTCAGATCGAGATGCGGGGTCTTTTCAAGGGTTGTAAGCCGGATACCGCAATCAGCAGCCAGCCGGGCCGTCGCATTGGACGTGGGAACGCCAACGATATCGAGCCCTTCGTTTTTGACACGCTCACCGAGCGCGCGCACGAAATGGGCCGCCGTAGATCCGGTACCAAGCCCCAATTTCATGCCCGATGAAACAAGGCCGGCGGCACGAACGCCAACCTCTTTCTTATATGCGTCGAGATTCGTCATGGGTCAGCTCAATCGGCAATCAGATTACAAGGATGCCAATACCGGGCATGCTTTTATAAAGAACTGGACCTATCACGGCAGTGGTTCCATACGCCACAGCGAATGTCTGCCATGCGTTTATTCCTCACCCTTTTTTGACGCATCACGCGCCAGCCGCTCCGCCCGCAGCTTTTCATACAGCTTCATGACGGCATCAGGCCCCTTGTCCAGCTCAAAGCGTGGCGGAGGTGGAGGCGGTGGCGGTACGGGCTCGGGTGCCTCCTCGGGCGGCGGCAGGGCGCCATTGGGAAGCGATTGCGGCGGCGGCAGAGCGGCCATGTCTTCGCCCAGATGCGCGCCGCCGATATCCGGGGCGGCGCCCGGCGGCTCCGCATTCATGCTTCCCGTCGCTTCGACCTCCCATCCGGTCGCGGAGACTTCGGCCTGCAATCCTTTTCCCGACCGCGCATCAATGGATGGCGGCAGATCGATCCCCGCGACCGGCTGGCGCCCACGGGTCAGGACCTGCGGCAAGGGATCGTCGGGCTCATGCGGCGGTGGCGGCGGTGCCGTCGCGGGGTCGCGAACCGGCGGGGCGAAAGCCTTGACCGGCGCCGGGGTGAGCCGCCGGGGCTGCGGCGGCGGATGTGCGGGACCCGCCACGGCCGGAGCCCGCTGCTGCGGCGGCAGTGGTGGCGGAGGGGTCCGTTGCGGCACCGGCGGAGGCGGAACGGGAACCGGAGACGCTGACGTGTTCGGGACTGGCGGAGGCGGCGCCTTGACCGGTGCGGACGCACGCCTGGCGGCACGCGGAGCCGCTTTCTTCGGCGCCCGCCCCCTTGCCGGTTGCGGGCGGCGGGCCGTTTCGGGCCGCATGCCCCATAAAACCAGTGCAAAGCCGAGCAGCATGATGACCAGGCCGCCGATCGCGATATCGCGGAACGGCCCAAGACTGGTCGCGTCGAACACGCTTCCCGCAAAGGTGGCGCGCATGTCGTCGGGCATACGCGACAGGACGAGGATTGTTGTCGGCAGGGCAATGGCCAGCGGAAGCAGCACCGGCAACAGCACAGCAACAATGCCGGTGCGGAATGCCAGTGTGCGGCGCGGCAGCTCGGCAAGCGAGCGGTAGAGCAAGAGCAAAGCCAGGATCGGCACGGCCCAGAGCAGGTAGATGATGGGCAGCATGGCCCGCAGAGCAGCAGCCGATGTGCTTGCTTCGGGAATGTCGGAAACAAGCATCCGGATATGCCCGAGACCGAGTTCTAGCCGCTCGACAACCCTTGGCGCTGCCAGCAAAGGCTCTTCGGCACCAAGGAAACCGTAGACAGGCAATGCGGTCGCAGCCATCAGCGACAATGACACCGCGGCCTCGGGATGTCGGCGAAACCAGCGGACAAACGACCGCACAAAGGCGGGAAACGCGCGTATCCGCGCCCAAAACCCCGTTGCGGTGACCAGATAGATTTCCGTTGCCTGCTTGCCCGACGGCTCGAAATCAACCCTGTCACCCTTGACCGGGTCACCGGCATCTCGCCATTGCGAAACGGCAAACCCGTAGCGCCGACCGTCTTCGGCGCGCAAAACGCCTGTGCCGCTGGATTGATCGAAACCGAGTACTTCGCCGCGCATCGCGTCTTTGTCTATCCGCTGCCGCCGACCCTACGGAAACCGGATGCCTCATGGGGCGCTGTGCCGATACCGTTTGCAAGCCGGGCGGAGTCATATATGCCGGAGCACGAAAGGTAAAACCCTCCCGTGGAACAATGCCATGACCTCAATCCACGGGCCGGGACACGCATTCCTTCAAAAGGATACACCCTTGCAGCAAACGCCCGCCCCCGTCGCCGTATTCGACCTTGACGGCACACTGGTCGACTCGCTCCCCGACCTTGTCGCCGCTCTGAACGTATCGCTGGACGGCGAAGGTCTTGCGACCGCTTCGCAAGAAGACGCCCGCAAAGGCGTCGGCCATGGCGCCCGCAGGATGATCGAACACGCCCTGACATCCCAGGGTGTCGCCATCGAAAAAGAACGCATCGATCGCATGCACAAGCGGTTCCTGGAATTCTACGGAGCCAACATCGCGGTTGGCAGCGTCCCCTTTCCCGGGACCGAAGCGGCATTGGACAAGCTGGAAGAACACGGCATCCTGCTGGCTGTATGCACCAACAAGTACGAGGCGCTGGCCGTCGAACTGCTTGAAACGCTGGGGCTTGCAGGCCGTTTCAGGACAATTGCCGGCGGCGACACCTATGGCGTATCGAAACCCGACCCGCTGCACCTGACACGGACCGTGGAAGCAGCCGGCGGCAGCCGCGCCATCATGGTCGGCGACAGCAACGCGGATATCGGCGCGGCGAAGGCCGCGGGCATCCCGTCTGTTGCGGTGACATTCGGCTATTCGACGATTCCGGTCGAAGATCTGGGCGCCGATGTCATCATCAGCCATTTCGATGAACTGGAAGCGCACGCGCTGAGGTTATTGGGGATTGGCGCCCATGCCGGCTAGCTCTGGCGGCTGAACGCTTGACTTCACGCGCAAGCCGCCATTAATACGGCGACCCTCGACGAGGGATGTCTGTTCGCCAAGAACATTCGGGCGGTTAGCTCAGCTGGTAGAGCACTGTGTTCACATCGCAGGGGTCACTGGTTCAAGTCCAGTACCGCCCACCATCGCCTTCATGGCATTTCATAATCCGCAACGCACGAATCATTACGGCGCGCAAAAGAGCTGCATGCACGGCATGCGCGAACTACATCCGACTGTAGCCTGCGCGCGACACACGTGACCAGATTGCCACACTCCCGCACGAATATGGCATCAGGCGCCATATTTGACCTCTCGGCATGCCGCAGCGGGTTGATTTCATTAACCGCCTGCGGGAACACTCCGCCTTACGCACGGTGAAGATGTTCGGCAGGCTGGTCATACCGTCTCCATCCCGGGCGTATCTGATGTTCAGGTACATGACGCTGCTGCAAGCTGGTCGGGTACACGGGCATCACGAAACCGAAATTTCCGGATAGCGGCTGCAGCCATCGAAATGGGGCGGCACGGAAGCGGATTTGATGGAGCCTGCTCATGAAGCAGGTGAAGCAAAGGAATGGTCGCCTGCCGGGAACGGCAAACCGACCTTTAAACCGAGGCTTAAAATGAAACGTTTTTTCCTCGCCCTTCTGGGCATTGTGACAGCTGCCGTGGTCGCCGTGCCGACCACGTCCTACGCCGAAATCGATCCGATGACGGGTCAGTCCTACGGGTCGGGCTATGGCGGCTCTTCCGCGGTTCGCCGCAAGGTGGTTGCCTTCGAGACCAAGTATCCGAAGGGTTCGATCGTCATCAAAACCGACGAGCGCCGCCTGTACCTCGTTCTGGGTGACGGCAAGGCCATGCGTTATGGCATTGGCGTCGGCCGCCCCGGCTTCAAGTGGTATGGCTCGCACCGTATCAGCCGCAAGGAAGAATGGCCGGGCTGGACGCCGCCGGCCGCCATGCGCAAGCGCGTTCCCAACCTGCCGGCCTACATGCCCGGCGGCCCGCGCAACCCGCTTGGTGCGCGCGCGATGTATATCGGTTCCACGCTGTACCGCATTCACGGCTCCAATGAGCCCTGGACCATCGGCGGCGAGGTTTCTTCCGGCTGCATCCGCATGACCAACGAAGACGTCAAAGACCTCTACGAGCGTGTGCGCGTCGGCGCTCGCGTGATCAATACCCGCTAAGGCCTTCGAGGCACAACACTTAGCAGGCGGGGCCGGGTCGCTTGGGGGAGCGACCCGGCCTTCGGCTTTTCAGGGCTTGGTTTTTAAAAACCGCGCCCCGCTTTTTCGCAACGTGCCCTAGTGAACACGCCGGGCCGTATCGCGGCTCAGGCCCTTTTCCTCCAATTCCGCCAGATAGGCCGACCACAGGTCTTCCCGCTCGGCGCCGAGCTTGCGGAAATAGTCCCACGAATAGATGCCGGTATCGTGCATGTCGTCGAAAGTGATGCGGACGGCGTAGTTGCCGACCGGCTCCACCTTCATGATGCCGATCTCGCGCTTGCCCGGCACGGTCTGCTTTTGCGACGGGCTGTGGCCCTGCACCTCGGCGCTCGGGCTCATCACACGCAGGAATTCGGCGGTAAACTCATGGCGTTCGCCATTATCGAAACCAATGGTCAGGTTGCGCTTGTCTTGCGACACCCTGATTTCCGTCGGCCAGGCCTTGCTGTTTGTCATCTTGTCTCGCTGCCAGCGTTGATCGTATCCGCATTGGCGGGTTAGCTAGCACGCGAGCGTGCTGAAGCAACAGCGCGGAAGAAACCTGGAGAGGCGAAACACATGTCACGCAACGAACGCCGCGCACTTCGCAAGGAAGGCGGACTCGACGATACCGCGTTCCTCAAGGCCGCCGACAAGTTCATCGATGTCGCCAACCGCGAGAACCGCACCGTCAAGGCAACCGAACTGCATCTGGCGTTTCTGTTCGCCTCCGCCCGCTACAGCGCTTATGTGGCGAATGTGATCCTCAACGTCGAGGAGCACGAGCCGTTCGTCGAGCACATGGTCAAACAGTATCAGGAAATGCTGCGCCAGCACCTGGCCGACCCGAATCTTGCCGGCGGCCCGGCCGATCCGAACGAGAAACTGAACTAAAGCTCACACCGGATTGTCATCGCCGCCGCCGACGTCGAATTCGTCGTCCGCATCGGCTTGCGCGACGGTGTCGGTATCTGGCGCTTGCGTTTCATCGTCATCAGCATCGCCGTCCTCGGCCAGCACCTGCGTCCCGGCCTCTTCCGGCTCATCGGCTTCCGGCGGCTTGTAGCCGCCACGCTCGTTGATCAGCGCGAAATCCTCATCCGTCATGAAACCGCGCCCGACCTTCCAGCCGCTGCCGCCCGGCTTCAGATCGGTGATGCCGAAATCCTCGATGATGTTCTCGTAGTCATTGAGGCCGTCGAGATTGGCAAGCACCGGATCGAGCGTCCACAGCTTGCGCAAAGCCTTGCGCTGCAACGCGGCGGGTACGCCCTTCTTCACGAAGGCGCTGAAATCGGAATGTTTGGTCAGGCTGTCGATGTCGATCAGTTCGGCGGGATGAGGCTCGCTCGTCCCGGCACCGGAAACCGTATCGGGGTCAGCGGAAACCGCAGCCGCGTTCGCCAGGTCCTCCCCGGGCGCCGGCCCTTCCGAAGCGGCGGCACCGTGTTCCGGGGCGGTTTCCTCAACCTCCGGCTTTTCCTGTTCGGGTTCCGGCTCGCGTTTCAGGCGCGACCAGCGCGACAGGAAGTTCTCGTTACCCGTCATCGCCGTCTCCCTTTCCCGACGCATAGCGACCGGTTTTCTCGAAGATCGGGTCCTTGCCGAACTTGTGATCGACCAGCGCCGGAGCCTTGTCCCGCTTGCGCTTGATGAACTCGTCCGGCGTATCGTGGCTGTCGATAAAATCCTGCACCCAGACGGCAAGCTCGGGCGGCATAGGCACCGGCTCGACGATCTCATCGCCGCTCGTGAGGTAGCCTTCCGCCTCATAGGCCGCACAGGTCGCAAGTTCCACACGGTAGGGCAGCGCGCCATCCTCGTCGCGCGTCATGACGATGAAAACCTTGGGAACGGGCTCGCTGAGATTGAGCTTGTAGGATTCCACCTCGGCGCGGTGCAGCGACAAGGACACAACGCGGGCAAGATAAGTCTTCACACCGCCTGCTTCGCGCATCAGCCGCCAGGGCTCTCCGGCCGGATAGGCGGGGATGACGCCGACCGGCATCCAGATCTCGTCAATCCAGCGGTTTTCGGATTCGCGGCGCTCGACAACGACGCCGACGCTGGTCGAAACCTGCAGAGGCGGATCGCTTGCCTTCGCTTCGTTTCCGGATGCCTGACCAGTCATGATCCTCGTTTCTCCCGCGCCTGCCGCTTGCCGGCAAATCGATCAATCCAACGTTGGGCGATCTTGTTTATATGCCCACGCGCCTTATGCTTGTTTGGAATGATTATAGCGTTCGCGGCGCAAGCTTGAAGGGCGCAAATAGCCTGGCGCCGGGAGGAGAACACCGTCTTGAGCGAGACAATGGATCATGCCGGCCGCAAGGTGCTGGTCTGCAATTGCGAAAAGTCGATGGAAATCGACGTCGATGCGCTGGCCAAGGCGCTCGGCGCCGAACCCGGCATGGTGAAATCGCATCTTTGCCGCACGGAAATCGAGAGTTTCCAGAACGCCATGTCCGGCGGTGAACCGGTGCTGGTCGCCTGTACGCAGGAAGCCCCGCTCTTTCGCGAATTCGCCGAGGAGATCGGTTCGCACACGCCGGTGAATTTCACCAACATCCGCGAGAACGCCGGCTGGATGAAACCGCAATCGCGCGGCGACAAGGCCAATGTCACCGCCAAGATGGCGGCCCTTCTGGCGGAAGCCTGCGTCAACGTGAAGCCCGCCCGTCAGCGCTCCATCACGTCGGGTGGGGTCTGCCTCGTCTACGGCGCCGGGCAGACCGCGCTGGATGCCGCGGCCAAACTGTCCCATCGCCTGTCGCCAAGCGTGCTGCTGACCGACCCACGCGACATCGTTCCGCCCGCCACCGGCGAGGTTCCGATCTACACCGGACGGATCAACCGGGCGAAAGGCTCGCTCGGCGCGTTCGAGGTGATCGTCGACGGCTATGCGCCGATGATGCCGTCCTCGCGCGGCGGGGCGCAGTTCCTGATGGCGCGCGACGGCGCAAGCGCCCAGTGTGACCTGATCCTCGATCTGTCCGGCGGCACGCCGCTGTTTACCGGCTCCGACAAGCGCGACGGTTATTTCCGCGTCGATCCCAACAGTCCGGTCGCCATTTCGGATGCGCTGTTCGAACTGGTCGACTATGTCGGCGAATTCGAGAAGCCGATCTACGTCGATTACGACGCCGGCATTTGCGCCCATGGCCGGTCGGGGAAAACCGGGTGCAGCAACTGCATCGACGTGTGCCCTGCCGGTGCGATCACATCGGCCGGCAATACCGTTGCCATCGACAACGGCATTTGCGGCGGCTGCGGCAATTGTTCCGCCGTGTGCCCGACGGGAGCGGCGAGCTATGCCTACCCCGCGCGCGACGGCACGATTGCCCGCCAGCAAACACTCATATCGACCTATCTCAAGGCCGGTGGCACCGACCCGGTGGTGCTGTTCCACGACGAGAGTCACGGCAACGAGATCATCGCGGCCATGGCGCGCTTCGGGCGCGGCCTGCCGGCAAACGTCCTGCCGCTGTCGGTCTTCGCCGCAGGCTCTGTCGGCCATGAGCTAATCGCGGCGGCCTTCACCAGCGGCGCTGCGCGTGTCGCGATCCTGACCGATCCGCGAAAGGCCGACGATTACGCGGGTCTGGCGCCACAGAAAGAGCTGATGGACGCCCTGCTCGACGGCCTCGGTCACGGCAGCGACAAACGGATCGAGATCATCAGTGAAGCCGATCCCGACGCCGTCGAGGCGCGGCTGCATGATGTGAAGCCGCCCAAACCGGTTCCCGCGAAAAGCTTCGCGGCGGTCGGCAGCAAGCGCGAGGTCGCCCGCGCCGCCATCGGCGCCCTGCGTGAAGCGGCGCCGCAAAAGCCGGACCGCATCGAACTGCCGGTCAGCGCGCCATACGGGCGCATTACAATCGACACCGAGGGCTGCACGCTGTGTCTTGCCTGTGTCTCCGCCTGCCCCGCGGGCGCGCTGTACGACAACCCCGAGAAGCCGCAGGTGCGTTTCCAGGAGCTTGCCTGCGTGCAATGCGGATTGTGCGCCACCACCTGCCCGGAAAAGGTCATTACGCTGGAAGCGCGCTACGACTTCACCAATGCCGCCTTCGAGCAGGCAGTCCTCAACGAGGAGGAACCGTTCGAATGCGTGCGCTGCGGCAAGCCTTTCGGCTCGGCCAAGACCGTGAAACGGATCTCCGAACAGCTGGCTGGCAAGCACTGGATGTTCGCGGGCGAAGGCGAAGCTAACGTCATCGAGATGTGCGACGACTGCCGCATCCAGACCATGTCGGAGCGCGCTGACAACCCCTTCGCCGCCGGTTCTCGCCCACGCACCATCACCACCGCCGACTATCTGAAAGCGCGTGAGGAAGGCGTCGAGGACGATCTGTCTCTGGAAGACTTTCTCAAGGACAGCTGAGCGGCAAAGCCATCAATTCTCGGGCGGGAACTGCTGCTGGCAGAACTGGATGGCACGGGCGCGGAAATCGCGCGCCTGGCCTTCGCTGATGACACCGTCGGCCAGCATGCCGTCAACCTGCGCGGAACGCTCGTTGATGCACGCGAACAGCTCCGGATTGACTGCCGTCTCCTTTTCCGGCGGCGGGAAAATATCATCGCGGTGATGCCATCCGATAACGGCAATGCCGGCCAGGATCAGCAGCAACGCGATCAGCCGCGCGAAACGGGACTCCGCGAAGTCCGGCTTATCCGCATCCCGCGTCATGTCAGGCTTACCAGCGGAAGGTTTACGAGCAGGTTTTGCGGCTTCATCCGCAGCCTGCCGCCGCGCGTCATCGCAAGCCCCAGATAAACCGGCTTGCCGCGCATGTTTTCGCGCACCGCCTTGCGGTCGCGAATGTCCATGCGGAACAGGCCGATGATCTGCTCGATGTCGGCGCTGCCGAGATCATCGCCATTGTAGAGCGCGTTGAGAATACGGCTTGCTTCCACATCCAGCCCGATGTGCCATGACCAGCGCTCGTCCTTGATGGACTGCATCGGCTGGATGCGGCTCTCGATACCGAGCATATGCTCCACCCAGGATTCCATAACGCGCGCAAAGGCGTCGAGGGCGGGCTGGGTGAAGCGGAAGTCGATCACCGTATCGAAGCGGTCGGAGCGGTCCCAATAGATGTCCGAGTTCTCGTCGTCGATGACATCGAGCGTCACCTGCCTGGCGGTGTTGGATTCGACAAGCAGTTGGCCCAATCCGCCCATGCCGCCCGTCTTGGCGTACATTTCGACGATTTCCTCGTCGGCCAGCATAACGCGGTTGTCATCGAGGCTGACATTCTGTTCGCGGAAGAACAGTTCTGCTGCGCGCAGCCGCATCGGGTCGCGCGCTTTCCTCAGCACATTGCACAGGATGGCATGCACCATCTGGTCGATGAAGACCGGCGGCAACGCCGGCGCATTGCCGCCGCCGAAAAGCGCCAGGTAAGCCGCCTCGAGCGATTCATGCGCGGCAAGATGATCGCGGAAGCGCAGCACGATCCGGTAATTGTCGCGCGCATCCTCATCGGCGATCGCCACGATGTCCTGCTCGCCGACCTTGCAGAACGGATCGGCCATGAGCTTGTCGAACAGCGCACGCTCATTGGCGCAGGACTCATCAACCGGATGCACTTCGGGCCGGGTGAAATAGGCGCGCAGAAAATCAGCCGTCACGGCCAGCTTGCCGCCGCCATTGCGCTCCAGAAGCTGATAGCCGGCCGAACGCCAGTAATCTTTCCCGACAACGGGAAGCTGGGAGGTCTCACTCATCGGCAACGTCCCAGATGCGGGAATGGAGGGGTTCGCGCGGTGGCGTCACGGTGCGGAATTCCTCGCGGATTTCGCCGTTCTCGTCATGGAAGCGGCGCAGCGTGAAAACGGTGTTAATCGGCGCGCCGGCAACGAGGTCGGCGATAAAGGCAACCTCCTCGCGCGCCGCGGGCAAGGCCGCCTCAATATCAGGCGCTCCATAGGCGTCGCGGAAATGTGCGGCCAGGGCCCGTGTTACCCCCCGTTGCGCATCCTCGCTGATTTCAGCGACGGTCGCGAAGGTCGAGCGCCCGAAAGTCTCAACCGACAGGAACCCGTTGGCGAAGGCCTGCTTCGTCTTGCCGGTCATCGCTTCGCGCGCCATTGCGGCAAAGGCGAAACCGCCCGAAACGGCCCATTCATCCGGCCCGGCAGCCTTTTCGAAAACATGATCGTCGGACTGATCGAAGCGTATGGTGCGCAGGAGCTTCACGTTTGCGCTCCGCCGGCAAATACGCTCTCGCTGGTAATGGCCGCTGTTGCGTCAAGCGCCTCGACCTTCCCGTCTTCGCCTTTCAGCAGAGCGCAACCGCGTTCATCGAGACCAATGAGCATGCCCTTGCGCGTCCGCCCGGCATGGCTGATCTCCGTTTCCTCGTTATAACCATCGGCGCGGAAGACATAGTTGTCGTGAACGGGGCGGAAGCCGTCCTCGGTCCAGGTGTGGATCCACACCAGCATGTGACGCGCGAAGGACTCGACCAGATCGACCGCATCGATGTCGCCGCAGCCTTCTTCCTCGAATGTGGTGACATCCGGCATCTTGCCCGGATCGACATGATACTGCTCGTGGCGCATGACGAGCCTCAGGCCAACCACCATCCACATCGGCGCGCCATCATCGTCGTCGGCATCGGCCACCACCAGGCGCAGCTCGCCGATGCGCCCGCCATTGAGCCGCAACGTCGTGGGCCAACCGAAGGTCAGCGCCACTTCCGGCGGGCTGACCGCACCGAAGCATTCGGCAAAGGCGACCTGGGCCACGAAAGCGATCTCGCAGGCACGTTCGCGCGAAATGTCGGGTTCGAGCACAAGCGCCGTGTCGAACGTGTCGCGGCTGCGCGACCAGACAAAATCCCCCGCCCCGAAGGAGCTGTCACGCGCGCCCGCAACAGCGCGCGCAAGCGCATCCCCGCCCTCCGCGATCTCGTGACCGGTCAGCAGCGGCGGAAACTCGGGATCGCGCTCAGGCCCGGCTTCTGACCCGGGCGCCGGCGCCTCGAAGACGGGATAATCGCTCACCCGCTGATCGTCTGCTCGATGGTGTGGTTGAGGTCGGTACCTTCAGCGGTCAGCACCACCTTCACCGTGACCGGCTTGCCGCCGTTTTCCCGCAGCAGGGCCTCGATCTCGCGCTGCGAGGTAACGCCGACCTGCTTGAGGAACTTGCGGATCGCCATATTGGCCTTGTCTTCATCCATGATCGTCTCCCTTGCGGGCCGTTTACGCCCGTTTGCGTGAGAAGGAACAGACCGCAAATTTACCGCGGCTGCAATTCCACTGTGAGTTCTTCCCCATCGCGCAGAACGCGCAGCGGGAGCTTTTCGCCAGGCGGCGTCAGCGCAAGCACAGCACGCATGTCACCTGGACCACGCACGCGGCGATTGCCTGCGTAGAGGATTCTATCGCCGGGCTTGAGACCGGCAAGAGCAGCGGCCCCGTCCGGGGTCACCGCAACCGCTTCGGCCCCGCCCTTGCCGGTCTCACCGCTTACAGGCGCCGGTTTGAGCGCCATGCCGGAGGCCGCCGGCCTGAAGGCCCCTTTCTCCATCAGCGCCTGCGTCACGGTGCGCGCAAGCTCGGTGGACACCGCGAAGTTGACGCCGATATTGGCGTCCGACTGCTTGGTGAAAATGGCCGAGAGAATGCCGCTAAGCCGCCCTTGCGCATCGACCAGCGCTCCGCCTGACATGCCCGGGTTCACGGCCGCGTCCGTCTGGATGAAATCCTCGATCGCGTTGAAGCCGACATCGGAACGCCGCACGGCGGAAACGACACCGCAAGCCAGCGAATGGTCGAGGCCGAAAGCATTGCCGATCACGCAAACAGGGGTTCCCGGCTGCGGGCTGGCTTCGGCCCATTCCAGCACCGGCAACGGCTGCTCGATGCGCAGCAGCGCGAGATCGGCAGCATCGCTCAAGGGGCCGGGAACCGCTTCCATGACGTTGCCGTCCGCGTCGCGCACAAGCACGTGGCGCGCTCCCTCAAGCACATGGGCCGCCGTCACGATCCACTGGCCATCGCCGACGACGACCCCGGAGCCTTCCGGCGCTTCGGCGTCAGGCGGCCTGCCGGGCCATTCGGGCAGAACCGAAACCACCGAGGCCATCGCTTTCGCCATAGCCTCGCTTGCTCCGGCGGGAACCGGGCATGCAAGAACGATCGCCGCGGCCAGCGCGGCCAGCCTCGACACGTTCAGAGCCGGACGGCGCCGGTGTGGTGCGACTGGAAAACATCCTGGGCCGAATAGTCGAGCGAATGCAGCACGCCATAGGCGGCAAAGCCGACCACGGTCATGACCACGAGACTGGCGAGAAAGGCTTTCATCGATTGATCTCCCTTTTGTCTTGTTATTGCGAAACGCTTGATGCGGCAGGATCGGTTGCGCGCTTCAGAAAAGCAATCAGCGCATCGCGATCCTCGACCGATTTCAAACGCTGCACGGGCATCTTGGACCCCGGCGTTACCACATCCGGGCCGTCGTCGAACAGTCTGGCAATGGTCTCTTCGTTCCAGACAATATCGCTGTTCTTCAGGGCATCGGAATAAACATAGCCCTCAAGCGTACCAGCCTTGCGCCCGAACACGCCATGAAGCGACGGGCCGGCACGGTTGGCGCCGTCCTTGGTCAGCGTGTGACAGACGCTGCATTTGCGGGCGAACTGCAGTTCGCCGGGGCCGGCATCGGAGCTGACCTGGAAGCGGCGCGGGAACTCGCCAAGCGGTGGCTCGAACGACTTGCGCGGGCTGATCTGCCAGAGGAAAGCCGCGTCATCGAGACCGGCAAGCATCGCCGCCGTGCCGTCTGCGGCAAGGCTTGCGCCCCAGATCGGGCCGTTGGGGTTTTCAAACGTGTGAAGGAGAATCCAGTCGGCCATGCGGTAGACCCGCACGACGCCATCGGCCCCACCGACCAGCGCCATACCGGCATCGGCGGCGATATCGGCGGACAGGATCGGCCCCTTGTGAACTGCAAGATCGACGAGAACATTACCGCTCTCGATGTCGACGACACCGGCTGAGCCATCGAGCGATCCGAACAGGAGCGCCTTGCCGTCCGGCAGGGCACGGACAATGTTGAGGCCCCAGCCATGGCTGTAGATGGGCCTGCCCGGCTTACGCTCCTCAACATCCCAAGAGTGGATCGTGCCGTCATAGGACGCCGAGTAGAGCGTCTTGCCATCGGGCGAAAACGCCACGTCATTGACGTTGCCGCGATGCCCTTCGAAGGCCGCGACTTCTTCCAGTGCTTTCAGATCGTAGAGACGCACGCGGCGGTCCCAGCCTGCCGACGCGGCATAGCGCCCATCCCCGGACACATCGACCGCCAGAACCTTGTCACCGGGTCCCTGGAAGCGTTTCAGCATTTCGCCGGTATCGAGGTTCCAGACCGCGACGGACCCGTCGTCACTGGCGGTCACCGCGATATCGCCGCCAGGCACGAAAGCCGCATCGTTAACGGCGGCATCATGCCCTTCAAGGCGCATCAGCTCCCTGCCCTTTTGCGCCTCGAGCAGCCAGTAGATTGCGGAGTAATCGAATGAAGATGTCAGCACATGCGTGTTATCGGCGGCGATCGCGACCGAGCGGACCGGCCCGCCGTGACCTTCAAGCGTTTCCGGCATGGAGGATGCGGCGTCGTCAGCGGCCGCAACCGAACACAGTCCGGCGGCCAAGCATGCGATCAGCACAGGCAAGACGCGTTTTGTAAGGTTCGGCATGCTCTTTGCCACCAGCATCGGTTCAAGGACGCTGCATCAAATCGTGCTCATGGTGCATTTTTCAAGGCGATGGCGCCTCAAGCAACCAGAGGCGGGCCGGTCCATCGGGAACCGGCCCGTGTTTGCTTATTCGGCCGGCTCGGGTTTCGGATTGAAGTCGTCCCGCTCTTTTTTCTCTTCAACCCACAGACCGTGGTGCTCCTTGGCCCAGTTGAGGTCGACCTGGCCGGAACCCATGGCGTCAAACGCGCCTTCCATGCCGATCGTGCCGATGTAGATGTGGCCAAGGATAACGATGACGAGGAATACCGCGACAATGGCGTGCCAAAGCTGCGCCAGCTGCATTTCCTCCATCGCGGTGAGCTGTGTCGGCAGGTCGAAGCCGAAGACATTGATGATTTCGAAGGTCTTGGCGAACATCGGATATTCGAACGGGAACAGCAGCGACCAGCCCGACAGGGAGATCGAAAGACCGCCGAGGATCACCAGCCAGAACAGGATTTTCTGCCCGGCATTGAACTTCTTCGCCGGGGGATGCGAGTTCTTGGTGAACATGCCGCCGCCCTTGGCAAGCCAGATCAGGTCGTAGCGGTTCGGTATATTATGGACGATCCACATCACCAGAATGATCGCCAGCCCGAGCATGAATGAGAAGGACAGGTAATTGTGCAGGTACTTGCCCCAAAGGGTGATCGCGCCGAATGCGTCGGCACCGACCACCGGCAACAACCAGTAGCGCCCGTAGAGAATGTTCAGCCCCGTGAACGCCAGCACCATGAAGGACACCGCCAGCAGCCAATGGCCGAAACGCTCGAAGGTATCGAAGCGGGTGATGGTGGTTCCGGCCTTTCCGGCATCGATGCGGATGCGCCCGCGGATCAGGAAGAACAGCGCCAGCACGACGATGATCCCGGCAATGCCCCAGATGCTGTAGGTCGAGAGCGGGCCGTTGCGGAAGTTGCGCCAGTTCTCGCCTTCCGACTGGACAAGCACGCCGGCCTTCTTGTCGGGAATGGACACCGTGCCCTGCACGCCGCGGCGGATTTCGCGCCACTGTTCCGAGATCGCGCTGTTGCCTTCGACGTTTCCGGGGACGTTGCCGGCTTGCGGGCCGGCGGCGTTGCTGCCCTGAAGCTCCTGAACCAGCTTGGGGTCAAGGCCGCTTTGCGCCATCGCTGGATGTGTGGCGGCGAGAGTGCCGAAAACAACAACCGCCAGAACAGCAACAGCGGCGAACGGGACGGACAGCCGGGAAATCCAATTTCGAGACATGCTCTGCCTCCCCTGTAATCGTTTTGTTTGGCGCAAGTGGCGCGTTTCGTCAGAACTGCTGAATGTGCGTGCGGGCGCGCAGATCATCGCGATCCTGCTCGCTCAGCGCCTGGTCCGGGGCGCCGCCATAGGTGCCCTTGTCGAATGTCAGCGGACGATCCTGCTCGTTTTCGCGGCATGCCGACAATGTGAGCGCCAGGCCGGCCGCAACCAGGCAGACACCTATTCTGGATACCAACCGTTCGTTCATACGTTCCTCGCAAACAATCCTGCCCCGGTCTTTGCCGGCGCATTCGGCAGCGGCGCAAACATGCAGCCAACCGCTATGTGAATCCACTTATGCTTATAGCGTATAGCGTGGGCTGACAGCAATCGGTGAATGCAGTTTCAGCAAACCGGGCGCCGCATTCAAGCCATTGATTTAACGCCACTTATCTTACCCGAAACCGCGCCCCGGGCGATATGCGAAGGGCGGCCCGAAGGCCGCCCTTGCGGGTGTTGGAAAGCCTCGGCGGTTCACTCTTACGAGCCGCCGCCGGGATAGGCCTTGCCCCATCCCCAGGCACCGGAGCCGAAGCCGCGGCTGACGATACGCTCGCGGTAGATCTCCGACACCACGTCGCCATCACCGGCAAGCAGCGCCTTGGTCGAGCACATCTCCGCGCAGAGCGGAAGCTTGCCCTCGGCAAGACGGTTGCGGCCGTATTTCTGGAACTCGGCTTCCGAGTTGTCGTCTTCGGGGCCGCCGGCGCAGAAGGTGCATTTGTCCATCTTGCCGCGCGATCCGAAGTTTCCGACCTGCGGGTACTGCGGCGCGCCGAAGGGGCACGCGTAGAAGCAGTAACCGCAACCGATGCACAGGTCCTTGGAGTGCAGCACCACACCTTCATCGGTCTGGTAGAAGCAGTCCACCGGGCAGACGGCCATGCAGGGCGCGTCCGAGCAGTGCATGCAGGCCACCGAGATCGAACGTTCGCCCTCGGCACCGTCGTTGATGGTGACCACGCGGCGGCGGTTGATGCCCCACGGGATCTCGTTCTCGTTCTTGCACGCGGTGACACAGGCGTTGCACTCGATGCAGCGTTCGGCGTCACAGAGGAACTTCATTCTAGCCATTGTTCAAACTCCTCCGCTTTACGCTTTTTCGATCCGACACATGGAGACTTTCGACTCCTGCATCTGGGTGACCGAGTCATAGCCGTAGGTGAATGCCGTATTGGCCGCTTCACCCAGCACATACGGATCGGCGCCATCAGGATACTTGGACCTCAAGTCCTCGCCCTGATACCAGCCGCCGAAGTGGAACGGCATGAAGACGACGCCCTTGGCGACACGTTCCGTCACCATGGCCATAACCTTGACCTTGGCGCCTTCCGGCGAGTGCACCCAGACCATTTCGCCGTCGCGGACGCCGAGATCGTTTGCATCGACCGTGTTCACTTCAACGAACATGTCCTGCTGCAATTCGGCAAGCCACGGGTTCGACCGGGTTTCGTCACCGCCGCCCTCGTATTCGACCAGACGGCCCGACGTCATGATGATCGGGAAGTCCTTCGAATAGTCGTTCTTCTGGATCGACTCGAAGAGGACCGGAACGCGGTGCATCCGCTTGTCGGCATAGGTCGGGTAGTCCGCCACCAGATCGCGCCGCGTGGTGTAGAGCGGCTCGCGGTGGACAGGCACCGGATCGGGGAAGTTCCACACGATCGTGCGGGCCTTGGCGTTGCCGTAGGGCGCGCAGCCGTGCTTGATCGCGACGCGCTGGATGCCGCCCGACAGGTCGACCTTCCAGTTGATGCCGGCCATCTTCTCCGGGTCGTCACTGCCCGCCACCTTCTTGATGGCGTCCAGTTCCTCGGCCGTCAGATCACCGTCCCAGCCAAGCTTCTGAAGCATGCCGTAGGTGAACTCCGGATAGCCGTCCTCGATTTCCGAGCCGACCGGATAGACGCCTTCGGCAAGCAGGTTGTGCTTGACGCCGTCGACCTCGCGCTCGACACCGAAGCGGGCACGGAAACCCATGCCGCCCTCGGCCACCGGCTTGGTGACGTCATACAGGTTCGGCGAACCGGGATGCTTGATCTCCGCGGTGCCCCACGACGGCCAGGGAAGGCCGTAGTAGTCGCCATCGCACGGACCGCCGTTGGCGCGCAACGTGGTGCGGTCGAAGGTGTGCTGGTTGGCCATGTGGAGCTTCAGGCGGTCCGGCGACTGGCCGGTGTAGCCGATGGTCCACATGCCGCGGTTGATCTCCAGCAGCACGTCTTCCACCAGAGGCTCGTCGTTCTCGACCTTGATGTTCTTGAACATCTCGTCGGCGAAGCCGAGCTTCTTGGCGAGCTTGTAGGCGATGGTGTGGTCGGGAAGCGACTCAAAGAGCGGCTCAACGACTTTCTCGCGCCACTGAAGCGACCGGTTCGAAGCGGTGACCGAACCATAGGTTTCGAACTGCGTCGCCGCCGGCAGCAGATAGACGCCGTCGGTGCGGTCGTGCAGGACAGCGGAGACCGTCGGATAGGGGTCGATGACGACGAGAATATCGAGCTTCTCCATCGCCTTCTTGACGTCCTGCTGACGGGTCTGGGAGTTCGGGGCGTGGCCCCAGAACACCATGCCGCGGATCGAGTTCGGCTGATCCAGGTTGTCGGCTTCTTCAAGGACGCCGTCGAACCAGCGGCTGACGGGAATGCCCGCCGCGTTCATCATCGACTTGTCCTTGCCTTCGGCGTCCTTCACGGTCGCAAAGCGTGCGACCATGTCGTCGTAGGACGTATCCCAGACGCGGCACCAGTGCTTCCACGAACCGGCGGCCAGGCCGTAGTAGCCCGGCAGCGTGTCCATGAGCACGCCGAGGTCGGTCGCACCCTGCACGTTGTCGTGACCGCGGAAGATGTTGGCGCCGCCGCCCGACGTACCGATCGTGCCCAGCGCAAGGCCGAGCGCGCAATATGCGCGGGTGTTGTTGTTGCCGGTCGTGTGCTGCGTGCCGCCCATGCACCAGATGATGGTGAAGGGACGGTTGTTGGCGAGCGTACGGGCAACGCGGCGAAGCTGGGCACCGGGAACACCGGTGACACGCTCGGTCTCTTCCGGCGTCCAGCGTGCGACTTCCTTCTTCACCTCGTCCATGCCGTAGACGCGGGTGCGGATGAACTCCTTGTCCTCCCACCCGTTCTCGAAGACATGCCACAGGATGCCCCAGACGAGGGCCACGTCCGTGCCCGGACGGAAGCGCACATATTCGTTGGCGTGGGCTGCCGTGCGGGTGAAGCGCGGATCGCAGACGATGAGCTGGCTGTCATTCTGCTCCTTGGCCTTGAGCAGGTGCAGCAGCGAAACGGGGTGCGCCTCGGCGGGGTTGCCGCCAATGAGGAACATCGCGCGCGACTTGTGGA
>JAGRLC010000004.1:0-577 GCA_020441995.1 Rhodobiaceae bacterium
TCGCGGTAGTGGTTCTCGAGCTGGTTGCAGATCGCCATGAACTGCTTGAAGGCTTCGGGCATCACCGCTTCCAGCGACGGCTTGTCGGAGCCCGCCGCGATGCGGGCGGCCTCGGTGATGTCCTGCGGCGTGCGGATACCGGCGACGACGTCCTCGCCCTGCGCATTGACCAGGAACTCGCCGTAAAGCGCGTGCTCGCCGGTGGAGGGGTTGCGGGTGAAGGCGACGCCTGTGGCGGAATCCTCACCCATGTTGCCGAACACCATGGCCTGAACGTTGACCGCCGTGCCCCAGCTTGCCGGGATCTCGTGCAGGCGGCGGTAGGTGATGGCGCGCTGGTTCATCCACGAGCCGAACACCGCGCCGATGGCGCCCCAGAGCTGTTCCTTCGGGTCCTGCGGGAACGGGTTGCCGAGCTCTTCCTCGACGCGGGTCTTGTAGGACGCGATGATGGCTTCCCAGTCTTCGGCGGTGAGATCGGTATCCAGCGTCAGGCCGCGCTCTTCCTTGTAAAGCTCGAGGATTTCCTCGAAGTGGTGATGTTCGACGCCGAGCACCACGTCGGAATACATCTGGA
>JAGRLC010000004.1:660-8344 GCA_020441995.1 Rhodobiaceae bacterium
TTGAGAACGGTGTCCATCATGCCGGGCATGGACGCGCGCGCGCCCGACCGCACCGAGACGAGCAGCGGGTTGGCCGTGTCGCCGAAACCCTTGCCGACGATCTCGCCGATCTTCTCGACAGCGGCGTCGACCTGCGCGGTCAGTTCCTCGGGATAGCTTTCCGAATGGTCGTAATACCAGTTGCAGGCTTCGGTGGTGATCGTAAAGCCCGGCGGAACGGGCAGTCCCAGGCTCGACATCTCGGCAAGGTTTGCACCCTTGCCGCCGAGCAGATTACGCATGCCGGCTTCGCCTTCAGCGGACCCGCCGCCGAACGAATAAACCCATTTCGTCATGTTTCACGCCCCCGAAGCATATCGGTTTATTGCCTTCGCGGAACAGGACTCATGCTGCGCCTGCGAAGAATGGGCGCTTCATCGCGCAAATTTGCTTCAGATGCAATTCGTCCGATGACCAATGTGGAATTCGAGTGGCGAATGGTCGCGGCTACGGACGGCCTTACCCACCAATCTTCTCGAACACCGCGACGCGGTCCATCGTGTCGCGGATCGAGGCCAGCAGCTTGAGCCGGTTGGCGCGGACGGCTGCATCGTCGGCATTCACCGTCACATCGTCGAAGAAGGTATCGACGGGCCCGCGCAGCTTCGACAGCGCCGTCATGGCGTCGGCGAAGTCCTCGCGCTCCAGCGCCATGACAACCTCACCGCGCGCGTTCTCCAGCGCGTCGAACAACGAGCGCTCCTCCTGCACGGCGAACGCGTCCGGGTCCGGCGTAGCAGGATACTCCGTACCGTCCTTCTTCTCCTCGATGCGCAGGATGTTGGCGGCGCGCTTGTAGGCGGTCAGCAGGTTCGCGCCATCGTCGGTATCGAGAAACGCGCCCAGCGCCTCGACCCGGCGGGCGATCATCAGCAGATCATCCTGATCAGGCAGCGCGAAGACGGCATCGACCAGATCGTGCCGCGCGCCCTCGTCGCGAAGCTGGACCTTCAGGCGGTCGGCGAAGAAGGAGAGGAGGTCGGCCTGATAATCCTCAGCATCAGCGCCAGAAACTCCTTTTTTTGAACCAACCGCCAATGCAGAGTCTGCCTTTGCAATGGCGTCGCGGAGGCGAATACGCAGTTCGTTCCCAAGAACGATGCGAATAATCCCGAGTGCCGCTCTGCGAAGAGCATACGGATCCTTGGACCCTGTCGGCTTTTCATTTGCCTGCCAGAACCAAGCTAGCTGGATCAGCTTATCGGCTAACGCGACAACAATAGAAACCGGATTTGATGGCACTGCATCCGACGGGCCTTGTGGTTTGTAATGTTCCTCGATGGCAGCGGCGATATCAGGGTCAACTTCCTGAGCCAGAGCATAGTACTTGCCCATCAAGCCCTGTAGCTCAGGGAACTCGCCGACCATCTCGGTGACGAGATCGGCCTTCGCTAATTTGGCTGCAGCTTCTGCTTTTTTTGCCTCATCGCTGGAGCTTGCGAAGAAGTCCGTAAGATCAACAACGCTTGCCGAGTATTCAGCGAGCGTGCGTTCCCCGTGATAAACAATGCCGTCGAGCTTCTTTGCGTGCTCTTCCAGCTTCGTCGCCAGATCGGTTTCCCAGAAGAACTTGGCGTCCGACAGGCGCGCCGCGATGACGCGTTCGTTGCCGGCGGTAATCTTGGTGCCGCCGTCCTTCGCCTCGATGTTTGCGACGGCAATGAAGCGGTTGGTTAGCTTGCCGGTTTTCGGGTCTGTGAGCACAAAACACTTCTGGTTGGCGCGGATGGTGGCGCGGATCGCCTCGTCCGGCACCTCCAGAAAGCGCGCGTCGAAACTGCCCATCAGAGGCACCGGCCATTCGACCAGCCCCGCGACCTCGTTCACCAGCGCCTCGTCCTCGACAAGGTCCAGCCCCTGCGCGAATGCGAGCGTTTTTGCGTCGGCGCGGATCATGTCGGCGCGGCGTTCGGGATCGAGCACGACTTTTGCCGCTTCCAGCTTCTCGACGTAATCCTCGAAGCGGCGCACGGTGATCTCGCCCGGCGCCATGAAGCGGTGGCCCTGCGTGGTGTCACCCGATTTGATGCCGTCAACATCGAAGGCAACGATTTCCGGTTCCTCGGTTTCGGGGCCAAAGGTGCACAGGATCGAATGCAGCGGGCGCACCCAGCGAAGCGACCCCGCGCCCCAGCGCATGGATTTGGGCCAGGGGAACTTGCGGATCACGTCGGGCACGATTTCGGCGATGATATCGGTGGCGGCCCTGCCCTCGCGCTTCGTGCGCGCGACATAGAACGAGCCCTTCTTGCCGTCCTCGACGACTTCGGCCTCGTCGATGCTGGAAAGCCCCGCCGCCTTCATGAAACCGGCCAACGCCTGTTCCGGCGCGCCGACGCGCGGCCCCTTGCGCTCTTCCAGCGTATCCGGGCTTTTGACCGGCAGACCGGTAACCGACAGGGTCAGCCGGCGCGGCGTCGCGAAGACGCGGGCTGCCTCATAGGTCAGCCCGGCATCGACTAGTGAGCCGGTGACGAGTTTCTTGAGGTCGTCGGACGCGCGCTTTTGCATGCGCGCGGGGATTTCCTCGGAAAACAGTTCAAGCAGAAGATCGGGCATGGGCTTATGGCAGCTCGGGAAAAGATGTGCGCACGGCGTATCCCGCGCGGCTTTTCTTGTCCAGTGCCGCGGTTGGATCGTGGAATGTGTGACGATTCCGCCATACCCGGCGACAAACGGTGCCGCAAGGGCAACCTGAAGCGCCCAAAAGCGGCGCTGACAATTGTACCTCCCGCCCAACCAACGTAAGAAATTCAATGAATTGGGTGCCGCACTGCGGCCAAGGGGGCTTTCTCATGAAGAAATTTGCACTGACCTGCCTGCTCGGCATCGCGCTTTGCGGAAACGCGGCAGCGGACGAGATGTTTGGCGGTGCGACGCACGATTGGTCCGGCCACTTCATCGGTCTTCAGGCCGGCGGCGCATGGGGCGAAAGCGACGGCATCACCATTGAAGCCACGCCAGAGACCTTCGGACCGTTCGATATCAACGGCGGTTTTATTGGCTGGACCTCCGGCGCCAACTGGCAGAACGGCGCATGGGTTTGGGGCTACGAAAGCGACACCTCTTTCGCCAACATAAGTGGAAGCTCTTCAACCTGCTCACCTGATTGCTACGGTGAGGTCAATTGGTTTTCCACAGTACGCGGTCGCCTCGGCTATGCCCACGGCATGTTCTTGTTCTACGGAACGGCAGGTGTTGCGTATGGCGAAATCGAATCTGGGATTAAAGCCCCTGGCAGCTACAGCGATGATATCGGCGTCGGGCTTGCAATTGGCGGCGGTGTCGAGATGGCATTCGACGAGAACTGGTCGGCAAAAATCGAATATTTGCATCTAGACCTTGGCGACAACACAGCCCCCGCTGGCGCTATTGTAAGCACCAAAACCGACTTCGACGACATCAACATCGTCCGAGTCGGCGTGAAGCGGAAGTTCGACCTGTGGGGCATGTTGACTGGCAAGTAAGGCGGTTCGCCTGAAGCTCTGAAATCTCAAAACGAATTAAAGCCGGCGCCTTGAAAAGAGGCGTCGGCTTTTTCTTGTCGCAATCGGAACTGCCCTCCTTACGGACACCGGAAATGTAGCTTTTCGGCCATAGCCGACGACAATCTACAGAATTCATCTGTGCCACATATCGCCACCCGATTTCTTTCGTGGACTAAGCAAAACGGCCGGCATACTGGAATCGTTCAGCGTAGCCACAGATCGTGGCTGACTGGGGATCATCACATGAAAAAAATCGCTCTGGCTTGCGTGCTGGGAATGGCTCTTTGCGGCCCTTCGGCAGCGGATGAAATGTTTGGTGGCGCGACCCGCGACTGGTCAGGCCAGTATTTCGGCCTGCAAGGCGGCGGCGCCTGGGGCGATAATCATGTTGATGTCGGTGGTGCAGGAACGGACACCAACGATCTTGACGGCGGGTTCGGCGGCTGGACGTCAGGCTACAACTGGCAGAATGGTCAATGGGTCTGGGGTATCGAGAGCGATACCTCCTTTGCCGACATCAGCGGATCATTCTGTACAGGTGGCTGTTTCGGTGAGGTCAACTGGTTTTCGACCATCCGCGGCCGACTTGGCTACGCCACCGGCATGTTCCTGTTCTACGGAACGGCCGGTCTCGCCTATGGCGAGGTCGAGTCCGGCCTCAACGGCCTCGCCGGCGCTCAGGGCGACGATATCAATGCGGGTCTGGCGATCGGCGGCGGCGTCGAGATAGCGTTCGACGAGAACTGGTCGGCCAAGATCGAATACCTGCACATCGATCTTGGCGACAATTCAACGCCTTTCATGGCGCAGCCATTGGTCACTGACTTCGACGACATCAACATCGTCCGCGTCGGTGTGAACCGCAAGTTCGACCTCTACGGCATGCTGTTCGGCAAGTAAGGCAGTTCGCCTGACGCTCTGAAAGCCTGAAATGGAATTAAAGCCGGTGCCTTGAACAGAGGCGTCGGCTTTTTCTTGTCTTGGCTCTAACTTTTTTCAGATAGCGGTTTTACCAGCCGCCACCGCCACCGCCGCCACCGCCGCCGCCGGAAAAGCCGCCGCCGCTGGAGCCGGACGAGGAAGATTTGGATGGCGTTGCGCTGGCAATCGATGAACCGATGGCCGACGCCATTCCGGAAGACGCGCGCGCGATGGAGTGGGTGTTCCAGGTGCTGCCACGATAGAAGCCGGGATGGTAGTCCGCCTCGCTCCTGCCGGCCTTGGCGAGCGCTTCGGCAAAGGCATTCGACCACTGCTTCTCGACGCCAAGCCCGATCGCATAGGGAAGATGGGTCTCGTAGACTTCCGGCGTGACCAGAGGCGCGCCTTTCATGTTCATGCGCTTTTCCTCGGCGACGGAGAGATAGAGCTTGTAGCCCTCGATCTCCTCCGAAAGCCGCTGGCCTTCCACCGTCGGCGCGGGCATCAACCAACCGAACAGCACGATCAGCGCCATTGTCAGATAGATCAGCAGCGGCACAAGCTTGATCATGCCGCCGGGAACAAGGACGATCATCAGAAGCGGCACAAGCGCGAAGGGAAGCGCAAAGAACGTCATCAGCAAGGCGGAAAACCAGCTTCCCTCGCCGACGCCGAAGACGCGGGCAAGCCCGACCGACATCAGCGTCAGGCCGACACCGCCGAAAATGCCGGCGAAGATCACGGGCATGGTGATGTCTTCGGCCGGACGGTCGAGGAACAGGAAGAACAGCGCCGCGAGAATGAGCATCGCCAGCGCGTAGATCACATAGCGGCGATTGGTTGTGTAATAGACCTCGCCGTAGCTCTTGGTGATTGCCGAGCGGAACTTCGAGATCGCGCTGACGATCGCGGACCTGTTCGCTTTCTTGAACTCGCGCCGCCGGGTGCCGCCAAGCAGCGCGGTGTCGAGCGCCTGCTCGTCCGGGCTCATGGCGTTGTAGCCACGCTCGCGCGCCTCCACCGCCATGTTCTTGCCCGTCTGATCGATGACGATACGGCCCTTGACCGCAAGCGAGGTCAGCGCGGCGATGAAGGCTTTCGACGCGCCGGAGCGCCATCCCTTCCTGAAGCCGCGGTAATGCAGGTAGCTGAGCGCGCCCGGCGACAGGTGGCGCGGGGACTCGAAGCGCGGGATCACCGACTGACGCGGCGGATCGCGCCCGACGCGGACCCAGTGATAGAACAGGAAACCGATGATGCCCGGAATGGCGGCCAGAAAACCGAACAAACCGAGGTTGTCCCAGATCATGCGGCGGAAGGCCTGATTGGGCGTCACTTCCGGCACGAAGCCTTTCGGAAAGGCAATCGCCACCGTCAGCCCTTCACGCGCGCCGAGCCGGCGGGTCGTCTCAATGGTGATGGTGCGGCGGGTCTGGCCGATGACTTGCGCGTTCTGCCCGGTCGAACCGTAGCCGCCGGTATAGGCGTACCATTCAAGCACCTCGGCACCGGGCGGCAGGGTCACCTGCGCACGCGCGACGCGGATCGGGAACGACCAGCCGTTGCCGGTCACGTTCCAGTAGAGTTCGTCGTAACCCTCGAAATAGCGGAGCTGGCGGTCGGTGCGGTAGACAAGCTCGTAGGTGTGGATGCCGCGCGAAACGTATTTGTCCTTGTCACCGATATAGACGCGCGTGCCGCCGCCCATGCCCTGGGTGAACCATGGCTCTTCAAGCCCGTCGCGCGTGACGCGCAGAACTTCGAAGGAGGCGGTCCGCAGCAGCCCGTTATCGGGGTCGTAGTAGCGGGTGGGAAAATCGCGGTAGATGCCGCGCTTGATCTCGCCCCATTGCGCGTTGACGGTGATGATCTCGGTCACCGTCAGGGCGCCGTCCTCGCCGACGACGATGCGCGATTCGAAGAGCCGTATCTCCTCCACGCCCTGCGCGCGGACCGGGACCGGCGCCGCCGCAAATGCAACGATCAGAAGGCTGAAAAGAGCCGCTATGCGGCGCATGACAAAACGCATCATGTTTTCAGGGATCAGCTGTCAAAGCTCACTTTGGGCACGGCGCGGTCGGTTGCTTCCTCGGTCTCGAAGAAGTCGCGCTTTTCGAAGCCGAACTTGCCCGCGATCAGGTTGGAAGGAAACTGCTCGACCATGACGTTGAGGTCGCGCACGGTGCCGTTGTAATAGCGCCGCGCCATTTCCAGCTTGTTCTCGGTGTCTTCCAGCGCATCCTGGAAATCGATGAAGTTCTGGCTCGCCTTGAGGTCGGGATAGTTCTCGGCGATGGCGAGCAGGCGGCCCAGAGCCCCCGACAGCATGCCCTCGACCTTGGCGCGTTCGGCCACGTTCTCGTCGGGGATGGCCTGCGCCTTCGTCCGTAGCTCTGTCACCTCGCGCAGGGTGTCCTTCTCGTGGGACATGTAGCCCTTCACGGACTCAAGCAGGTTAGGGATCAGGTCGGTGCGGCGTTTCAGCTGCACGTCGATGCCGCTCCAGCCTTCGTTGGCCATCTGCCGCTTCGTCACAAGCTGGTTGTAGAGAACGATCGCGTAGAAAACGACGGCGGCGATGATCGCCAGAAGAACGATTCCCGTCATGATGGAGCCTCCCCTGCCCGGCTGCGGGACAAAATTGTTCGCGCCAGCTTAGGCGCTCGTGACCTTAGGGTCGATATGGGGAGCGAAGAAAGGCGATGTAAGGGTCAGCAGGCCTAAACAGCCATTCCACCCGCTTGCGTCCTCACAAACGCCTCGCCGCAGGCCTTGGCCAGTTCGCGCACGCGCAGGATGTAGCTCTGGCGCTCGGTGACGGAGATGACACCGCGCGCGTCCAGCAGGTTGAAGGCGTGGCTCGCCTTGATGCACTGGTCGTAGGCGGGCAGCGCGCACTTGTGCGAGGCCCCCTCGCCGGCATCGCCGTGGGCCAGAAGCGCCTTGCACTCGCCCTCGGCGTCCCTGAAATGCTGAAACAGCATCTCGGTGTTGGCGTATTCGAAATTGTGCCTTGAATATTCCTGCTCGGCCTGCAGGAACACATCGCCATAGGTGACCTTCTCGTCGCCGTCGCGGCCGTTGAAGTTCAGGTCGTAGACATTGTCGACGCCCTGCACATACATGGCGAGGCGTTCGAGCCCGTAGGTCAGTTCGCCGGAGACGGGATGGCAGTCCTGGCCGCAGACCTGCTGGAAGTAGGTGAACTGCGAGACCTCCATGCCGTCGCACCAGAC
>JAGRLC010000042.1 GCA_020441995.1 Rhodobiaceae bacterium
CTTGTTGAGCGCGTGGCCGATATGCAGGTTGCCGTTCGCGTAAGGGGGGCCGTCGTGAAGGATGAACTTCTCGCGGCCTTTCGACTGCTCGCGCAGCTTGCCGAACACGTCGAGCTTATCCCAGCGCGCAAGCCATTCCGGCTCGCGCGTGGGCAGGCCCGCCCGCATCGGGAATTCGGTCTGGGGGAGAAACAAGGTTTTTGAATAATCGCGCTGGCTGTCCGCCGCGGCGTTGTCGGTCTGGCTCGTCATAGGGGTCCGCCGTTTCAGGGGCTATAATGTGTTTTGCGAAAGATGCGGGACACGGATGCAGCCCGCACGGGATCGATTCCCGGCCACGGCCTTCAAGCCGGGACCGGGCCCATAATTCGCAAGGTCATTTTACCCGTCTGCAACATGGGCGCCCTTCTAACAGGGCTTCGCGGCGCAATAAAGCCTGAAAGGCCGCTCATTGCGTCTTTGCCCTGTTGGCAAGCTGGTTCTCGCGCCAGGCGACATAAAGCCCCGCACCGACGATGACGAGGATGCCGGCGAACGTCCAGACATCCGGCACATCGCCGAAACCGATCCAGCCGACCAGCACCGCGCTCGGCATCTCCATGTAGCCGATGGGGGCGAGCGTCGAGGCCGGCGCGCGCGACAGCGACAAGATCATGAGAAGATGACCGACGGTGGCGATGACGCCGAGGCCGGCAAAATGCAGCCAATGGGCGGGCTGGATCGGGTTAAAGCCCAGCCCCGCGAACCCCAGCGCATCGGCTGCCAGCATGACGATGCACAGGAATATTGCGCCGGATATGCCGGTTTGCAGATTTGTCGACATCGGGTCGGAGCGTCCGGCGAGCTTGCGGGTGACAATCAGATAGAAGGCCAGGCAGGCGGCCGCGCACATCGGCAGGATCGCCGCCATGCCGAAGATGCCCGATCCGGGGCGGATGACGATCATCGCACCGACGAAACCGGCGACGACCGCGCTCCAGCGGCGGATACCGACACGCTCGCGCAGCAGAAGCGCTGAAATGGCGGTGACCAGAAGCGGCGAGATGAAGAAGATCGCCAGCGTCTCGGCAATTGGCATGAAGCGCAGGGCGGCGAAAAAAAAGACCGTGCCCATGCCGATCAGCATACCGCGCAGGACCTGCAATCCGAACGGGTGCGGTATCAGCGCCCGCGCTCCCACCATCCACAGGGCAAACGGCAGCGTGAAGACGACCTGCATGACGAAACGCAGCATACCGATCTGGATCGGTCCGTAGTCGGCGCCAAGATACTTGGCGATGCCATCCATGACCGGGAGAATGAAGACGGCGAGCGCCATCAGCACGATGCCGCCACGGGCATCGTCCTCGGCCTGTTCGGGGGGCAATGGGGCAAGCGGCGCGGGATTGACCGGAATGTGCTCTGTCATCTTGTCAAAGGGCCATCCCGTTTCAAGCCAGGTTCATGGCGGCAAGCGCCTTGGCCATGGGATAGCTTGAGACGGGATCGTCCTGCGCAAGGCCGGCAATGATTCCGCGTGCCTGCGCCGCATCCTTGTCCATCTGCGCGATCAGCGCGTCGAGGCTTTCAAAGCGCTCTTCATCACGCAGGAAGGCGAGCGGCGTCACCGAAAACGTCTTGCCGTAGAGATCGCCTTTGAAATCGAAAAGATAAGTCTCGAACAGTGGCGCGCCGCTGTCGAATTGCGGGCGGATGCCGAAATTCGCAACACCGCCGACTTGCGCGCCATCGATAACGGCACGCACCGCATAAACCCCGTGCCGCAGACCGCAGGCAGGGTCGAGCGCCATGTTGGCGGTCGGATACCCGAGATCGCGGCCACGCTTTTCGCCATGGCGGACTTCGGCCTCGAAGAACCAGCGATAGCCGAGAATGGCAGCGGCCTCGCCGATGCGTCCCGCTGCCAAGTGCTCGCGCACGGCACTTGAGGAAAACACCGTGTCGGCCGCACCCTGCGGGCCTACGATTGCGACTTCGAAGCCCTTCTCCCGACCGATATCGGCCAGCATCTGCGGATTGCCGCCGCGCGCCTTGCCGAAATGGAAGTTGTGGCCGATGGCGACACCGCGCACGCCAAGACGCCCGATCAGCACATCGTCGATGAAGGTTTCGGCGGTCTGGCCTGCGAACCCCCTGTCAAACGCGGCGATAACGGCGCCGTCGAGGCCGGCGGCCTGTAACAGCTTCAGCTTGGTCCCGGCTGGTGAAAGCCGGAACAGCGGCACGTCGGGCTGGAACAATTGCCGTGGATGCGGCTCGAAGGTCATGGCGCAGGCCGGCACATCGAGACGGGCCGCCATTTGAAGTCCGGCCTCGATCACCGCCTGATGGCCGCGATGCACGCCATCGAAATTGCCGATAGCGATAACGCCGCCGGAAAGAACGGCGGCATCATCGTCATCGCGGACGACGTGAAACGGAACATTTGTCGGCATCGGCAGTGTATTCCGGCGGGTTCTTCAGATCAGGCCGTACGGTCGCGGCTAGGAACCAGCACCGTCGCCTCCCCGTCAAGTACCGTCTTGGCATCAACGATACATTCGCAAGCGAGCTGGACCCGCTTTTTCTCCGCATCCAGTTCCTTCACCTCGACATAGGCGCGGATAACGTCTCCGATGCGCACGGGTGCACGGAAATGCAGGCTCTGCTCCAGATAGATCGCGCCGGGGCCGGGAAGCTTGGTGCCCAGAAGCGCCGAAATCAGGCTGGCTGTGTAAAGGCCGTGGGCGATGCGGCCTCGAAACGGGGTGCGCGCGGCGAAGTGATCGGACAGATGCACCGGGTTCGTGTCGCCGGACAGCTGCGCGAAACCGATGACATCGTTCGACATCACGGTCTTCAGCAGATCGGCGGACATTCCAACCTCGAGATCCTCGAAAAAATAACCCAGGCCCGTGGGACGCGCAGTCATAAAACTCTCCAGACGATCGGTAAAAATCGAAACCCTTCATTTACGGTATTCGCAGCAAATGCCTAGGGCTATTGGGCTTTTTGTCTATCCGGACGGCAGACACAGCCGAGTTAACTGTTTTTTCGGTGCTCTGGATTAAGACAAGAAGCTGACGAATGTCACGTAATGAGTATGGCTCTGCCCGGAATCTGCCTTGGGGGCTGGTGGGGGGCCACATCAACGGAGCAAGAAATGGCTGTTGACCTGACCATGCCGATCCTCGTCGTCGACGATTACAAGACGATGATCCGAATCATCCGCAACCTGCTCAAGCAGCTGGGTTTCAACGATGTTGATGAGGCCGCCGACGGCACGGAAGCCTTCGCGAAGATGAAGGACCGTAAATACGGTCTGATCATCTCCGACTGGAACATGGAGCCGATGACCGGCTACGAACTGCTGAAGCATGTGCGCGGCGACGAGCACCTGAATCGCACGCCGTTCATAATGGTCACCGCGGAATCGAAGACCGAGAACGTGATCGCCGCCAAGAAGGCCGGTGTGAACAATTACATCGTGAAGCCGTTCAACGCGGCGACGCTGAAGGCCAAGATCGACGCTGTGTTCGGCGAATAACCGGACATTTGATCAGATGGGCCTTCCCAAAAAAAAGGAATCCGGCGCGTTCGATGGCGACATTGCACGCCGTCTGGAGGAAGCCATGCGGGCATGCGACGATGCAGCCCGCACGGTCCTCGCCCAGATCGCGCAGGACATCGCCGCGCTGCATACAGATCTGAAGGCGCTTCAACCGGAAGAGATCACCGCACGCAAAATTCCCGCCGCCGGTGAGGAGCTGGAAGAAGTCGTCAAGGCGACGGAAAGCGCCACCAACGACATCATGCAGGCGGCCGAAGGTCTGCTCGAAGCCTGTAGTGATGCCGACGGCGCGTTTGCGGAGCTTGTCGAAGGCAAGGCGACGGAGATTTTCGAGGCCTGTACCTTCCAGGACATCACCGGACAGCGCATCGGCAAGGTCATCAAGACCCTGAAGGTGATCGAGGACCGGCTCAATGCCTCGGGCATCGTCAAGCTGGCAGCCGCCATTGCCGCCGAGCAGGGCACGGCCTCCGCTTCGGATGACGACGATAACCCGCCGCTGGAAGGCCCCGCGCTGAAAGAAGGTGACGGTCTCAAGCAGAACGACATCGACGATCTGCTGAACGATCTCTTCTAGGTCTACAATTCAAGACCAGCGCAGAACATCCAATACGAAATCAGGGCGCGCGCCCGCGGCTTCCGCGAGGCGCGCGACTTCGTTCAGGTCGGGTTCTCCCCCGCGCATCACATCGCCTGAATGAATGCCGCTGGCGATGAACAGTATATCGGCGCCAGCCGCGACGCCGCCTGCGATATCGGTGCGCATGGCATCTCCAATTGCCAGCGCGCGCGAGGGCGGCACGGGCTCTCCACGCAATTCATGCGCCATGGCAAAGACGCGCTCGTAAACGGGCATGCGCGGCTTACCGGCCCAGATGACCTCGCCGCCGGCCTCCTGGTAGCGTTCCGCAATCGCGCCGGCGCAATAGATCATCTGGTCTCCGCGCTCGACAACGAGATCCGGGTTGGCGCAGATCATGTGCAGGCCGCGCGAACGCATTGTTGCGATCAGTTCGTCGTAGTCTTCCGGCGTTTCTGTCTCGTCGTCGAAGAGGCCCGTATTCAGCACGATATCGGCCTCCTCCGGCGGGACGCGCTTTACATCCAGCCCTTCGAAAATACCGAGATCGCGCGCGGGACCAAGGTGGAATACCGCCCGCGCCTCGGCGGCGATCAGGGCGTCGCGGGCCAGATCGCCCGAGGTGACGATCGCATCGCGCGTATCCGGCGGCACGGCAAGCTGTTCGAGCTGGACCGTCACCGCTGTGTTCGGGCGCGGCGCATTGGTCAGCAGGATTACGCTTCCGCCACCGGCGCGGAAGCGCTGCAACGCCTCGCAGGCAAGCGGCCAGGCGCGCACGCCATTGTGGACGACGCCCCAGACATCGCAGATCAGCAGATCGTAGCCGGCGGCAATGGCGCCGAGCCCCTCGATGGAACGGGTCATTGGAAATCCTGAAGTCGGGGACATCCCTGAATTTGCGGGAGCCCTACTGGGCGGCCTCGAGCGTGGCGGACGCATCCTGAAGGATGTCGGCTTTCACCGGACGCGGCGGTGAGAACAGGTTGCCCTGGGCAAAGCGGACATCGTAGTCGATCAGGTCGACGACTTCGCTTTCACGCTCGATACGCATTGCGATCAGATCGATCCCGAAGCGAGCGAGAAGATCGCTCAGATCGGCGGGGTGAATGTCCGAGGATATGCCGCCATTGGCCTGCAGCAGAAGTTCCGCGTCGACCTTTACGAAACGCACCCGCTTTTCCGACATCGCCTTGCCATCAAGCGTCAGGCGCTCGACCGCATCGACGGAGAAACGGAAGCCGAGTTCGGCAAGCTGGTCGAAACCGACCTGTTCGAGCGGGCCGACAGTGACATATTCGCGCTGGCTGAACTCGAAGATGATCGAGCTGGCCAGCGCCTTGTTGTGCTCGGCGAATTCGACATAGCGGTTTGCGAAGCGCTCATCCTGAAGCGTTGAAAGCGACACGTTCAGGAACACACCGACTTCCCGGTTCTTCGATGTCAGGCGGCGCACGACCTGAACCGCGCGCACCAGCACGGTGAAATCAATGGCCGGCATCAGATCCTGCATGCGCGCAAAGGGAAGGAAGTCGTTTGGCTGCATCAGATCGCCGGCATCCGTGCGCAGGCGCGCCAGCGCCTCGTAGTAGCGCACCTTGCGCTGCGGCAGGCTGACGATCGGCTGAAGATGAATTTCAACGCGCCCGGCCTCAACCGCATCGCGCACCAGTTGCTTCATCGTGTCGTCATCGATGCCCACGAAGGCTTCCGACCGGCGCGGCGCCGTTTTGTCAGCAGGCGCCGCCTTGCCGTTCGCGCCCGCCGCCGTAACAGCCTCATCCTCATCGGCATCGCCGGACGCGGTCTGCGTCACGGATTGCGGCAAGCCATTACGGGCGATCTCGCCAAGACGCTCCTCGATGCGCCCCAACTCGCCAAGCACGGGCGTGATGCGCTCCTGAAGCGAATCCTCAAGCCGGTGCGCCAGCGCCACCTCGAGATCGGCGATGCGCAGGTTGAGGCTCTCGATCTCGCGCGCGAGCTTGCCCGATGCGCCGCCGATGTCATCGAGGCGGCTGACAAGGCCGGTGGATTCCTTGCCGCGCGTCACAAAGAGCTGGATCACGATCATCAGCAGGAAGAGACCGATGCCGATCCAGGCCGCTTCCGTGAGCGTCATTCCAAGAGACGAATAGAGTACCGCCGACAGCGAGGCCGCGATAATCACCATCGATATGGCAACAAGCCAAGGTGTGAACCGCGACATCGGGAGCTACCATTCTCCTAGCTTCGACTGCGTTCAGGCGCTTTTGCGCACGCGAATCGGCATGCCGACAATTTAGCGCAAAAGCGACACCGCCTGCACCCGGCGCAAAGCAATTAACCGGAGCTTAACACGCAATTCCCGATCCGGGACAGAGAAGATCGGAAAAGCGCCCTGCAATCGCACCGCGAACAACCCTTTATTTACCCTGTTTGGTCATTCTTTTCCAAAGCAGATCAAACGGCTCCGCAGCAAGGCGCCGCGCCACCGGGAGATAGTCCGCGGATGCATTCCGCCTCACCACGCAAGGGGCTACGGCTCGCCCTGATCACCCGCGATCCCGCCATGCAGCGGTGGGTCGTCGGCGGGGCGGCGTCATGTAATGCCGAAGTCATCGAGCTGACCCCCGCCGACTGGCAGGTTGCCAGCACGCTCAACGCGGATGTCGTGCTCGTCACCGTGGAGGCCAACTGCGAACGCGATCTGGAACTGATCGGACGGCTTGCCGCATCCGGCACGGGTCCGGTCGCGCTTGCCGCGGGCGGATCGGTCAACCTTGCCGTGGACGCGATGCGCCGGGGCGCGGCTGATTTCATACTTCAGCCTTCCCGCGCGCAAACGCTGTTCGAACGGCTGGCGGAACGCCTTGAAAGCAGGCCGCCCGCCCCCGCCGCGGCGGCTGCCTCAACCGGGCAAGAAACCGGTGCCGCCGAGCACGACTTCATCGGCGAAGCGCCTAAAATGGTCGCCCTCTACCGGCAGATCATGCGCATCGCCCCGTCGGCGGCGCCCGCCTTCATCACCGGCGAGAGCGGCACCGGCAAGGAATTGTGCGCCAATGCCATCCACAAGTATTCGGGGCGCGCGCCAGACCGTTTCATCGCCATCAACTGCGCCGCCATTCCGCACGATCTGATGGAAAGCGAATTGTTCGGCCACGTGCGCGGCGCCTTTACCGGCGCGACCGAGGACCGCCCCGGCGCCATGCAGCTTGCCGATGGCGGCACGCTGTTTCTCGACGAAATTTGCGAAATGGATCTTTCCCTGCAGGCCAAGCTGCTGCGGGCCTTGCAGACAGGCATGGTGCGCCGGGTCGGCGCCGCTTCGGATGAGCGCGTCCACGTTCGCATCGTCTGCGCCACGAACCGCGACCCAGAAGAGGAAATGAGCGCCGGCCGGTTCCGGTCCGATCTTTTCTACCGTCTGCATGTCCTGCCGGTTCATCTGCCGCCGCTGCGCGAACGCGGCCGCGACGTGATGAAGCTGGCGAATGCTTTCCTGCGGCGCTTTTCGGCGGAGGAGAACCGCCAGTTCACCGGGTTCTCGCCGGAAGCGGAGCGGTTCCTGTGCAGCTACGACTGGCCCGGCAACGTTCGCCAGCTCGAAAACCTGATCCGCCGTATTGTCGTCATGCACGATGGCGACACCGTCAATGCGGACATGATCCCGCTGGCGCTGGCCCATACCGGCAGCGAGACGGGCCGCCCGCTTTCAGCCGGTGTGCTGCAACTCGTCACACAGTCTTCCGGAGACTTTCACCCCTCCCCCATTCAGGCCGGCGCCGTGCATTCCATCGAACCCTTCTGGATCCAGGAAAAGCGGATCATCGAGGGGGCCCTCGACAAATACGACGGACATGTCGGCAAGGCCGCCGCGGCGCTGGGGATCAGCGCATCGACCATTTACCGTAAGAAGCTTGGCTGGGATGACAATTCCGCCATGAGCGCGTAACACTCCGATATCACGCGCTTTTTCCGCCGGCGAAATTAACCGCGGCGATTTTTTTCCGACACGTCTCCCCTTGACACTTCGGGCCATCAAAATTACATCGCCTCGCAGCGGTTAGCACTCACATCAAGAGAGTGCTAACAATGCTCAAACCAGCTTTTCCGGTATCAGCTTATCTTACAGGAGAGATCTCCCATGCACTTCCGTCCTCTGCATGACCGCGTGGTGGTCAAGCGTATTGACGAAGACACCAAGACCGCCGGCGGCATCATCATCCCCGACACGGCGAAGGAAAAGCCTCAGCAGGGCGAAGTCGTCGCAGTCGGCCCCGGCGAACGCGACGAGAAGGGTGCACGCATCGCTCTCGACGTTCAGGCCGGCGATGTCGTTCTGTTCGGCAAGTGGTCGGGCACCGAGGTGAAGCTCGACGGCACCGAATACCTGATCATGAAAGAGTCCGACATCATGGGCATCGTCGAAGCCAAGAAGGCCAAGAAGAAGGCCGCCTGAGCATCGGCATTGAGCTTGCCAGGCGAACCCCGCCTCAAGCCAACCCGTGAATGACCTTTTCAGTATCCGGCAAGATCGCGCCGAACGCCCCGACAAAGGATGCGTTCAGCAGCGACTGCCAGCAAACGTACGGAGACCATTGAAATGGCTGCGAAAGACGTAAAATTCTCAACCGAAGCCCGCAACAAGATGCTGCGCGGCGTCGACATCCTCGCCGACGCGGTGAAGGTGACGCTCGGCCCGAAAGGCCGCAACGTCGTCATCGACAAGGCTTTCGGCGCACCGCGCACCACCAAGGACGGCGTCACGGTCGCCAAGGAAATCGAGCTTGAGGACAAGTTCGAGAACATGGGCGCACAGATGGTGCGCGAAGTTGCCTCCAAGACCAACGACATCGCCGGCGACGGCACGACCACTGCCACGGTTCTCGCCCAGGCGATCGTTCGCGAAGGCGCCAAGGCAGTTGCCGCCGGCATGAACCCGATGGACCTGAAGCGCGGCGTCGACATGGCCGTTGCCGAGGTCGTCAAGGACATCCAGAAGAAGTCCGCCAAGATCAAGACTTCGGAAGAAGTCG
>JAGRLC010000043.1:0-1087 GCA_020441995.1 Rhodobiaceae bacterium
AAGATTTCCTGGACGCAGGTCGAGACCGGCTCCGCCATCACCTGGAAGTATCCGAGCTGCATCCTGCGCGGCGACAATTCGCGCGGCGAATTCTATTCCATCGCCGTGTCGAACGGCTATCAGCAGATCGACAGCGGCACCAAGATGGTGCACCTGGGCAAGAACACATCCAGCCGCATCATCTCCAAGGGCATCGCCGCCGGGCATTCCGACAACACCTATCGCGGTCTTGTCTCGGCCCACCGCAAGGCAACCAACGCACGCAACTTCACCCAATGCGACAGCCTGCTGATCGGCGATCAGTGCGGCGCGCACACCGTGCCCTACATCGAGGCGAACAATTCCTCCGCCACGTTCGAGCACGAGGCGACGACCTCGAAAATCTCCGATGATCAGATGTTCTACTGCCTGTCGCGGGGACTGGGCGAGGAAGAGGCCGTGGCGCTGATCGTCAACGGCTTCGTGCGCGACGTGATCCAGCAGCTTCCGATGGAATTCATGGTCGAGACCCAGAAGCTGATCGGTATCAGCCTGGAAGGCTCGGTCGGCTAAATCCGTTTCATTCAATTCGGCCTTTGGGCCGCACAGACGTAAATCGGCCGGAATGCCGGCAAAGGACATAGAAGAATGCTTGAAATCAAGAACCTGCACGCGGTGATCGAGGAAGACGGCACCGAAATCCTCAAGGGCGTCGACCTGAAGATCAATCCCGGCGAAGTGCACGCCATCATGGGGCCGAACGGCTCGGGCAAGTCAACGCTGTCGAACGTGCTCGCCGGCAAGGACGACTACGAGGTCACCGAGGGCTCTGTCCTGTTCAAGGGCGAGGATCTGCTGGAGATGGAAGCCGACGAGCGCGCCGCCGCCGGCATCTTCCTGGCGTTCCAGTACCCCGTCGAAATTCCCGGCGTTGCGACCATGACCTTCCTGAAGGCGGCCATGAACGCGCAGCGCAAGGCGCGCGGCGAGACCGAACTGACCACGCCTGATTTCATGCGTGCCGTTAAAGAGGCATCCGCCAAGCTCAACGTTTCGCAGGAGATGCTGCGGCGGCCGCTCAACGTCGGTTTCTCGGGCGGTGAGAAGA
>JAGRLC010000043.1:1161-15604 GCA_020441995.1 Rhodobiaceae bacterium
TCCGGCCTCGACATCGATGCGCTGCGTCTGGTTGCCGATGGCGTCAACGCGTTGCGCGGCCCGGACCGCTCGATGCTGGTCATCACCCACTACCAGCGTTTGCTCGACTACATCGTACCGGACGTGGTCCACGTCATGTCGAAGGGCAAAATCGTCAAGACCGGCGGCAAGGAGCTTGCGCTGGAGCTTGAGAAGTCCGGTTACGCCGAATTCGTCGATGCCGCATAGCCCCGAAAAGTTGCAGACTTTTCGGACAAGGCTATGCGTAGTGAAAAAATGATACGGAATGCTTCCCATGCATCACGAAGCAGGCATGGGGCAGAAAAGGCACTGAAGACATGAACGTTCAGGTTCAGCGCGTCGAGACGGCGGCGGAAAAGCAGATCGCGGAAGAGTTTGCCGCGCGCAAGGACGCGCTTGTCGGCGGCAAGGCGCTTGTCGAAGCCCGCGAGGCGGCGTTCTCGCGGTTTTCGGCCATCGGTCTGCCGCACCGGCGCATCGAGGAATGGAAATACACCGATATTCGTACGCGCCTGCGCGAGGTGCCCCAAGCCGGCGAAACGCAGGTGTCGCTGCCGGGGGCGCAGGACGGCGTCAGCGTTCAGTCGCTGGCTGATGCCTTGTCCGCGGATGGCGAAAAGATCGCCGCGCGTGTGTCCGAGCGTTTCAAGGGCTTCGAGAGCCCGCTGCTTGATCTCAACGAGGCCTTCGCCAGCGCCGGTGCCGTTGTCGATGTCGCGGCCGGTGCGAATGTCGCCGAGCCCGTTCGCGTCGAAGTCGCCAACCCTGCTGACAAGCGCAGTGACAGCATTGCGCTCTATACCGTGGGCGAGGGGGCAGAGGTCACCATCATCGAAAAGACCGGCTCTGCCGGCGAGGGCGCATTCGGCGGCCATGTCAGCCATATCGATGTCGCCAAGGGTGCGAAGGTTACCTTCATCCGTCATGTGGACGCAGGCGCGCAGGGTGTGCATTCCGGTGGTCTTGCGGTGACGGCCGATGCCGGAACCAAGGTCGATACGCTTCTGATCGTCTCGAGTGGCGAGTTGGTGCGCACCGATATCGGGTTCCGCTTCACCGGCGAGGATTCCGTTGCCAACATTCGCGGTCTGCATCTGGCCGGCAGCACGCGGCACGTGGATACCACCATGTTTGTCGATCACGCGGTGCCGAACTGCGTCAGCCGCGAGCTGTTCAAGTCCGTGCTCGACGATAAGGCGCGCAGCGTTTTCCAGGGCAAGATCCTGGTGCGCCAGATCGCCCAGAAGACCGACGGCAAGATGATGTCGCAGGCGCTGATGCTGTCGGACGATGCGGAATCCGATTCCAAGCCGGAACTGGAGATCTACGCCGACGATGTGCAGTGCGGCCACGGCTCCACCACGGGCCGCGTCGACGACAACCTGCTGTTTTATCTGATGGCGCGCGGCATTCCGAAGCGCGAGGCAACCCGCATGCTGGTTTCCGCTTTCGCCAACGAGGTGTTCGACGATCTCGATGAGGCCATTGCGGAAGAGTTCTCCGCGGTTGCCGAAGAGTGGCTCGAACGCCACCTTGCAGAGTAGGCACCGATGAGCGCGAACGGATACGACGTCGAAGCCATCCGGCGGGATTTCCCGATCCTGTCGCGCGAGGTCTATGGCAAGCCGCTGATCTATCTCGACAACGGCGCGTCGGCGCAGAAGCCTCAAACCATGATCGACGCCGTGACCAAGGCTTACGGTCACGAATACGCCAACGTCCATCGCGGCCTGCATTATCTGTCCAATACCGCGACGGACAATTACGAGGCGGCGCGCGAGACCGTGCGCAAGTTCCTTAATGCGGGCAGCGTCGACGAGATCATTTTCACGCGCTCCACGACCGAGGCGATCAATCTGGTTGCCTATTCTCTGGGACTCGACGGGATCGGTGAGGGCGACGAGATCGTGCTCTCGATCATGGAGCATCACTCCAACATCGTGCCGTGGCATTTTCTGCGTGAGCGCAAGGGCGCGGTGCTGAAATGGGCGCCGGTGCATGACGACGGTTCGTTCGACTTCGAAGCCTTCGAGGCGTTGCTGAGCGATCGCACCAGGCTGATCGCCATCACGCATATGTCGAACGTGCTGGGCACTGTCGTGCCGGTTGCCGACGTGATCCGCGCAGCGCACGCGCGCGGTATCAAGGTGCTGATCGACGGTTCGCAGGCCGCCGTTCACATGCCGGTCGATGTGCATGCGCTGGATGCCGATTTCTACTGCTTCACCGGCCACAAGGTGTACGGGCCGAGCGGGATCGGCGTGCTTTACGGCAAGAAGGACCTGCTGGCGAAAATGCCGCCGTTCCTTGGCGGTGGCGAGATGATCCGCGACGTCACCATGGATATTGTAACCTATGCCGAGCCGCCGCATCGCTTCGAGGCGGGCACGCCGCCGATCGTGCAGGCGATCGGTCTGGGCGCTGCGCTTGAGTACATGGAGAGCGTCGGGCGAGAGAAGATTGCCGCGCATGAGGAAAGCTTGCGTGCCTATGCGCATCAGCGGCTTGGCGCGATGAACTCGATCCGCATTTTCGGCGATGCGCCGGGCAAGGGCGCGATCGTCTCCTTCGAGATGCAGGGTGCGCACGCCCATGATGTGGCGACTGTGCTCGACCGCGAGGGCGTTGCGGTGCGCGCCGGAACCCATTGCGCGCAGCCGCTGCTGGATCGCTTCGGCGTCACCTCGACTTGCCGTGCGTCCTTCGGTCTCTACAATACGGTAGAGGAGATCGACGTGCTTGCAGGCGCACTGGAAAAAGCCCAACGGATGTTCGCATGATGGACGACAATCCCTATCTGATCCCGCGCGAAGGCGACGAGGCGGAGAAGACCGCCGCGTCCGGCGATGCCGCGAATGCCGGCGGTTCCGCGCTGTCGAAGGAAGAGATCACGTCGCTGACCGACGACATCATTTCCGCGCTCAAGACCGTCTACGACCCGGAAATTCCGGTCGATATCTATGAATTGGGCCTGATCTACCGCGTTGATATCAGCGACGAGCGCAATATCGACATCGACATGACGCTGACGGCGCCGGGCTGTCCGGTGGCCGGTGAAATGCCGATCTGGGTCGAGGATGCCGTCAGCGCCGTTGGCGGTGTCGGCCAGGTGAAAGTCAACATGGTCTTCGATCCGCCTTGGGACCCGAGCCGGATGAGCGACGAGGCGCGTGTCGCGCTCGACATGTTCTGACCGGCCATCCGGTGTTCTGATTATTGCCGCAGGGCTTATCGGCTCCTAGATTCATGTAATGTTATCGCCGGTCATTGAGACTGGTGCGAATCCAAACGGGATGAGCGAGAAACCATGAACGTTCAAACACGCCCCAGACCCAAGGTTGTCACGCTGAGCGATGCGGCGGCGGAACGCGTGCGCGAGATCATGGAAAATTCCGACAAGCCGTTCGCGGGCCTGCGTGTCGGCGTGAAGAATGGCGGCTGCGCCGGTATGTCCTACACGATGGAATATGCCGAGGAAGTGCAGCCCGGCGACGAGGTGATCGAGGACAAGGGCGTCACCGTCCTGATCGACCCCAAGGCCGTGCTGTTCCTGCTTGGCACCGAAATGGACTACCAGGCGACGAAGCTGTCGTCCGGGTTCGTGTTCAACAATCCGAACCAGACCAGTGCCTGCGGCTGCGGTGAATCCGTTGCGATCACGCCTGCGGCCGATGCTTTCTCCGCAAACGCCTAAGCCGTTTTCGTGATGAGCCTGTTCAATCGCCTCAAGGTGGACGCTAACGAGGCTTGGACAGCATATACAGGGCATCCCTTCGTTGCCGCCATGGGCGACGGCTCCCTGCCGCAGGCGAGCTTCCGGCACTATCTCGTCCAGGATTATCTGTTTCTGATCCAGTTCGCCCGCGCCTACGCGCTTGGCGTGACGAAGGCCAACACGCTTGCCGATATGCGCGCGTGTTCGGCGGCCATGTCGGCCATTCTCGATGTCGAGATGAACCTGCATGTCGATCTGTGCGGCGAATGGGGCATTTCGCCGGAAGAGCTTGAGGCCGCCCCCGAAGCGCGCGCGACGATGGCCTATACCCGCTTCGTGCTGGAGGCAGGCCATCGCGGCGATCTGCTCGACCTCATGTGCGCGCTCAGCCCCTGTGTGATCGGTTATGCCGAGATTGGAAAAGCTCTCGCCAGGACATCCGGTCCCGATAATCCTTACCGTGCCTGGATCGACGAATATGCCGGCGATGCCTATCAGCAGGTGGCGCAGGACGCACGGGACTTTCTCGACAAGCTTGCAGACGAGACATTGACCGGGAAACGCTATCCGCGCCTGCTTGAGCTGTTCCGGCAGGCAACGCGGCTTGAAGCGGATTTCTGGGAGATGGGTTTGCATCTCTCCGACTGATGGAGCGGTGATGTCGGAAGGGTTTCAGGCTTATCTGGAAGACCTGTTTGCCGGTGTTCCGGGAATATCGTTCCGGCGCATGTTCGGCGGTACGGGCATATTCCGCGATGGCGTCATGATCGCGCTTGTGGTGTCGGATGTGCTTTACCTGAAAGCGGACGATGAGACCGCTCCACGTTTCGAGGCTGAGGGGAAGGGACCGTTCTTCTATTCGCGAAAAGGCAAGCAGGTCAGCCTGTCGTATTACGAGGCACCTGAGGCCTTGTTCGAGGATACCGATACATT
Source organism: Rhodobiaceae bacterium (assembly GCA_020441995.1). Lineage (GTDB taxonomy): Bacteria > Pseudomonadota > Alphaproteobacteria > Rhizobiales > Tepidamorphaceae > JACKJK01. Next base: position 5,831 of record JAGRLC010000043.1, read on the forward strand.
CCGCGCATGGATCGATACGGCGACCGGTGTCGCCCTGGCTGGACAGAAAGACAAAAGGCGCAAACTCTAACTGTTTGCGCCTGTTTCCGTACGCCGGTAACTGATCTGGATCAGGCTACCTGCGCGGGTCTCTCGGTTTTGCTCAGGGCGTCCTCACCGGTGACACGGTTGCGGCCATCGCGTTTGGATTTATAGAGCGCGGCATCGGCGCGTGCGATAATGCAGTCCGGCGTATCGGTGTCGTTCATGACGGCGATGCCGAATGACATCGTGATGCGCCCCAGCGTTTCGCCGGTCGAACGTTTCACCAGCTCTTTTTTCATAATCGCGGTGCGGATCTGTTCGGCCACAACACAGGCGGAATCATAATTCGTTTGCGGCAGGATGATGCCGAATTCCTCGCCACCATAGCGAGCCGCGATATCGCGTCCCTTTACCGATTGCTTCAGGGTTGCGCCAACAAGCTTGAGAACCTGATCGCCAGTCTGATGACCGTAAGTGTCATTGAAACGCTTGAAGTGATCGATGTCGCACATGATCAGGCAAAGTTCGGAATTTTCCTGACGTTCGGAAGACATCAACCGCTCAAGCGACTGATCGAAATGGCGCCGGTTGGCAAGCCCGGTCAGAACATCGGTAATGGTCTCGGTGCGCACCGCTTCAAGATTGTCCTGAAGATCGGTGATTTGCTGCCGTGATTCACGCAACTGTCTTTCAAGATCGTTGTTGCGCTCTTCCATCGACTGGGTTGCCGAGAGAACACGTTTGACGACGATCTTGGCCTGCTCGACCGTTGATGTCTTGGACAGCGTGTTCGACGCTTCCGTCAGTTCGCGGCCATATTCGCCAACTGTTCCGCTGCTATCTTCGATGCGTTTAAGCAGCTCGGCGATTTCCAGGGCCATCTTGTCGCCCACGTCGCCAAGACGGTCACTGAGATTCAGCGGAGAAACAAACTCATCATAGAATCGGTCAAGCGTCGCCGCATCAATCACACCGTGCCGGTCGAGCGCCGCATTGATAGCCTGATTCAACTCCCGGTTATAACCCGCAGAGTATGTGTACCAAAGCTCATAGTTGCGTGGATAAGCCGGATTCTCGTTCTTTTTCAAGAACTTGATGGAGTTTTCGCCATATCCGATTGTCCGGAGAAACTCAGCCTTGTCCGGTCGTTCTGCCATTTTGTGTGGCCCCTTGCGCGGCGGTCTGAACCGCTTGAATGACGCAATCTAGAGCCCAGTCGCTTAACACGGAGTTAAATGCCGTTACGTAAGTTCGGAGAAGTCCCGCTGGATCAGTGCTTTGGCGGCCGGGTCGGGCGCAGGAGAAATGCCGGAACGTGTTCGTCATTCCCGAACACAGCGCTTGCAAGAGCCTTTTCCGTTTCTTTTTTGGCGGTTTTCTCCCGGGAATCGCTCTTAGGGGATGACCGCTCGCGGGAAGGCTTCTCGTCGGAAGCGGGCTTCCTGGAAGTCTTGGGAGCGGCGTTCTCCCTGGACGCGGGCTGGGCGTTGTCCGCTTTGTCTCCGACCGGTTTCGAGCGCTTGGAACGGCGTGAACGCGATCCGCGTTCTTCCTTCTTTTCATCGTCGCGGGATTCGAAATCAGCGACATTGGCGCGATCGATTTTCGTGCCAATGAGTTTTTCGATCTTTTCGAGCGCCAGCATGTCCTGCGGTGTGCACAGCGCAATCGCGACGCCTTTGCGTCCGGCGCGGCCTGTGCGTCCGATCCGGTGAACATAATCGTCCGGATGCGCGGGAAGGTCATAGTTGAAAACGTGGCTGACCTTCGGGATGTCGAGACCGCGTGCCGCGACGTCGCTTGCCACCAGTATGGGCGTCTCGCCGGAACGGAAGCTTTCAAGCATCGCCATGCGCTGATGCTGGTCCATGTCGCCGTGCAGGGCGCCGGCATTGAAGCCGTGGCGCTTGAGCGAATTGTGCAAAGTGGCGACATCGCGCTTGCGGTTGCAGAAGACAATGGCGTTGGAAAGTTCTTCCGCAGCCCGGATCTGGTCGCGCAGCGCAGCCCTCTTTTCCTTCGGTGAGCCACTGCAGGCGACCACGCTCTGCTTGACGGTGTCGGCGGCGGATGCCGGGCGGGCGACCTCAACGCGTACGGGATCGCGCAGGAACTGGCTCGTCAGGCGCGAAATCTCCGGCGCCATGGTGGCTGAGAAAAACAGCGTCTGCCGGCGAGCCGGCACCATTTTGCAAATGCGCTCGATGTCGGGAATGAAGCCCATGTCGAGCATGCGGTCGGCTTCGTCGATCACGAGAATCTCGACACCGGTCATCAGCAGCTTGCCGCGTTCGAAGTGATCGAGCAGGCGGCCCGGGGTCGCGATCAGCACGTCGGCGCCACGGTCGAGCTTTTTTTCCTGCTCGTCGAACGAGACGCCGCCGATGAGCAGCGCCACGGTCAGCTTGTGATTGACGCCATAGGTATTGAAGTTCTGTTCGACCTGGGCTGCGAGTTCGCGCGTCGGTTCGAGGATGAGCGTCCGCGGCATGCGGGCGCGGGCGCGGCCCGTTTCCAGGCGCGTCAGCATCGGCAGAACAAAGGAAGCTGTTTTGCCCGTCCCGGTCTGGGCAATTCCGATCACGTCGCGCTTGGCGAGGACCTCGGGAATGGCCTGCGCCTGGATCGGTGTGGGGTCGGTGTATCCGCTTTGGGCAACGGCTGCGAGCACCCGCTCGCTGAGGCCCAGATCAGTAAATTTCATGTACAGGTATCGTCGCTTTATCAGTGGGTCCGGTTGGACCGGCAGCAGACTTCTTCAAGGTACTTTCGCACACGGATGAGCCCGGAGGCGGCATTCGAGGCAATCGTGGCAAAACCAGGCGCACGATGCTTTGAGCATTCCGCAAATCGGTCTAGCCTGTCTGCATAGAGCAAAGAGCCGCGATTTGCGTGCGCCGCGTTAGTCACGGGACATATGAAGAACGGGCGGCGAAGTCAAACAACTTTGACATATTGGGTAAAAATCGAGGCTTTTCCCGACGCAGGCAACGCGATTGGACGCCGAGGCAGTCATGAATAATATCGTTTTCGTGCCCGGGTTGTTGTGCACAGAGGCGCTTTACGCACCACAGGTTGCATGCTTGCCGGAAGGCTGGAACACCCGGATAGCCGACCACAGGCGCGATGACAGCATGGAAGCGATCGCGCGCCGGCTGCTGGACAACGCGCCGGAACAGTTCGTGCTCGTGGGGCTGTCGATGGGCGGATATATCGCCTACGAGACAATTCGTCAGGCACCTAAACGTGTGCGCGGGCTTGTTCTCATTGACACCAGCGCGCGCGCCGACCGGCCGGACCAGACAGCGATGCGCGAAGGCGCGATCGAACTGGCCCATTCCGAAGGCATAGCCCCGGTTATCAATGAGCTTATCAAGGTATTCATTGCCGAGAGCCGGCAGGGCGACGAGGGACTGACCGGCATCATCCGCGCAATGGCGAAGGAAACCGGCGTTGCCGCCTTCGAGCGCCAGCAGCGGGCCATCATGGGGCGTTCGGATGCTTTCCAAACGCTGGCAACTGTGCATTGCCCGACGCTTGTCATGTGCGGTGACGAGGATGCTCTGACGCCGCCGAAGCTTGCGGAGGAAATTGCCAACGGGACGCCCGGCGCGGAATTGAAGATCATTAAGGGCAGCGGTCACCTGGCGACGCTTGAGCGCCCCGAAGCGGTTAGCAAGGCCCTGAACAGGTTCCTGAAGCGGTTTTAAGCTTCAAGTTATGTTTTAAAGATCCAGTTCTTCGGCGAACTCGGCGCGTTCCTGGATGAAGCGGAAGCGCGCGTCGGAATTCGTGCCCATCAGGTCGCCGACGATCAGGCGCGTCGCGTCCATATCGTCATCCGAGATTTCGACCCGCAGCAGCGTGCGCTTCGCCGGGTCCATGGTGGTTTCCTTTAGCTGGTGCGGCATCATTTCGCCCAGGCCCTTGAAGCGGCCGATCTCGATCTTGCCGCGCCCGTTGAATTCGCTCTTCAGCAATTCGTCCTTGTGCATGTCGTCGCGGGCGTAAAGCGTCTTGCCGCCCTGGGTAATGCGGTACAGCGGCGGAACGGCGAGGAACAGGTGTCCATTATCGATCAGCTTCGGCATCTGCTTGTAGAAGAAGGTGATCAGCAGTGAGGCGATGTGGGCGCCGTCGACGTCGGCGTCGGTCATGACGATGATGCGCTCGTAGCGCAGATCGTCGTCGCGGTAGTTGTTGCCGGTTCCGCAGCCCAGCGCCTGGATCAGGTCGGCAAGCTGCTGGTTGGAGGCGAGCTTGTCGCGCCCGGCGCTGGCGACGTTGAGGATCTTGCCGCGCAGGGGAAGGACCGCCTGTTTCGCCCGGTTACGGGCCTGTTTGGCGGAGCCGCCGGCGGAATCGCCCTCGACGATGAAAAGCTCGGTGCCTTCGCGTGAATTGGCCGAACAGTCGGACAGCTTGCCGGGCAGGCGCAGCTTGCGGGTCGCGGTCTTGCGCTGGGTTTCGCGTTCCTGGCGGCGGCGCAGGCGCTCCTCGGCACGTTCGATAACCCAGTCGAGCAGGCGGGTTGCCTGCTGCGGACGCGCGGCCAGCCAGTGATCGAAGGTGTCGCGGACCGCGTTCTCGACGATGCGGGAGGCTTCCTGCGTCGTCAGCCGCTCCTTGGTTTGTCCCTGGAATTCCGGTTCGCGCACGAAGACCGACAGCATGATGCCGGCGGACGCCATGATGTCGTCGCTGGTAAGCAGATTGAGCTTCTTGTTGCCGGTCAGTTCACCGAACGACTTGAGCCCCTTGAGCAGAGCAAGCCGCAGGCCCGCGACATGGGTGCCGCCTTCGGGCGTGGGAACCGTGTTGCAGTAGGAGTGGATGAAGCCGTCACGCCCGCCGAACCAGCACACGGCCCATTCGGCGCTGCCGCCTCCGGCCTGGCGCTCGCTCTTGCCGTGGAATAGCTCGTCGGCAACCAGCGTGGCCTTGCCGACCTCGCTTTGCAGGTAATCCTTCAAGCCGTTGGGAAACTTGAAGACTTCCTGCGCGGGCGTGTCGGTGCCCTCGACAAGTTCGGGATCGCAGGACCAGCGGATTTCAACACCGCCGAACAGATAGGCCTTGGACCGGGCCATGCGGAACAGGCGGCCCGGTTTGAAGCGCGCGCCTTTTCCGAAAATTTCCGCATCGGGCCTGAAACGGACGCGGGTTCCGCGCCGGTTCATGACATCACCGAGAAACTCAAGGCCCGTTACGGGGCAGCCGCGTGAATAGAGCTGGCGGTAAAGCTTGCGTCCGCGCGCGACTTCCACCTCGAGGTCGTCCGAAAGCGCGTTGACGACAGACACGCCGACGCCGTGCAGGCCGCCGGATGTCTCGTAGACCTTGGCGTTGAACTTTCCGCCCGCGTGCAGCGTCGTCATGATGACTTCGAGCGCGGAGCGGTTCTGGTATTTCGGGTGCGGGTCGACGGGGATGCCGCGGCCATTGTCCGACACGGTGAGATAGCCTTCCGCGTCCAGATTGACCTCGATGGCGCTGGCGTGGCCGGCAACGGCTTCGTCCATCGCGTTGTCGATGACTTCGGCGAAGAGATGATGCAGGGCCTTTTCGTCGGTGCCGCCGATGTACATGCCGGGGCGCCGGCGGACGGGCTCAAGGCCTTCGAGAACCTCGATGTCGGCAGCCGTGTAGCCGTCCTCGGCGCCGCCGGTTCCGGTCGCGGCGAGCTTCTTCTCCGGGGCCTTGGCGACCCCGCTCTTGAGCGATGCGTCCTTCGCAACTGTCTTGAGCTTCGAAACGCTGGTTTCCAGCGCGGCGAAGAGATCGTCGGAATCGCTCATACGTCCAGAAGTCCCCGGAAGGTTTCGACATTCACCGTTTCATCGAATCACGGCGATTTTGGCACGCGAGGCTTCCGGGCGCGACCATCTCCAGAGGGTAAGAAAAAAGAAAAGGGCCGCAGAGATCGCGGAATCTGCGGCCCGGAGATATATCACGCGGAACAGTAACCAGTACGGCCACCTGTTTAATGCCGCGAAGGGGGCTTGCGGGCTTCATCAGGAATGGCCTGTTTGCCGGGAAACGGCTTCATTGCGGCGGACAAAACAGCCGATTTCCAAGGCGCGTATTTTGTCGCCGAAAGAAATGTCAAAGAAATGACGCCTTGGTAACGATCGTTTTACAGCCTGTAGTTGATAGTGGGGATCAAGGCCGATCGGGAGCGCGGCTTAACTAGTTCCGGCGTATTTCGTGCTTTCCCGTGCGTACGGCCTTTTCGTAATCCTGCCGGAGAGTGCGGGGCGTTTGCGCCATGCCGTATCGGGTCCGGCTATCTGATGCCGCGGCTTCTGCCGCCTCACTGCGTATCCCTTCGGGAATAGCAGTTATTCTCCTCTCCGCGCTTTTTCTGCTCGTGTAATCAGATGCGGGCACTCGCGGCGTGCTCTCCGTGCAGTTAGTATAAAGTCTCATGCCGCATTCGATGCGGCTGGGGGGAACCATAATTTTCGCGCGGATAACCGTGACAGATTCAGAAAACCTATTGCGCCGCCTGTTCGGCGCGGCCGTTGACGCAGCGCTGCCTTCCAAGATCATCGCCGGTCAACTGCCCGAGCCGCCTAAAGGCCGGACCATCGTCATTGGCGCGGGCAAGGCATCGGCGGCCATGGCGCGTGCGCTTGAAGACGCCTGGAAGGGCGATCTCGAGGGGCTCGTTGTCACGCGCTACGGGCATTCCGTCGATTGCGACCGGATCAAAATCGTCGAGGCGGCCCATCCCGTTCCCGACGACAACGGCCTGAAAGCCGCGCGCGACATCCATAATCTCGTGACCGGCCTTGGCCGCGACGATCTGGTCATCGCGCTGATTTCCGGCGGCGGGTCGGCCTTGCTGACCATGCCGGCGGACAGCCTCACGCTTGCCGACAAGCAGGCGGTCAACAATGGCCTGCTTAGAAGCGGTGCGCCGATCGGCGAGATGAACTGCGTGCGCCGGCACCTGTCGGGAATCAAGGGCGGCAGACTTGCTGCGGCGGCCGCGCCCGCCCGCGTTGTCACGATCGCCATATCCGATGTGCCTGGCGATGATCCTGCCGCCATTGCATCGGGCCCGACCGTGCCCGATGGGACGACGTCGGCGCAGGCGCTTGCGATCATCGACAAGTACGGCATGGACGTGCCGGATGCGGTGCGCGCGTGGCTGGCGAATCCGGCCTCCGAAACGCCCAAGCCCGGCGACCCCGTGTTCGATGCTTGCGAGTACCGCATGGCAGCGACGCCCGCCATGTCGCTGGAGGCCGCGGCGCGGATTGTCCGCGAGGCGGGTCTGGAGCCGATCATGCTTGGCGATGCCATCGAGGGCGAGGCGCGCGACATCGGCGTGGAACACGCGCGCCTTGCGCTTGATCACAAGAAGGCGAGGCGCAAATGCGTGCTGCTGTCGGGTGGCGAGACGACGGTCACCGTGCGCGGCAAGGGCAGGGGCGGTCGCAATACCGAGTACCTGCTCGGGCACGCGCTGGAACTTGCCGGCGCCGAGGGAATTTCCACCATTGCCTGCGACACCGACGGTATAGATGGTTCGGAGGACAATGCCGGCGCGTGGTGCGGGCCGCAAACGCTTGCCGCCGCACGGGCCGCCGGAGCCGATCCTGAAGCCCTGCTCGCGGCCAACGATGCCTACACCTGTTTCGAGGCTGCCGGGACGCTTGTCGTCACCGGGCCGACACTTACCAATGTCAATGACTTCCGCGCGACGCTGATCGCCTGACCGAACCTGACAAGCCAATCACCCCCGTTTTGAACGGATATAAAAATGAGACGCACACGAAACGCCAAAATTGTCGCAACGCTCGGGCCGGCGAGTTCCGACAAGGAGATGATCCGGCGCCTGTTTGATGCAGGTGTCGATGTGTTCCGGCTGAACTTCTCGCATGGGAGTCAGTCCGATCACGCGCTGCGCATGGAAATCTTGCGCGACCTGGAAAAGGAATCGGGCCGGCCGATCGGTGTCCTGCAAGACCTGCAGGGACCCAAGATTCGGGTCGGTGTGCTGGAAGACGGCGGCTATCACGTCAAGCAGGGCGACAAGCTTCGGTTCGTGCTGGAAGGCGGCAAGGGCACGCCTGACAGCATTCCGCTGCCGCACCGGCAGGTGTTCGAGGCCATCGCGCCGGGCCATAACATGCTCGTCAATGATGGGCGCATCCGCCTCAAGGCTACCGGGATTGGCGACGATTGGATCGAGGCCGAGGTGCTGGTGGGCGGTCCGATGTCCGACCGCAAGGGCGTCAACCTGCCGGATACGCTGCTCGACCTTTCGCCGCTGACGGACAAGGACCGGGATGATCTGAAGTTCGGCCTCAGTCTCGGTGTCGATTTTGTCGCGCTGTCTTTCGTGCAGCGCGCCGCCGATGTCATCGAGGGCCGCCGCCTGATCGGCAGCGATGTCGGCATCTGCTCCAAGATCGAGAAGCCCAAGGCGCTCGAGCAGCTTGAAGACATCATCGCGCTTTCCGACAGCATCATGGTCGCGCGTGGCGATCTCGGCGTCGAAATCCCGCTGGAGCATGTTCCCGAGCATCAAAAAGAGATGGTCCGGCTGTGCCGCAAGGCCGGTAAGCCGGTGATCATTGCGACGCAGATGCTGGAGTCCATGGTTCAGGCGCCGGCTCCGACCCGCGCCGAGACCTCCGACGTTGCAACCGCCATTTACGATGGCGCCGATGCTGTCATGCTGTCGGCGGAATCGGCTTCCGGCAAATACCCGGTCGAGGCGGTCGCGATGATGAGCCGTGTGATCGAAGCGACCGAGAATGGCGCCGGGTACAGGGCAATCGTCGATTCGCTCAATCTCAGCATCGAGCACACCGTCGAGCACGCCATGGCGGCGGCCGCGGCGCTTGTCGCGGAGAATGTCGATGCCAAGGCGATTGTGGCGTTCACATCGTCGGGCACCACGGCGGTGCGCGCGGCGCGCGAGCGGCCGAACGTTCCCGTCATTGCGCTGACGCCGGAACTTGAAGTGGCGCGCAAGATGTCGCTGTTGTGGGGCGCGCATTCGGTTCAGTCCGATGGCGTCGATACCTATGACAGCATGGTCGACGAAGCCGTCCGCCAGGCGCGCAAGGAAGGCTTCGCGCTGGAAGGTGACAGGATCGTGATCCTGTCCGGCGTTCCCTTCGGCCAGTCCGGCACGACCAACAACCTGCGTGTCGCAACGGTTCTGCGGAACTAGGCGAACACGCTTTTCAGGAATTGAAAAACCCGGCTGGAGCGCTCCAGCCGGGTTTTGTTTTTGCCGGGGTCCGCGGCGATGTGCCGTCAGACCGAATAGTACATGTCGAACTCGACCGGGTGCGGCGTGTGTTCGAAGCGGATGACTTCTTCCATCTTCAGATCGATGTAGGCGTCGATCTGGTCGTCATCCATCACACCGCCGGCCTTGAGGAAGTCGCGGTCGGCGTCGAGGCTGTCGAGGGCCTCACGCAGGCTGGCGCAGACGGTCGGGATTTCCTTCAGCTCTTCCGGAGGAAGGTCGTAGAGATCCTTGTCCATGGCGTCGCCGGGATGGAGCTTGTTCTTGATGCCGTCGAGGCCGGCCATCAGCAGCGCCGAATAGCACAGATACGGGTTGGCCGACGGATCGGGGAAGCGGACTTCAACGCGCTTGGCTTTCGGCGATGCCGTGTAGGGAATGCGGCAGGATGCCGAACGGTTGCGGGCCGAGTAGGCCAGCAGGACCGGAGCCTCGAAGCCGGGGACCAGGCGCTTGTAGGAGTTGGTCGACGGGTT